>CAMHDT010000049.1 GCA_946183985.1 uncultured Prevotella sp.
ACCAGAGCCTGGTCGTGGCTCTCGCAATACGAGATGGTCTTCTCATCCGGGCGGCGGTTCTTGACTTCCCAGAAGATACTGCTGGGTTTCCAGTTCTCATCGGGCTGCTCCTTAATGGTTTTGATCCAGTAGTCAGGAATGTTCATGGCCATGCGATAGTCGAAGCCGAAGCCACCGTCTTCAAACTTTGCAGCCAGTCCGGGCATACCAGACACTTCCTCTGCAATGGTGATGGCATTTGGATTCACCTCGTGAATGAGTTTATTAGCCAGTGTGAGATAGCAGATGGCATTGTCGTCTTCATGTCCGTTGAAATAGTCACCATAGCCACAGAAGGCTTCACCAAGTCCGTGGCTGTAGTAGAGCATGGAGGTAACGCCGTCGAAGCGGAAGCCGTCGAACTTGTATTCCTCAAGCCAGTAGCGGCAGTTGGAGAGCAGGAAGTGCATCACCTCGTCCTTGCCATAGTCAAAGCAGAGCGAGTCCCATGCGGGATGCTCGTGGCGATCGCCGGGATAGAAGAACTGGTTAGGATCGCCTGCCAGGTTGCCCAGGCCTTCCACCTCGTTCTTCACGGCATGTGAGTGCACAATGTCCATGATGACAGCCACGCCGTTCTTATGTGCCTCGTCAATCAGTTCCTTCAATTCCTCCGGTGTACCGAATCGGCTCGACGGTGCGAAGAATGATGACACATGATAGCCAAAGGAGCCATAGTAGGGATGCTCCTGAATGGCCATGACCTGTATACAGTTGTAGCCGCCTTTGATGACACGTGGCAACACGTTTTCGCGGAACTCAGCATAGGTGCCCACCTTTTCGGCATCCTGTCCCATGCCTACATGGCATTCGTAGATGAGCAGCGGGTTCTTCTTCGGTTTGAAGTTCGTTTTCTTGAAATCATAGCCTTTGGCCGGGTTCCAGACCTGTGCAGAGAACACTTTTGTCTGTTCGTCCTGCACCACCCTGCGACACCATGCCGGTATGCGCTCACCCTCGCCGCCGTTCCATCTGACTTTCATCTTATAGAGTTGGCCGTGCTTCAAGTCGCGCTCGCGCAGTTTCAGTTCCCAGTTGCCAGTGCCTTCAATGCGCTTCAGTTTGTATTTCTCGTCTTCCTTCCAGTCGCTGAAGTCGCCAATAAGATAGATTTCCGTGGCATTCGGTGCCCACTCGCGGAACACCCATCCGCGCAACTGCTTGTGCAGTCCGAAATAAAGATGGCCGGAAGCAAAGTCTTTCAGGCTTTTCTTTCCGTTTCTTGTCAGTTGATTCAGTTTCCACACTGCGTGGTCATGGCGTCCGCGGATAGCCTCTTCGTATGGTTCGAGCCACGAGTCGTTCTGTACAAGTCCTATATGCTTAGGCTGTTCCTCAGTTTTCTTTGCTGTGTTCTTTGTCGTTGCCATAGTCTTATGCCTTTACCTTGAAAATTGCCTTTTTTATCTCGGGTGACATGGAGATACACGGTGCGTGTCCGTCTTGCGGGAAGAAGATGGCAAACATGCCAGGCTGACAGTCGATGAAACTCTCTGCAAGGACATCGGGATATTTCGTAATGTCCTTCTCTGCGTTATATTCCACCTGCGGCAAGCGGCACAATGGTGTATAGCCATAGGTTTCAGGTGCATCAAGAGGAATCTGAATGTCAATCATCTTGACATGGGTCTCCATCACGGCTTCGTCGGGAGCCTTTCCCTTGGCCGTGGTTATGTTGACAAAGAGGTCTTTGTCCTTGATAGGATACTTGCCTGCCTCCATAGCGGCGAGGTCGTTATGCTTCAGGAATTCTACCACATCGGCAAACAGCGGGTTTACGCCTACATATTTGCTCAAATTGTCTAACGTGTCGATAATCATAATGTATAGTTTTTAAGATTTTATTTATTCTCCTTACGATAGCCGTGGCTATAGGTGCCCTTTGCCACAATGTTGCCATTGCGGTCTTTTTCCACGAAATCACCATCGCGCTTTCCGTCGGCATAACTGCCTTCAAAGCGCAGGCCATCCTTGTCTTCCTCAATGGCGGCACCGTTGCGAAGGCCGTTCTTGAACATGGCTTTATACTTGGAGCCGTTGGCCAGATGGCCTATGCACTCACCTTCGGGCTGACCGTTTTTAAACTGTCCCTCGACCACATCACCGGCTTTCGTGGTCAGTTTGCCTTTGCCGTTGGGTTTGTCTGCCTGCCATTGGCCACTGTATGTGTTACCATTAGCCCATATCAGTGTGCCCTGACCATGCTTGTCACCATCGCGGAACTGTCCACTGTATTTGTCGCCATTGGCATAGTTGATGATGCCATTGCCCGTTCGGGCGCCACGGGCATATTCGCCCTGGTAGATATCGCCGTTCTGGAAGCGGTAGATGCCTTTTCCATGCTGCATGTCGTTAACCCACTGGCCCACATAGATGTCGCCGGATGCATACTTATAGGTACCCTCTCCGTTGCGCATATTATCGGCCCACTGTCCGTCATACGACGAACCGTCGGCCCAGTCAAAGTATCCTCGGCCCCATTTCTTGTCGTCTTTCCATTCACCGTCGTAGTAGGCACCGCCGGCAAATACGTATTTCCCCTTGCCGTTGCGCTTGTCTTCGTGCCACATACCCGTGTATACATCGCCGTTGAAATAGTACATGACGCCCTGCCCCTGCTGGAAGTCCTTGAACCAGAGGCCCACATATTTATTATTATTAAGGAAATAATAGGTGCCCCTGCCATGCTGGTGGTCCTGCATCCATTGGCCTTCATAGCGTTCACCGTCGTAGAAAGTATAGATGCCATGGCCTTCGCGCTTGCCTTTTACATATTCGCCTTCATAGACATTGCCGTTCTTCCAGGTAGTCTTGCCTTTTCCGTGTGGTTTGCCTGCGGTCATCTCACCGCTATAGTCGCCACCGTCCTTGGTTACACACGAGCCCAGCGTAATTTTCTGGGCATTTACCGTCAGAGGCATTATAAGGAATAATACAGATAGTATATATGGTCTTTTCATTCTTTGCGTCTTTTGTCGCAAAAGTACGAAAAAAAGCCCACACTGACAAGAAAATTAAGGAGAAAGGACTAAGAATTAAGAATTATTATGAGGCTTGCTGCATCTGCCGCAGCAATTCCTGCTGGCGGGGACTAAGCGATGTGGGCAGCGTGACTTGGAAGGCGATAATCAGGTCTGTGCCATTTTGTCCCTTTCCGCGCAGACGCACCTTCGTGCCGGGCTGAGTGCCGGGCTTCACCTTCAGGCGCAGGCGTCGCCCGTCGGGTACGGTCACGATGATGTCGCCGCCAAGCAAGGCTGTATACATATCTATAGAAACTGAGGCCTGCGTTTCCTGCGGCTGCTGATGGGCGAAGCCACCGCCGTCACGGGCTGCAGCCGCTGCACCGAACAGTGTTTCAAAGAACGAAGAAAAGCCGCCCCCGCCTTTGCCAAAAGACGAGAAGTCAAAGCCCTCGAACGGCGAACCGCCACCCTGCGAGTAGCCTCCAAAACCTTCGCCGCTGGCACCAAAGGCATCAGCCTGCTTCCATTGCTCGCCATACTGGTCGTATTTTCTGCGCTTCTCCGGGTCGCCAATCACATCGTATGCCTCCGACAGGGCCTGGAACTTAGCCTTTGCCTTCGGGTCGTCGGGGTGCAAGTCGGGATGAAACTGCTTGGCTCGCTTCAGATAAGCCTTTTTCACATCCTTCTGCGGTATGTTCTTGTCAACTCCCAAAATCTTGTAATAGTCAATAAATGCCATAGTTCATGTCTCCTTTCTTTCATAAAAAGGACAGCAATTATCATGCCGAAACATCTAATGGCACATTTTTTTCTTGAAAAACGATGCGCATTTGAAAGATTTTTCGTATTTTTGCCTCAAAATTACCAATATGTTTATGAAAAAGACACTTACGGCTGTCATCGGCCTGCTACTACTTACCAACAATGTCATGGCACAAACAAAGACTGTGAGCCTGCGCATCATTGAGACAAGCGATGTGCACGGATGTTTCTTTCCTTATAATTTTATTGAAGGAAAAGCCACAAAAGGCACCATGGCGCGTGTTAACACCTACGTAGAGAAACAGCGCCAGCAATATGGCGACAATCTGCTGCTTCTGGACAACGGCGACATCCTGCAAGGACAGCCCACCAACTACTGGTCAAACTACGTGATGACCAACGAGCCTAACATGGCCGCCAAGGTGGTGAACTACATGAAATACGATGCCGAGACCATTGGCAACCACGATATCGAACCGGGACACGCCGTCTACGACAAATGGATCAGCGAGGTGAACTGCCCCGTGCTGGGTGCCAATGTCGTGGATGCGAAGACAGGCAAGCCCTACCTGAAGCCCTATGCCCTGTTTGTGCGCGACGGCGTCAAGATAGCCGTCATCGGCATGCTCACACCCACCATGGCCTGCTGGCTCAACGAGGCTCAGTTTGAAGGTCTGGCATTCCATGAAATGGTGAGCAGTGCCCGCCTATGGGTTAAGCATGTACGCGAAGTGGAACATGCCGACATCGTCGTCGGACTGTTTCATAGCGGCAAAGACGGCGGACTGGTATTAGACGACGCGCTAGAAGACGCCTCGGCCGTCGTAGCACGCGAAGTGCCCGGCTTCGACATCGTGTTCTACGGTCACGACCATATTGTACACAACGAGTGGATTACGAACAAGGCCGGCCAGAAGGTGCTGACGCTCGATCCCTCGTGCTGGGCACTGAACGTGGCCGAAGCACAAATAGAACTGACCTATACCGACGGCATACTAAAGAAGAAGGACATCAAAGGCAACATTGTCAGCGTAAAGGACGAGCCCGTAGACCAGCAGATGGTGAACCACTTCCAGCCCGACATCGACCGTATAAAAGAATACGTGGGCCGGCGCATAGGGCGCTTCGAGAACACCATCAGCACACGCGACTGCTATTTCGGCAATGCCGCCTTCACCGACTTCATCCACAGCCTGCAACTGCGCATCTCCGGCGCCGACATATCGTTCAATGCGCCCCTGGCCTTCGACAACAAGATTGACGCCGGCGATGTCTATATGTCTGACATGTTCAAACTATACCGCTTCGAAAACCAACTCTACGTGCTCAACATGACCGGACACGAAATAAAAGGCCATCTGGAAGAGAGTTACGGCCGATGGGTTAACACCATGACCAGCGCCGACGACCACCTTCTGCTGCTGAACAACGACTCCAGAGGCGACCAGCAGCGCATGGGTTTCCTCAACTTCACCTTCAACTTCGACTCGGCATCCGGCATCGACTATATGGTTGATGTAACCAAACCTAACGGCCAAAAAATCAGCATCTTACAGATGAGTGACGGAACACCCTTTCAACTGGATAAGACATACAAGGTTGTGATGAACAGTTATCGCGGCAATGGCGGCGGCGACCTGCTGACGAAAGGCGCCGGCATACCGAAGGAAGAACTCAGCAGCCGCATCATCTACCAGTCGCCACTCGACCTGCGCCATTATCTCATGGAAGAGATAGAGCGTCAGAGCACCGTCAGCCCACAGGCGGCACACAACTGGAAGTTCATTCCCGAGGAGTGGACAGTGCCCGCAGGCAACCGCGACCGCAAACTACTATTTGGTGAAGACTGACACATGAAGCGCTACTATTTCGTGTTCTGCAAAGACAGCCTGATGCTCCAGCCCACAGGCGACGACACCTATACCATACCCCTTTGCGAAGAGCCGCCAACAGAGATAAAGCCATGGACCACCATGCTCAACGTGACGCCACTTGACGGCGTAGAAGTGAAAGCCTATGAGATCAGCGAGCCCACCGCCACGGCACTGGAAGCCTTCCCCCTGCGGCAGTGCTACTACAAACTGCCCGAAGCCCTTTACTTGAAGGCAGGCAAATGCGCCGAACTGCTCTACTGGCACCGCAACACCAAGTACTGCGGCGTGTGTGGCGGGCAGATGCACTTCCACACCGATATCAGCAAGCGCTGCGAGATGTGCGGCAAAGAAGTGTGGCCCCAACTGGCCACGGCCGTCATCGTGCTCATCCGCCGTGGCGACGATGAGATCCTGATGGCTCGCGGGCGCAATTTCAAGAGCGACCATTACGGCCTCATAGCCGGTTTCGTGGAAACGGGAGAGACACTGGAAGAAGCGGTCAGGCGCGAAGTAATGGAAGAAACGGGGCTCACCATCCATAACATACGCTACTTCGACTCGCAGCCATGGCCCTACCCCAGCGGTCTGATGGTAGGCTTCACCGCCGACTATGCCGGCGGCACGCTTCATGTGCAGCGCGAGGAACTGAAGAAGGCAGGTTGGTTCCACCGTTCCAACCTGCCCAAACTTCCTGAAAAACTATCTATAGCCCGCCGCCTCATCGATGCGTGGCTCACAGAAGCGCCCCGCTAACGAAGCGTGAAGGCGCTTCACCCTTCAAAAACCCTCCGTTTCCGCCAACGACGGAAGTTTCAAATCCTTATCGCTCGTCAGCACCTCGCTGCGGTCAATGGGCCAGTCAATGCCCAGTGCCGGGTCGTCCCAGCGGATGCCGGCCTCAGCCTTAGGCGCATACACATTATCCACCTTATAAGTAAAGATTGCCTCGTCGCTCAGCACCAGAAAGCCATGGGCAAAACCCCGTGGAATAAACAACTGGCGCTTGTTGTCGCCACTCAGTTCCACCATCACATGCTGCCCGAAGGTAGGCGAACTGCGCCGCAGGTCAACTGCCACATCCAGTACCTGGCCCTTAATGACTCTCACCAACTTTGCCTGCGAGCAGTCACCCTTCTGATAGTGAAGGCCGCGTAGCACGCCTCGCGACGACATCGACTCGTTGTCTTGAATGAAGTCCACCTGCCCCACATGCGCATTGAACTCCTCCTGTTTCCACGCCTCGAAGAAATATCCGCGTGCATCTTTAAATACACGAGGCTCAATCACATAAACACCTTTGATAGAGGTTTCCTTAAATTCCATACCAGTTTTTCTTTTCTTTTTCAAAGTGCAAAAGTAAGAAAAATATTTGTAAGCAGCGTGTTTTTTCCCGTTTTTTTTTGTTCATCTCAGAAAAAAGCCTTACCTTTGCGGCATGATTGAACTGAACAGACATATCGAGATTTTGCTATTGAGCAACGACTGCGTCATCGTCCCCGACCTTGGAGGATTCATGGCCCATCATGTTGAGGCACGCTACGACCATCAGGAGCATGTTTTTCTCCCGCCCCTGCGCACACTCGGCTTCAACCCCCGGCTCAAGATGAACGACTCGCTGCTCGTCCAGTCATACATCGAAGCCTACGACATCAGTTACCCTGAAGCACTTCGCCGCATACAGGCCGAAGTAAATGAACTGAAGCAGCACCTGGAAGCCGAAGGCGAATACAGCCTCACCGACATCGGCACCCTTGCCATCAACAGAGAGGGCAACATCACCTTCGAGCCCTGCGAGGCCGGCATCCTCACCCCGCAACTCTATGGTCTCGGCACCGTAGAGATCAGGCAGCGGGCAAAGAGAGAAGAAAAGAAGGAAGAGCGGACCGATGCCGATGCCATCACCATTAAGATGTCATGGTTGCGCAACGCCGTTGCCGCCGCAGCCGCCATCGCCGCCTTCCTCATGATAGGCACCCCCATCACTAACAGCCAGATGTCCACCACCGTCCAGCAGAGCGCCTTCTTGCCCCTCGGTAGCACATCGGCAAAAGCCGAAGCCACTCCCAGTCTCCCCTCCCCCTCTTGCGACCCTGCGGTAGCAAGCGAGCAGGTCTCGGGCGCCGAGCGTTCCGGCGAGCCGTCCTACTGCATCGTCATGGCCAGTCAGGTGAGCCGTCGCAATGCCGAAGACTTCATCGCACGGTTAGACAAGAAAGGCTTCGACAAGGCTTATATCCTTGAAAGCAAATTCCGCCGTGTGGTCTACGGATCCTATCCTACTGTCGATGAGGCAAGCGCTCAACTCAGGAGCCTGCGTAGCCAGAGCAGCCTCTTCCGCGAGAGTTGGGTGATGGAGATAAAATAAGGTATATGAAGCGAGTACGCTGTCCCAAGTGCGACAATCACATCATTTTCGATGAAACCAAATACGTGGCCGGCCAGTCACTGGTATTCCAATGTCCCGACTGCGGCAAGCAGTTTGGCATCCGCATCGGCATATCCAAACTGCGTGACACGCAGAAAGAGGAGAACAAAGCAGACACCAGTCAGCAGATAGCCGAGTCGGCATATGGCAGCATCGTCGTCATCGAGAACATGTTCCACTACAAGCAAGTCATCCCTCTGCAGGCGGGCGACAACGTGATAGGACGCTACCAGAAGGGCAATCCCGTCAACACCCCCTTCGAGACCGTCGACCCCAGCGTAGACCTCAACCACTGCACCCTCAGCGTGGGCCGCGACAAGCACGGCCGCCTGCGCTACACCCTGCGCGACAACAACAGCAACACCGGCACCTTTGTAGACAACGTGGAGCTTCGCCCTGGCGAGCGCCGCATCATCCACGGCGGCACCCTCTTCACCCTTGGTGCCACCAGCATCATCCTTGCCACACCAGACACGGAAGAGGCATGAGTGCGGAGCAGGAATGGTCTGCTCATTCCGTTACCGTTGACATCCTTTCAATCCATACCTTGAAATAATTATGGCCATTATTTTATAAATTTTGGCCATAATTTCGATAATAATGGCCATAATTATTTTCAATGCTCCTGCTGCTATATCCTAGTGGATGGGATCTGATGCACAAGATACTACCGTTTTGTCAATGAAAGCCAAAACAGAATCCTGCAGCGTTTATCATTTTTAACAATGCATTCCCATGAACTGTGACAAGTTTTTTGTATCTTTGCAGTTCATAAAATCAAACAACTAAAACCTAAAAGACAACATGAAGAGACTTGTTCTTTTGTTCTCATGCGTGGTCTGTATGCTATTGCTGTCAAGTTGCTTCGGCAACAGCCACACCGTTGATGACAATCGCGTATTCACCGACACTATCATTTCAGAAACCAATTTCAAGCAACGCCTTATCATCAAACTCGATGATGATCGTAATTATGGCAGTTTCGCATTGCTCACAACGGGCTACGACCCAGTAATGATGCTTGAATTCACGGGTATCAAATATAACGACGGACGGGTGGTGACATTCAGCGCAGAGCCTCGAACAGGTTTAGTTGCCAACGAAGAACCACTAACCAACGGGCAGGCTGACTATAGCGTAAGGATTACGCTCAACGAAGCCATGCAACAATATGAAGTAGAACTGCACGACGTTCCGCCCTCTTTTGCCGAGACATATGCCGGAAAAACGATATCCATGCCTATGCAACTGTCCAACGAAAAGATCAACGCTTATTTCAAAGACTTGAAGCGACAGGAACTGAAGCGGCTGGCCGGCACAGGAGCCGCAGCCTATTTCGGCTCATGGATGTACTACGTAAAAAACTATTTGTTCTGGATTTATGCTATTCTTTTCGGCATACTGGCACTGACACGCAATGATGGCAGTATCTGGCGCCACCTCATTCTTACAGCCATACTCTACTGGACTTTCTATTGGGATTTTGCGCCTGCACGGGCATTCGTCATACCATATTATATTTATATGCCCCTACTCTATCTGCCATTCATCAAAAACAGCATCATAGAAAGCATTATTATTTTCGGAACGATTGCCGCCATGATATGGATAGGCTACAACGACTGGCTCTATGAAGGGCTCTTTTCATGGATTATTGACATTGCTGGCTGGGGACTGATGGCGGTTATATGCCTGGTTATAGCCGTTTCCGAGACTGACAAGCGCTGTCCCCATTGCGGGCACTTTGCCCTGTCGTGGTATGGAAACACGCCACGCTACCTGAATGCCGTTGAGCACTTCCGCTATCTCAATGCCGACGGTAGCGACAATAGCAACATGACCAATGGCGAACTGAAGAGCAACAATGCTAAAATCATGCGCTGCGGCCATTGTATGATGACCAACGAAAAGAAATAACCCCTATACACTAATAAGCCATGAGTACAATCAACGATATAAAAAAACTGCCGGCTCTTTACACAGAAAAGGCAAGACTGGAACAATCCATTAGTCAACTGGAGAGGAATATCACAACCCTAAGCAAGCAAGCCGAAACCGATACGGCCAAAGCCAAGGAAGCCTACAAAAACTTCGACAGCATTGTCAAGAGTTTCCAGCAGCACAGCGAAGCATGGTGGAGAGGATTCTACCAGAAGAACAGTGCCGAGACCGTGAACAGAAAACTGGCCGACATTGATAACAAGACAAGAAACGAACAAGCACGCATCAGCGAAGCCAACAAGTTGGACACGCCCGCTGTGGTAAAAGAAATAGAAAACCTGAAAAATGAATTAAACAAGACACAGCAACAGCGCAACGACTTTGCCGAACTGTCAGGCTATGTTGCACGCAAGGCCATGTGCTACAATGTGTGTGTATATGCCAGCCCCAACGGTTGGTGTATCAAACGGTTCAAGAAAATGGATGACTGGGGCCTTCATCTAGAGCCCAGCGGAGCAGGCTCTTCGCTATATCAGTACATCTTCATGATAACCAGTCCACTGGCTTATACCGACCTGAGCAACGCCGTAAGCGACCTACCTGCTATGTATGGCAATATACTGGCCTCACAAGACTGGGTACGCACCGTGATGCAACGTTACGGACTGAAGAGCAGCGATCCTGCCAGAGAACTCAACGACCGTCTGTCGCAGGCACGACGCAACAAACAGACTGCCCAGCAGAGCATTGACAGCCTGAACAGAGAAAAGCGTTCGTTGCAGGCCATGCAGGCATTGACCGGCAAAGGCCAAGATGCTTTCATGAGATTAGATTTCGACCAGCAACCGATGTTGCTATCCTATAAGAGTGAATATAAGACACAAATAACACAGAATCTGGCCAAGCATCCGCACTACAGCGGTTTGAAGATGCTGTGCGACGGTCTGACTAACAGTGTTTTCGACTATAAAAAGACGGAAAACTACGTGGTCACCAACCGCCATCGTATGGAGCAAGCCATTGAGAACGCTCCCCTGCAGGCACAAAAAGAGCGCGAAGAAACAGAGAAGCAGTTGGCAATGACTCGGCAAATGCTCAATCAGACACGTGAAGCCATACGCCAACTTCATGCCAACTATGAGTCACTACTTATTGAAATGACCAAGAATGATCCCGTTTCCACCTTCTTCTATCAAGGTGGCGACTGGATAAACACGTGCGACGACGAGGGCAACAGTCTGGCCGTGGAGCGCATTAAGGCAAAGGCCGATGAGCGTATCAAAGACCAAACGGGCAAGCGCAAACAGTTGAAACGCATTCCTGTGTATGAGTATCTGGATCTGGGCGGTGTGGAAAAGCCCTTCCTCAGCGATATGGAATGGCAAAACGATGTAGACAATGCCGTGAACTTGATTGTCCGTCCACTGCGCGAAGACAAAGGAAAGAACGATGCAGCACTCTGGGCTGCAAGTAATTTGATAACAGCCATCCTGTTGGCCATGCCTATACGCAGGATTCACTTCACATTCATTGATTTCAGAACCGATGGCATCTATTCGAAAATGCTGAGCCAGTTGAACGCCGACCGCAACCTTTATACCGTGATTCACGATAGCGCACAGTTGAGCGAAGTGAAGAAACTCTACAACGAACGCACACAGAACCAAGAAGACATAACCGAAGTCATTGTATGGACCGACTGCATCAGCGATGAAGTGTTCCACATAAAAGACGCCCTGTCGGGCATTATGCAAAACGGTGCCCGCTACGGCTACTATATGATTGCTGTGCCATTGGGCAGCAACGGTGTGTCGGAACGGGCACAGAAAGAATGCGACGAACTGCAGAAAGCCTTTAATTTCCGTACTGTATATGCACCTGGCGAAGATTTCAAGAACGGCCGCGACATCTTCATCAACAAATTGGAAGAATATGTGAAGAGCGGTGCCGACACGACAAGAGCAGCCATCATACTACAGCCCAGTATGGAGAGGGCACAGAACAATGTGTTCGACCAACAACCCATACACATTGACCAAAAAGGCATCGTTGTACCAATTGGCTACGACGAGAACAACCACCAAGAGACTTTCTACGAGTTCCATGCCAACACAGCCCTGCCCCACACCTTTCTGCTGGGCGGCTCCGGCTCTGGCAAATCGTTCCTGCTGCATAACATCCTGCTCAACGCCATGCTCAAATATCATGCCGAAGACCTGGAGTTCTATCTGATGGACTTTAAAATGGGTGCAGCAGAGTTCCGTTTCTATCAAGACATGCCCCACGTGAGCCATCTGCTCATCGACGGTGCCGACCATCAAGCCGTGTACGAAATCCTGAATGAGTTGGACAAGAAGATGGAAGAACGCGGCAAGACCATCGCCGATGCCAATGCCGGCAACCTAGCGAACTATAACGAACAGCATCCCGACAAGCGCATACCCTATATCGTGCTTGTTGTAGACGAATGCCATAAGTTATTTGAATCCGACACTGCTGACCGCAAGATGCAGGAAGCCATCAACAAAACCATTGCCAACATTGTGAAGGAAGGGCGAAGCCAAGGGGTCACCCTTATCTTTGCCACACAGACCTTTGCCGGCATGGAGATTCCAACTGAGATAAAGAATGAAGCCAGAAACAAATATCTGATGCGCGTCACCACCAGCGACGATGCCAACAAACTGTTTGACGGCGGTGCCGTCCGTAACGGTTCACTATCACAAGGCTATGCCTACCATGAAGCCACAAAGGCTTTCATGCACATCTACGACTATCGGCCTTTCAAAGAAAAGGCCAAGCAGACCATTCTCAAGAAGAACGAGCGTCCGGCAGGCCGCAACAACTTCGTATTCAGCGGTAAAGATGTGTATCACATGCCTGACACTGGCGACCGCAAGGAGCGTTATCCCGTCGCCATGGTGGGCAAATCGGTCAGCGTGAAGCGCGAAGACATTATGATACCGCTGAAGAAAGAAGACGGCAGCAACGTGCTCATAACAGGCATCAACGACGAGTTGCAGGCCGAACGTGTGTTTTTTGGTGCCGCCCTCTCCCTGGCCATGCAGACATATGGAGGCGGCAAGAAAGTGAATGTGAGCATCTTCGACAACCCTGGCGACGACGATGACCGCTTCGACCTGCGCGAACCGATGTTCAACCAATTGGAACAGATGGACAATGTGAAGATTCTAAGATCGAAGAAAGAACGACTGAACGAGATAGCACGCCTCAGTAACATTGTGAAGCAGGAGAATCCACAGAAAGAAGCGAACGTACTGATGATTTTGGCAGAAGAGAAGATGCGACGCCTGCTCACCGAAATGGTACCGCAACTGCAAGAGCCTGTCACAAGCAATGCTACTGGGCAGGAAAGTGAGCGGACGGAAACCGATGAACGCCGCGAGAGATTCGGATTTGCATCGCGCTCATCCCGCATACAGCCGTTCGCCACGACCGGCGGTGTACAGCGAGAAGTATCCATGCAAGAACAACTTCTATACCTGCTAAAGGAAGGCGGCGAGAGCCATGTACATATTATCATGCAGGTAAACCAGCCAGCCAACATCCTGGCCGACGGCGACAGGGTGCAGCGCAACGACCTGCGACAATGGTTTGCAAACATGGTACTGCTGAAATGTCCCGCAGAAGTGCAGAACAAACTGCCCATCGACAACATCAGGCTCGACCGTCTGAACGACAAGGCTGATCTGTTGCGTGCCGTATATCTCGACGAGAATGGCGACACACAGACCTTTACCCCCTATGTGATGGGCAACAACGATTAATCCCAACATGCAATAAACCAGAAGACTATGGCATTAAAAGACGCCGGCGTGGTAAGTGCGCAAGACTTGCACGCCTTTGGAAACTTCCTGAAGACCAGCGAAGACGAGATGGTGGCACTCATCAAGAGTATACAGACTGAGGTCTACCGTGTAAACGAAGGATGGGACGACAAAGTGAACCGCGAGTTTACCGATGAGTTCGACACCTACATAGATCAGGTGGCACGCCTTGTGGAACTGCTTGATGAGCACAGTCGCTTCGTGCACAAGAAGGCAACGGCCATCGAACAATACAATAGCGTGAGATAAACGGCCACGATGAGAGACGCTAATGTAAAACAAGTAGAAGAACTGAGGGCTTTTGCCAGGGCGGCTTCCAACTTCGGACAGGACATGAGCATGGACTGCCGACGGGGAGCCAACGAGTGCGAAGAAGCCTACAGGGCTGCCAATTTCTTCAGACGCATGGCAGAGGAAAAAGTACGGGCCGCAGAGCAACGGCTCTACGATGCCGAGGCTGCACTGGCCGAGTATGAAAGCAGAGACCACACAGACAGCGAGGGTCGGGATCACTACGACCCAGCCGTTGCCGCCGCATTGAGAGCAAACGTACAGGAAGCAAGACTGCATCTGAACGAAGCCAAGGACGACGAGCGCATCGTCCAATCGTACTACATACTGGTCAGACAGAAAGCCGATGTGCTCAGCAACAGTCTTATCGCATCGGCCAACCATATTAGCAGCGCGGCTTCAAGGGTCTATAGCCAGGTGTCGACAGCCGCCGATGACATTGAACATTACAATAGCGTTTACTGAACAAAACAACACATATATGTTTTTCAACCCACAACCCATCCTCGGCAGCATGCAGAGCGACTATGACTCATTTGACCGCTCCGTCGACCGCGTGCTCGATGCCTGGGACGACCGCGTGGCAACAATGATTCAAGCCGATGGCATCAACACTCTGACACAAGTTGCAGAGGGTGCCATCAGCACCATGGAGACAGAAGGTCATGCACTCATGAGCCTCATTGACACCATGGAGTTCTACGCAAGAAGATAGCCACAGGCACTTTCATACAGAAAAAGCATCGGCAGCGCCATAAGGCATTGCCGATGCTTTTATCTTTGAATGATATTACAGTCTGCCTGCTTACTTCATATTACCTGCAAGCACCTCTTTCCAGTGGCTGTAGGCAGCCTGATAGGCGTCGCGCGTGGCGGCGTCGGGCTCTATGACCTGCAGTTTCTCGAGGGTGGCGAAGGCCTCGTCGTGGTCTTTATAGATGCCGGCACCTATGCCTGCACCCTTGGCGGCTCCCACTGAGCCGTCGGTGTCGTAGAGTTCGATGGTGGCACCGCTGACGCCTGCCAGGGTGTTGCGGAACAGCGGCGAGAGGAACATGTTGGCCTTGCCGGCATGTATCTTGCCGATGTTCATGCCCATGGCGCCCATGACCTCCATGCCGTAGCAGAAAGCAAAGACGATGCCTTCCTGGGCGGCACGCACGAGGTGGGCACGGCTGTGCTTGTTAAAGTTGAGACCGTGGACGGAGCAGCCCAGTTCGCGGTTCTCGAGAAGTCGCTCGGCGCCGTTGCCGAAGGGCATGATGCTGACGCCGTCGCTGCCTATGGGGGCCTGTGCTGCAAGGTCGTTCATCTCGGCATAGCCCATGTCGAAGGTCACGTTGCGGTGCATCCATGCGTTGAGGATGCCGGTGCCGTTGACGCAGAGAAGGACGCCGAGGCGTGGGGCGGCGGCTGTATGGTTGACGTGGGCAAAGGTGTTTACACGCGAACGGGGGTCGTAGCCCACCTCGCCGAGAACACCGTAGACGACGCCTGATGTGCCTGCGGTGGCGGCTATCTCGCCGGGGTTGAACACATTGAGCGAGAGGGCATTGTTGGGCTGGTCGCCACCGCGATAGGTGATGGGGGTGCCTGCCTTGAGACCCAGTTCGGCGGCTGCGGCAGCCGAAACGGTGCCCTGCTCAGCAAAGGTGGGAACGATGGGGGCTATGAGCGAGGGGTCGAAGCCGTAGTAGTCCATGAGGAACTGTGCCACGCTGTCGGTCTTGAAGTCCCAGAACATGCCTTCGGAGAGGCCGCTGACGGTGGTGGTGGCGGTTCCGGAGAGGCGCATGGCGAGATAGTCGCCTGGGAGCATGATGTGATGGATGCGCTCGTAGACGGCGGGCTCGTTGTCCTTGACCCATGCCAACTTGGCTGCGGTGAAGTTGCCGGGGGAGTTGAGCAGATGCGACAGGCACTGGTCGGCGCCAAGATCGCGGAAGGCGCGCTCGCCATAGGGCACGGCACGCGAGTCGCACCAGATGATGGCGGGGCGCAGGGCTTTCTGGTCTTTGTCTACACACACCAGGCCGTGCATCTGATAGGAGATGCCGATGGCGGCTATTTCCTCACCGCCGACGCCGCTGTCGGCCATGATTTTCTGCAGCGACTGCTTGGCGTAGGTCCACCACGACTCGGGGTCTTGCTCTGCCCATCCCGCTTTCTGTGCCATGATGGGTGCTTCCTTCTCAGGGAAGAAGGCTGATGCCACGCACTTGCCGTTGTCGGCGTTTACCAGCGATGCCTTGACAGATGAACTGCCTACATCGAAACCTAATAGATATTTTCCTGTCATTTTGTTGAATATTTTGAGTTAATTACGAATTCATTCAGTCGCTTCGCTTTATGAAAGCGTCACAAGCGCCGAGCGGTGAATTGT
>CAMHDT010000050.1 GCA_946183985.1 uncultured Prevotella sp.
CTGCTGTTACTGTAATATATAGGTACTACTACCTGTAGTTTATCGAATGCTTACGACCCGATGTTAGCGCCGTGGAAAGTTGACGGTAAGAACCTTCAGGTCTTCCTTGGCGCTGGAGGTGCCAACCTGTATCTCATATTTGCCTTTCAGCACGCGCATGGTGTTGGTGTCCTTGTCCCACCACTCAAAGCGGTCGTGGGGTAGGGCGATGGTCACAGTCTGCTGCTCGCCAGGCTGCAAGTTGACACGCTGGTAGCCGCGCAGGGTCTTCACAGGGCCGTCTTTGTCGTCAGGGCGGCGCAGGTAAACCTGCAGAACCTCTGTGCCCTCGCGCAGACCGGTGTTCTTCACCGTGGCTGTCACCTCTACGCTGCCGTCACTTTTCACTTCTGCTTTTTCATCCTTCACCTCAAACGTGGTGTAACTCAGTCCATAGCCAAAGGGAAACAGCGGGGTGCCGCGGAAATAACGGTAGGTGCGCCCCGCCATCGTGTAGTCGTCGAAAGGCGGCAGTTGACTGTCGTCGCGATAGAAGGTGACGGGCAACTTTCCGCTGGGGTTATAATCGCCGAAGAGCACATCGGCCAGCGCATGTCCGCCCTGCTCGCCGGCATACCATGCCTGAATGATGGCGTCGCAGGTCTCCATCTCGGGTGTCAGGGCCACGGCCGAGCCGCTGCAGTTCACGAACACCACCTTCTTGCCCGCTTCGTGCAAAGCCTTTAGAATGTTGCGCTGCACCTGTGGCAGTTCTATCGAGGTGCGGTCGCCGCCGTCGAAGCCCGGCAGTTTGACGCTGGCTTCTTCGCGTTCCAGGTTTGGCGAGATGCCGCCAATGAAGATGATGGTCTCAGCCTCCTTTGCCTTCTCCAGCAGTTGCGCGATGGTGGTCTGCTGGTTACGCTGGATGTCGAAGGCCAGCGTGGCACCGTCGGCCAGTTGCATGTAGTCTATCTGTATGTTGTATGTCTGCCCCTGCTGTACCTTCATCTTGCGCGAGCGATGGTTCAGCGGGTCAGTACGCCAGCGGTTGTGCACGGTGTCGCCGTCTATGATGATGCGGAGCCCGTCGTCGTTACTGAAAATCATGTTCAGTTCCTCAGTCTTCTCGGCGGTGAACAGTCCTTGATAGCGGGCGGTGAAGTTGGTGAGTTCCACGCCTGCGGCAAAGGCCGTGTTGCCGCCATTGTCGAGTGCTATGGGACTGGTGAAGCGCGCTGTGGCGGCAGGCGTTCCCTCCATGTTGGTGTTGTTCCAGTATTGTGCAGTCATGCCCGGCTGTCCGTCGGCACCTTTCATCTGCGCGAAGATGCTCTGGCTTTCGGTCATCGTGGTGATGTCGCAGCCTTGCACATAGGGCACGGCGCCGATCTTGGCTTCAATACCCTCAAGGGCGGTGACGGTGTGAGCAGGCTGACCGTAGTAGATGCCCCACATGACCAGCGAGTCGGCAGCATTAGGACCCATGACGAGAAGCCTCTCTCCGTCTTTCTCCAAGGGCAGGAGGGGCTTGCCTCCCTTACCGTTGGATGGGCCATTCTTCAACAGCACCATCTGCTCACGTGCCATCTGCAGGGCCAGTTGACGGTGGTGGTCACAGGCAATAACGCTGGCGGGGATGCGCGTCCAGGGCACGATCGAGTCGGGGTCGAAATCGCCCAGTTCGAAGCGCCCCTTCAGCAATCGGCGCACACTCGTGTTGATCTGCTCTTCGCTGATGTCGCCGCGCTTCACGGCTGCCGGCAGGTTGTGGTATACGCTGCCGCACTCCACATCGGTGCCGCTGACCACACCCTTGGCGGCGGCTGCCTTGCTGTCGGCCGACACCCCATGGCGTCCCTCTCTGTAGAAGTCGCTAATGGCGCCGCAGTCGCTCACCACCACGCCCTTGAAGCCCCAGTCGTTGCGCAGGATCTGCTGCAGCAGACGGTTGCTGCCGCAGCAGGGGTCACCCTCGAAACGCTGGTAGGCACACATCACTTCCTGCACATCGCCTTTCTGCACCAGGTCTTTAAAGGCTGGCAGATAGGTTTCCCACAGGTCTCGTGCCGGCAGGTTCTCTATATTAAAATGGTGGCGCGTCTTCTCAGGGCCGCTATGCACGGCAAAATGCTTGGCGCAGGCAAGGAGTTTGCGGTAGCCGTTGCCCATTGAAGGATTGCCCTGCAAGCCTCTGACCACACGTATGCCCATCTCTCCGTTCATGAACGGGTCTTCACCGTAACTCTCCTGACCGCGCCCCCATCGTGGGTCGCGGAAGATGTTGATGGTGGGCGTCCAGAACGACAGACATTGGTATTTGCCTGCCGCACCCTTCTGGCGCTGCAGCGTGTTCTTGGCACGCGCCTCATCGCTCACGGCCGTGTAGATTTGCTCCAGCAGGTCGTTGTCAAACGAGGCGGCCATGCCTATGCACGACGGGAAGGTTGTCGACAGACCGTTGCGCCCCACACCATGCAGGGCTTCGCTCCACCAGTCGAACTGTGGGATGCCCAGTCGCTCAATGGCAGGCGAACCGTTCATCATGAGTTTGGTCTTCTCCTCCAGCGTGAGCCGTTGCAGCAGGTCGTCCACGCGCTGGTCAATGGGCAGCGAGGCATCCTGATAGGGTAGGGTCTGTGCTGTGGCTGCCACACTCCATGCCGTTGCCACAGCCCAAATAACAAGTCGTTTCATATTGATTGATTTCTTTAATAGATTAGTTTCTGCCTGCAAAGTTACGAAAAGTTGAGAGAAGAACAAAACAAACAGTTTGTTTTTTCTTCCGAGACGGAGTAAGTTCGCCATCTTTTGATGGCAAAATTACGTTTTTTCTGAATATACCAAATAAAAAGGAAGGAATAAAAAGAAGTGGGCGCACTCAAAAGGTTAGCAAAAATCAAGAATTACTGTCTTTTTGAATACTTTTTTGGCGGGTTTGGTTGCATTTTAATATATTATTGTTACCTTTGCAGCCAAAACAAAAACAATTGTTATGAGCCAAGTTATTAAACCGATAGACTATCAGCACCTGCTCGACATGCGACAGACAGAGCAGGGCATTAAGTTGATAAAAGAATTTTTCCAGGCCAACCTGTCTACGGAACTGCGTTTGCGCCGTGTCACGGCACCGCTGTTCGTGCTGAAGGGACTGGGCATCAACGATGACCTCAATGGCGTGGAGCGTGCCGTCACCTTCCCCATCAAGGATCTGGGCGATGCCCGTGCCGAGGTGGTCCACTCGCTGGCCAAGTGGAAGCGCCTGACGCTGGCCGAGTATGAGATAGAGCCGGGCTATGGCATCTATACCGATATGAACGCCATCCGTGCCGACGAGGAACTGGACAACCTCCACTCGCTCTATGTAGACCAGTGGGACTGGGAGGCCAGCATCCGCCGCGAAGACCGTACGGTGGCCTTCCTGAAGAATATCGTGGAGCGCATCTATGCGGCTATCCGTCGTACGGAGTATCTGGTGTGTGAGACCTATCCCCAGATCAAGCCGTTCCTGCCAGAGAAGATACATTTCATTCATGCCGAGGAACTGCTGCGCATGTATCCCGACAAGACACCGAAAGAGCGCGAGGATGCCATCTGCGAGGCCTATGGCGCCGTGTTCATCATCGGCATCGGCGGCAAACTGGCCAATGGCGAGAAGCACGACGGGCGTGCGCCTGACTACGACGACTGGAGCACCGTGGCCGAGGACGGCCGTCAGGGCCTGAATGGCGACATCCTGATATGGTATCCTGTGCTGGGCCGCTCGTTTGAGTTGTCGTCGATGGGCATCCGTGTCGACAAGGAGTCGCTCCTCCGCCAGTTGAAACTGGAGCATCAGGAGGCCCGCGAGCAACTTTATTTCCATCAGCAACTGCTGCACGACAAACTGCCCCTCTCCATCGGTGGCGGTATCGGACAGAGCCGCCTGTGCATGGTGCTTCTCCACAAGGCACATATCGGCGAGATCCAGGCTTCCATCTGGCCCGACGAGATGCGCGAGGAGTGCCGCCGGTTGGGCATGCCGCTGATTTAAGGTAAAAGGGAAAAGTGAAGAGCGAAAAATTTGCTGCCGCCATGTCTTCTGATGTGCGGAAGCAATTTTTTTTACTTATAAAAATAAAACTTGTTTTTATTTTGTATTTCTCTCGATTTTCACTACCTTTGACTTAATCGTCGAAGATAGGATGCATCTCGGAAATAAAAATAAAATCTGTTTTATTTTGTATTTCTCTCGATTTTCACTACCTTTGCATGCAAAACTAAAAACAAGGAAATGGAATATATCGTTTCGGCACGCAAGTACCGTCCTGTCACCTTCGACACGGTGGTGGGACAGGCGGCACTTACCACCACGCTGAAGAATGCCGTGAAGAGCGGCAAACTGGCACATGCCTACCTGTTCTGCGGGCCGCGTGGCGTGGGTAAGACCACCTGTGCCCGTATCTTTGCCAAGGCCATCAACTGTCAGAACCCTACGGCTGACGGCGAAGCCTGCAATGAGTGTGAGAGTTGCCAGAGTTTCAACGAACAGCGGTCGCTCAACATCTTTGAACTCGACGCGGCCTCCAACAACTCGGTGGAGCACATCAAGACCCTGATGGAGCAGACCCGCATACCGCCGCAGGTGGGCAAATACAAGGTCTTTATCATCGACGAGGTGCACATGCTCTCCACGGCTGCCTTCAACGCCTTCCTCAAGACGCTTGAAGAGCCGCCCGCACATGTCATCTTTATCCTGGCCACCACCGAGAAGCACAAGATCCTGCCCACCATCCTCTCCCGCTGTCAGATATACGACTTCGAGCGCATGACGGTGCAGAACACCATTGCCCATCTGAAGAGCGTGGCACAGAAAGAAGGCATACAGTTTGAGGAAGAGGCGCTGGCCGTCATCGCCGAGAAGGCCGACGGTGGCATGCGCGATGCCCTGAGCATCTTCGACCAGGCTGCCTCGTTCTGTCAGGGCAATATCACCTATCAGAAGGTCATTGAAGACCTGAACGTGCTCGATTCCGAGAACTATTTCCGCATAGTTGACCTGGCCGTAGACAACAAGGTGAGCGACATCATGGTGCTGCTCAACGAGGTGATCAACAAAGGGTTCGACGGCGGACTGCTCATACAGGGACTGGCCAAGCATGTGAGAAACGTGCTCATGGCCAAAGACCCACAGACGCTACCCCTGCTCGAGGTGAGCGAACAGGCGCGCCAGCGCTATCAGGAGCAGGCTCAGCGGGCCGACACACGGTTCCTCTATGGGGCCTTGCGGCTGATGAACCAATGCGACATCAACTATCGGCAGTCGAGCAACAAACGGCTGCTGGTCGAACTCACCCTCATCGAGGTGGCACAACTCACACAGCCCGACGAGGGGCCCGCCAGTGGGCGTAGGCCCAGACGATTGAAAAACCTGTTTAAGAACCTGATTCAGCAGGCCCAGCCCAAGCAGTCGGCCCCGCAGGTAGCCGCGGCTGCACCAAAGAGTCATACAGCAAAGAGCCCTTCTGGAGCATCTGGCGACTCCAGGCCTTCCACCACCTCTGCCGCCAAGCCGGCCATTAAGGCATCGAGCCTCGGGCTCTCATGGAACAACCTGCGTCAGCAGAACTCAAAGATGCGCATCCTGCCAGGCGCCAAAGACTTCCTGCCTGATGCCAAGGGCGAGGAGGCTTCGCGCAACGAGCAGGCAGAGTTCCTGCAAGAAGAACTGGAACTGCAATGGATGTCGATGTGCAACCGCATGCCCCAGCATCTGCGCGGCATTGCCGACCGCATGAAGAACATGAATCCCGTCATCACAGCCATGCCCGCCGTTGAGGTGGCCGTGCCCAACGATATCATCAAGACGGAGATGGAGCAGATCAAGGGCAGCATCCTCAGCACGCTCAAACTGCATCTGCGCAACAATGCCATCACCCTGACCATCAAGGTCGTCGACCAGGGGCCGAGGGAGAAGATCCTCACCCGTCGCGAGCAGTTCGAACTCATGGCCACATCCAACCCGTCGGTAGAGAAACTCCGGGAAATGTTCGATCTGGTGTTGGCGTAACCCCTAACCACTCACCTCTCACCACTAACCACTAAAAAAATAATATAATGAAAAAACTGAAGTATGTCTGGTCGTTCATTGTCGGCGTGCGGTATATGAAGTATATCGTGGTGCTGGTGCTCGGATTTGTGCTCATCGGCTTTGTCGGTTCCAACAGCGTGCTGGCTCATCTGGACTATAAGCAACGCATCAGCGAACTGCGCGATGAGATTGCTGTTTTCGATGCTGCCTACAACCGTAGTCAGCAGCAAATCAATCAGTTGCGGCACAATCCTAAAGCAATGGAGCGCATCGCCCGCGAGCGTTATTTCATGAAACACGACGACGAGGACATCTTTGTGCTGAGCGACGATGAGCGCCAGCCGTATGCCAATCCTGCAGCCAATGAAACAGTTGAATAAGTGGCAGAACGCCATCTTCATCCTGGGGGCCTTGCTCATGGTGGCGGGGGCGGCCAGCAGCGTGGTGCGCTGGCCCTATTACCCCTATGTCTACTCCCTTGGGGCCGTCTGCTATGTGGCCATGCAGGTGCTGCAGGCCTACGAGGGGCGCAGTTTCGTCATCCGCCGTCTCAAGCGCATCCAGTTGCTCAGCAATGTGCTCCTCATCCTTACGGGTGCCCTCATGTTTGCCTCCGAGTATAATTCCTTTGGCTACGACTGGCTCACCTACCTCAATTATGTGCATAACAACTGGGTCGTCACCCTGCTCATCGCAGCCATCCTGCAACTCTATACCACCTACCGGATGGGGTCGGAACTGGAAAAAGAGGTCAAAAAACGCTAAAAGTTTGCGCAAATGTTTTAAATTGCGCAAATTTTTTTTCATAGTTCAATATAACATCGTACATTTGCAGGTGCAGAACAACGAACCTATGAAGAATTTCTCATATCTATTAGTTTTTGTCATGGCATTGGTGTCGTGTAGCGACCAGTATACCATACAGGGAACATCGTCGGTCACAGTCGTCGACGGTAAGGTGTTTGATGGTAGCAAACTCTACCTGAAAGTGTTGAAAGATACCGATTTTACTGTCTACGACTCCTGCGAAGTCGTTCATGGGCAGTTTAAGTTTGCAGGACTGCTTGACACCACCTACATGGCCATGCTCTTCATGGGCGATCAGCCTGTCATGCCGCTGGTAGTGGAGAAAGGCGACATCAGCGTCTGCATCGACGACATGCAGCGCAAGGTGAGTGGCTCGCCCCTCAACGACCGTCTCTACGAGTTCCTTGAGAAGCAGGCCCAGATGGACAACCGTAAGGCCGACCTGCAGCGCCGCTATCCGCAGATGCTGCTCGAAGGCATCGACGAGCAGACCATCGACGCCCAGTTGACCGCCGAGGCCGAGGCCATCATGCAGCAGGAAGACAGCCTGGTCACCGACTTTGTCACCACCAACTTCGACAATGTCATGGCACCTTATGTCATGGCGGTCATGACCACGTCGCTGCCTCAGATCGAGCATATCATGAGCCAGGCACCCGATGCGTTCAAGACCAACCCCTTTGTCAGCAAGTTCTACCAGGCCGTGGCGGGAGGCGAGGAGCCCCAGGGCGTGCCTGCCGCTCCTGCCGATGCCGACAATCCTGATGGTTACGACGATGCCGCCATACAGGACATTTTGAATGGCCGTAGCCAATGAGCATACTGATTGAAGGCGGTCGGATTGTCAATGAAGGACAATGCTTCGAAGGCTCCATAGTCATCGACGACGACCGTATTGTCGATATCATCCCTTTCGCTCGGCCAAAGGACGCTTGCAAGGCAAGAACCTCTCGCCCCTCATCTATAACCAATAACCTCTCACCTCTAACCTCTAACCCCTCACCTCTAACCTCTAACCCCTCACCTCTCACCACTCGTATCTCCGCCCACGGCTGCTACATCCTGCCTGGCATCATTGACAGCCATGTGCATTTCCGTGAGCCCGGCCTGACCGACAAGGCCGACATCGAGAGCGAGAGCCGTGCTGCCGCTGCAGGTGGCGTCACCACCTTCTTCGACATGCCCAACACCATGCCGCAGACCACCACCATCGAGGCCCTCGACGATAAGTTCCGTCGGGCCGCTGCCAGCAGCCATGTCAACTATTCGTTCTTCTTCGGCGCCACCAACGACAATACGCCGCTGCTCTCCCGCCTCGACCCCCACCGCATCCCGGGCATCAAACTCTTCATGGGCAGCAGCACCGGCAATATGCTGGTCGACCGCGACGAGGCCCTCGACCGTCTCTTCTCCACCGCCCGCCTGCCCATCATGGCCCATTGCGAGGATACCGCCATCATCAACCGCAACATGGCCCTGGCCAAGGAAGGCCATGGCGACGATCCCGATGTCAGCCTCCACTCGCTCATCCGCAGCGAAGAGGCCTGTCTGGCGTCCACCGCCAAGGCCGTCGCCCTGGCCACGAAGCACCATGCACGCCTCCATGTGGCCCACCTCAGTACCGCCGAGGAACTCGAACTCTTCGCCCCCAGTACCGTCAAGGGCGACACTATACCCACAGCCGTCACGGCCGAGGCCTGTGTCGGCCATCTCCTGTTCTCCATGCTCGACTATCAGCGGCTGGGCACCCGCATCAAGGTCAACCCCGCCGTCAAGAGCCCTGTAGACCAGTTCATGCTCCGCCAGGCGCTCTCCGACGGCCGCATCACCACCATCGCCACCGACCATGCTCCTCATCTGCTGTCACACAAGCAGGGGGGCTGTGCCAAGGCCGCCAGCGGCATGCCCATGGTGCAGTTCGCCCTGCCCGCCATGCTCGAACTGGTTGACCGTGGCGTGCTCACCATTGAGCGCATGGTACAACTCATGGCCCACAACCCTGCACGCCTCTTCCAGGTGCGCCAGCGTGGCTTCATACGCCAAGGCTATAAGGCCGACCTCGTCGTGGTGCGCCCCCGCTCGCCGTGGACCGTCACGCCCGCCGTCATCCAGAGCAAGTGCGGGTGGAGCCCCCTCGAGGGTCACACGTTCCAATGGCAGGTGCAGCACACCTTCTGCAACGGCCATCTGGTCTACGACCATGGGGTGGTCGACCGCCAGTATATAGGCGAACCTGTTCTGTTCCGATGAAGATCACCTACGACATCAGCACCCTCACACCCTATATCGACTGGGTTTACTTCTACCATGCATGGCAGTTGACCGACCAGGCCGAACAGCAGCGCATCAGGCGCGAGGCCGAGGACTTCCTCCGCACCCTGCAGGACCGCTACCACGCCCATGCCCTCTTCCTGCTCTCCGACGCCCATGCCGAGGTCGACGACATCGTCCTCGACGACATCCTGATCGATGGGGTAGGCGCCCGTCTCCCCATGCTCCGCCAGCAGCAGGCCAACAGCCACTTCCTCTGCCTGGCCGACTATATCTCACCTATAACCAATAACCCCTCATCTATAACCACTGGCCGAATAGGCCTCTTCTCCACCTCCGTCGATGCCGCCATGGTCTCCGACTTCGATTCCGATGTCTACCAGAAGATGATGGCCCAACTCCTGGCCGACCGACTGGCTGAGGCCGCCGCCGAGCGACTCCACGAGGAGGTGCGCAAAACCTATTGGGGCTATGCCGCCGACGAGCATCTCACCATTGCCCAGATGCAGCAGGCACGCTATCAGGGCATCCGTCCCGCCGTGGGCTATCCCTGCCTGCCCGATGCCAGTCTCAACTTCGTCCTCGACCGTCTGCTCCACATGCAGCAGATAGGCATCACCCTCACCGAGAACGGCGCCATGTGCCCCCACGCCAGCGTCTCGGGCCTCATGCTGGCCCATCCCGATGCCCGCTATTTCTCCGTGGGCAAGATCGGCCCCGACCAGTTGGCCGACTACGCCCGCCGCCGCCACCTCCCCCTCGCCACCGTCCGCAAGTTCCTCATCTCTCACCTATAACCTATAACCTCTCACCTATAACCCATAACCAATAACCCATAACCAATAACCAATAACCAATAACCAATAACCCATAACCAATAACCCATAACCCCTCATGCTCTCCCGCTCCCTCCTCCCTCTACTCCTCATCCTCGTCCTGGGCGACGCCTACTGCCACTGGCGCTACCTGCGACGTCGTTCCTGGTGGCTCAGGGTCTGCTGGTGGGTGCCCGCCCTCATCCTCACGCTGTGGGCGCTCCTCCTGCTGCGGGAGCCCGATTTCATCCCCGACAACCCCGATACGCTCTTCCTCTTCCTCTTCCTCTTCTTCCTGCTGGCCGTGCCCACGTTCGTGTTCGCACTCTTCGATGCCATCGGCCTCACCCTCTCCCGCTGGTGGGGTAGGGCCGTCGCCTGCGGTCAGGTGGCTGGCATCGCCGCCGCGTTGCTCGCCGTCGCCGCCCTGTGCTACGGCTCCTTCGTCGGCTTCCGCCAGTTTCGGGTGCGCCATGTGCAGATGGCCTTTGCCGACCTCCCGCCGGCCTTCCACGGCTATCGCATCGTCCTCTTCAGCGATGCCCATGTAGGCACGCTCACAGGCGCACGCGCCCAGTTGCTGCAACAGGCCGTCGACAGCATCAACGCCCTGCAGCCCGACATGGTGGTGTTCGCTGGCGACCTGCAAAACAAACGGCCCGACGAGATCATACCCTTCATGCCCCTGCTGGGCAGCATCACAGCCACCGACGGCGTCTTTTCCGTCCTGGGCAATCACGACCACCCCATGTATGTCGAGGCCGACGACCACGAGCGGCAGCGTCTCCTGCACCAGCGCATGGCCCTCGACAGCCTGATGCACTGGCACCTGCTCAACAACGCGCACCATATCATCCGCCGAGGTGCCGACTCCCTCGTCATCGCAGGCATGGACAACGATGGCGACGGCCGTCGCTTCCCACAACTGGGCCGCCTCCAGCACGCCCTCCACGGCATCGGCCCCCATGCCTTCGTCGTCATGCTCGAGCACGACCCCACGGCATGGCGACGTAAGATCCTGCCGCAGTCACACGCACAACTCACCCTCAGCGGACATACCCATGGCGGACAGGCCGCCCTCCTCGGATGGACGCCCGCCAGCCTCGTCTACAGCGAGGCCAGCGGCCACTACGCCGAGGGCGCTCAGCACCTCTATGTCACCAACGGCCTCGGCGCGCTCCTTCCCTTCCGCCTCTTCCAGCCCGCCGAAATCGTTGTTGTCACCTTGAATCTTGAAACCTGAAACTTGAAACTTGAAACTTGAAACTTGAAACATAAGTCATTCATACCCAATGAAATACCTCTACAACCTCTACCAAATCTTCATCGTGCTCCCCGTCGCACTCGTCTTCACCCTCATCGTCGCCTTCTTCACCATCGTAGGCTGTAGTCTGGGCGGCGGACACTTCTGGGGCTACTACCCCGCACACTTCTGGGCACGCTGCATGCTGTGGCTACTCCTCATCCCCGTCAAGGTCGAAGGGCGCAGGAACCTCGAGCGCCACCAGTCCTATGTCTTTGTAGCCAACCACCAGGGAGCCTTCGACATCTTCCTCATCTATGCCTACCTCAACCGCAACTTCAAGTGGATGATGAAGCGCCAGTTGCGACAGATGCCACTCGTAGGCTATGCCTGCGAAAAGTCGCACCAGATCTTCGTCGACAAACGAGGACCCAAGAAGATCAAGGCCACCTACGACAAGGCACGCGACACACTCCAGGGCGGCATCAGCGTCACCGTCTTCCCCGAGGGCTCACGCACCTTCACCGGTCACATGGGCGAGTTCAAGCGAGGCGCCTTCGCACTCGCCGACGAACTGCAGTTGCCCATCGTGCCGCTCACCATCAACGGCTCCTTCAACATCATGCCGCGCATGCGCGACATGAAGTTCGTCCGATGGCACCGGCTCACGCTCACCATCCACGACCCCATCTATCCTGTCGGACAGGGCCCCGACAACATCGAGGCCACCAAGAGCCAGGCCTACGACTCTGTCATGTCGGCCCTCGTGCCAGAATACCAGGGCTTTGTCGAGAACCCCGACCAGTAACCGCGAAAAAACGTTCTACTGCTTATTCTTCTTCGTCCCACGCACTACTTGTCGAGCGCGAATAGGTCACATCCGTGTCAAGATACTCGTTGTTCACCGTATCACCTGTCTTGGCACCACCGGAGCCGGCAAGGAGCGGATGCGTGATGTCGAGGTGGTGGATATTCACCTGTGGCTTGATATAGCGTTTCATCTTGTACTCTGTCTCTATTTGTTCACAATCTTTTTCCCCTTGCTGATTACAAGACCTTTGGAAGTCGTGATCAACTGGCCACGTAGGTTATAGGTCTTTTCCTGTGCAGAAGGTATGGTTATTAATTTAATGATTGTAGCCCCGTTGTCGCTAAGGTTGAAACTGGAAATACTACGGGCTGTGCTCACTGGAACGGCCAGATAGGCTTTTTGTGCTGCCACGGCAAAGGCTCCGCCATCAGCGGCACCCCAATAGAAGCCGAGCGTCGATCCGCCGTGCATGGTGAGTCGGTAGAACAGACTGCTGGCATCGGCACTGGCCATGTCCTCTGCTGTAATGCCTGTGCTGCCCGTGGCACGGAGCATATTGCTGCTGCCAAGGACAGAGGTTCCGGCAACATCGGAGATGACGATGGTGTGGTTGCCCGATGTGGTTGAGGAAATCATGACACCTGTGTTGGCAGGTACGATGTCGCCTGTGTCGTAGTCGGCCACTGTCAGTTTATCGTCGGCAACGGAGATCTCCGATACCGTCAGATCTGCAGGCACGACGAAGGCTCCCTTACAACTGTATGTGCCATAATACCTGCTGCCATCGGTGCAGGCTGATGCCAGCGACACGGTGGCTGTGGCTGTAGTGGTATAGTCGCTGTAAGATATCGTTCCGTAGTTCACGGTGATGGAACGAATCTGTAGAACTTCTTCAGATGTGAGATAGAACTTAGTGAACTCATCCTCCCCAAGGGTTGCGGTCAACTGATGCGAACCGTCTTCTGAAGCAGGGACGGTGATGGTTCCAAGGTTGGTGACAGCGTCTTTGCTGCTCTTGATGTTGAGCGTTCTTGCATGTTCACCGCTGGGGTTGATGATGCAGGCTTTAATACTGGTGATGTTGCTAGGAAAAGTAGGGGAAGAAAGATAACTTCCGGGGGCGGCAGTCGTAGAAAGACCAATAACATAGATTTTAGTATCTTTTCCCATTTCTGTTCCTGCACAGTGGCCAGTCCATGTGTTGCCTTTGTCGTCAGTGAGTTCCTTGTCGGCCCATCCTGTCCATGTACTACTGCTGGCCGTCAGCGTGGCAGTGCCTACGCCGGCATTTGATTCTGTGGCAAACACGGCATAATAGATTATGTCCGCAGTGGCGGTGGCACTGGTCACATACGTAGGTTCTTCGTTAGGGTCAACCGACGAGGTAGTTACCCAGCCCATGAACACCTTGTCGCTCCCCGTGGGTACCTCGGCATCGTTGAATGTTACGGCTGTGCCCTCTTCCAGCACATCGGTATCCACCACCGTCCCGTTCACGCTCCAACTGATGGTATAGGTAGGGATGGCCTCGAAATTGATTCTGATAGTGCAATCTGTTGTAGTGGTAACGGTAAATGTGTTCCCTTCTCGGACCACAGATGAAGGCGTGCCGCTGATAACAGTATAGGGGGTGCTGCTACTGACGCGATAGCCTGATTCTGGTGTTGCAGTGATGATATTTCCAGTTACAGCAACTGTTCCCCATTCATTGTTTGATGAGGTGGCGGTAATGGTATAGGCTACTTTTCGATAGAGGTTACCAATGGGGTATGTGTCGTAATCTATATATGCTTTGAATATTTTGCTGCCAGTATGTACACCAGGAAACCTGCCTTTTTCTGAGACATTCTCTATGGAATTATAAGTGCTGTTAAAAGTCCACTTTTCTTTATTGTTGGAAGATGATTCTGGTGCTTCAAAATTTGTGCCGCTTCCATAACACCCTAGGTAAGATGAATCGAATTTTAAGGTGAACTTCGTCGAATTTCCTCCAAGTGTAAACTCCTGGGGAGTGGCTGTCGTCGTTGTTAGGATTCCGTCGGAAATAGAAAAACCAGTGCTGGTCGTAGTTAATGATTTTCCGCTACTGTTGTATTCTGTTGCAAGATACTTGTCAGAACCAGATACGGCGGCAATGACATAGACATCGCCTGCTACTAACTGCGAAGTGCTGGTAACCTTGATATACGTGTTTCCTGCCTGTGCTGTAATAATCCCTGCCATGAAGAGCATGAGTAGGGAGAGGGGTTTGTATAAATACATGTGTTTCATCAGTTATGTGTACTCCAATAGTTATTTGGCGGGCAGGGGAGGGTACTGGCGCGTCCAGCCGTCCCAGCGGAGACGCATGACGCCGAAGAAGGCCTCGCCAAAGATGCCACCAGACATCTTGCTGGTGCCCTCCTTGCGGTTGACGAAGATGACGGGAACCTCCTTGATCCTGAAGCCGATGCGCCAGGCCGTGAACTTCATCTCTATCTGGAAACCGTAGCCCTTGAAACGGATCTTGTCGAGTTCGATGGTCTGAAGTACACGACGCTTGTAGCACTTGAAGCCGGCGGTGGTGTCGTGGATGGGGAAGCCGGTGATGAGTTTCACATATTGTGAGGCGAAATAACTCATGAGAACACGACCCATGGGCCAGTTGACCACGTTCACACCGCTGATATAACGGCTGCCGATGGCCACATCGTAACCCTCGTCGTGGCAGGCAGCATAGAGGCGGGGCAGGTCGTTGGGGTCGTGGCTGAAGTCGGCATCCATCTCGAAGATATAGTCGTAACTGTGCTCGAGCGCCCATTTGAAACCTGCGATATAGGCGGTGCCAAGGCCGAGTTTGCCGGAACGCTCGATGATGAAGAGACGGTCGGAGAACTCCTGGGCCATGAGACCTTTGACGATGGCGGCCGTGCCGTCGGGTGAGCCGTCGTCGATGACAAGGATGTGGAAGCACTTCTCCAGGGCGAAGATGGCACGGATGATTTTCTCGATGTTCTCCTTCTCGTTATAGGTGGGGATGATGATAATGCAGTCGCTTGTATTCATAATCTAATGGTTTTAGTTTCTGCAAAGGTACATAAAATTATGAATAATGAACTATAAATTGCAAATATTTTTGTAATTTTGCATCTTGAAAACAATGGATATTCAGGAATTACAGAAACAATATGCTGGGCTGCCGCAGGTGAAGGCCCTGGCAAAGGCCGTGGACGGAGGCAAGGACAGGGTGGTGACGCTCGACGGACTGCTGGCCTCGGCGGCACCAATGGTGTTTGCGGCGATGGCCTTGAAGACGAGCGCAAGGCTGCTCTTCGTGATGCAGGATGCCGACGAGGCCGGCTATTTCTATCATGACCTCTGTCAGGTGATGGGCACAGAACACGTGCTGTTCTTCCCCTCGAGTTACAAGCGCGCCATCAAGTACGGACAGAAAGATCCTGCCAACGAGATCCTACGGACCGAGGTGCTGACAAGGACCCCTCCCAGCCTCCCCAAAGGGGAGGAGGGCCTACGGGCATCGGACTCCGCAAGGCCCTCCTCCCCTTTGGGGAGGCTGGGAGGGGTCTACATTGTCTCTTACCCTGAGGCCCTGGCCGAGATGGTGGTGGCACGCAGGCAGATGGATGCCAGGAGGCTGACGCTGGAGCAGGGACAGACCATTCAGGTGGATGCCATCTGCCAGAGGCTGCGCGAGTTCGGCTTCCACGAGGTGGACTATGTGTATGAGCCCGGGCAGTTTGCCCTGCGAGGCTCTATCCTCGATGTCTATTCCTATAGCAACGAGTATCCTTACCGCATCGACTTCTTTGGCGATGAGATTGACTCCATCAGACTGTTTGAGGTGGAGGACCAGTTGTCGAAAGGACGGGTGGACAGGGCCGACATCGTGCCCGAACTGACAACGGCCGAGGAGAAGGAGTCGATGATGAAGTTCCTGCCAGACGACACGCTACTGGTGATGAAGGACGCGCAGTTTGTGAGAGAGTCGATAGAGCGCATCTATCAGGACGGCTTCTCGCAGCAAGCCCTGCAGGAACGACTGGCCGAGGCCACGGAGATGGAGCAACGAGAGATAGAACGCGAGATGCAACGCGACAGCCAGATCATCACAGGCGCGCAGTTTGCGGCCGACGCGGAGCGCTTCAGGACAATTCTGCTGGCCCCACGACAGCAGAAGACGGAGGGGACCGTCATCCGGTTCAACACCAGCCCGCAGCCCCTGTTCCATAAGAACTTCGACCTGCTGAAGACAACCTTCGAGGACTATCTGCTGAAGGGCTACCGAATCTATGTGCTGGCCGACAGCGCCAAGCAGATTGAACGACTGAAGGAGATCATGGAGGCCAAGGCGGAGTTTACAGGCGTGAACAAGACCGTGCACGAGGGCTTCGTGGACCACGACCTGAGGATGTGCCTCTTTACCGACCACCAGATATTCGACCGCTTCCATAAGTACAACCTGAAGAGCGACAAGGCACGCAGCGGAAAGGTGGCCCTGACACTCAAGGAGATACA
>CAMHDT010000051.1 GCA_946183985.1 uncultured Prevotella sp.
CTAAGGTCCACGTGGAGTTTCTCCTCAAGAAATGTAGCCACGCTACCGCCTCCGGCAAACAGAATGATGGAGTCGCCTTGCACTGAGTCGGCTTCTACTGCTGCAGCAGACCAGGTGGGCGGCGCGTCTTTCCTGAAAGTCTGCCAGCCGAGCAGACCGGCCAGGATGAGGACGGCGGCTGACAGGAGAGCGATGGCCCAACGCGATTTCTTGAGTCCCTGAATGTGCTGAACAGGATTGATGATGCGTTCGATGCGCGTTCTGGTCTGTGTCTTCAGGTCGTCCATGTCGCTGTACTCTACATAATAGTAGTCCTGTCCGAAGAGCGTTTCCAGCAAATCCAGCACCTGCCCGATTTCCGATGTTTCCTCGTCATAGTGTTTCAAGAAGACGATGATCTCAGGCAGTTGCTTGTTCTTATACGCCTCTACCGCCTTTATCAGTTCATCTTTCGTTCTTTCGCCAATACATCCGTCGAGCACAAAGATGGCTATGTCGGCCACGTTGACAATGTATTCGTTGTATACCTGCTGGTTGTCCTTGAACTCCTCATAGGTTTTCATCTCTACGAACACATCCACCCCGTCTTCGTTATACTTGGTGTTCAGTTCGTGTGAAAGGGCTTTCAGGGCATTGCGCTCGTTGACGAGTGCCTTGGCGCCAGCCACGAAAATAGAAACTTGTTTTCTCATATTTTCTTTTGTTTTTCTTTATTCTCCCGCGGTGTAAGTCCCATTTCGCTTGCTTTTTCCATGAGCAGTTGCATCAGCGGCTCGCGCTCGTTCTCTACCTTGTTGTCGAGAACGGCATCTTTCAGAAACTGCTTCAGGGTGCCCACCTCACGCGACGGTTTCAGGTGGAACAACTCCATGATCTCGTTGCCGTCGATGACGGGCTGCAACAGCCGTTTGTAGTCTTTCTCCTTTAAGTCAGACAGTTTCTCGCGCACCATGCGGAAGTTCTCGAGAAACATTTTCTTCCTTATCTCGTTCTTCGAGGTGATGTCGGCTTCGCACAACAGCATCAGGTCGTCGATGTCATCGCCCGCATCGTTGAGCAGACGGCGTATGGCCGAGTCGGTGACCTCGCTGTCGGCAATGACCTGCGGTCTCATGTGCAGGTCTACCAGTTTCTGCACATATTTCATTTCCGGCCCCATGGGCAGTTTCATGCGCCTGAACATCTGCTGCACCATCTTTGCCCCGATGTAGTTGTGGTTGTGGAAGGTCCATCCAATGACAGGGTCCCATCGCTTGGCCTTTGTCTTGCCGATGTCGTGAAGCAGTGCCGCCCATCGCAGCCAGAGGTTCGTTGATCTCTTTGCCACATTGTCGAGCACCTCCAGAGTATGGTAGAAATTGTTTTTATGGGCACGCCCGTTTTTCTGTTCCACAATGTCGAGGGCAGCCAGTTCGGGCATGATGATGTTCAGTAGCCCGCAGCGTTGCAGGTCTACGAATCCCTTGCTGGGTGTTGGCGACAGCATGATCTTGTTCAGTTCCACTTCAATTCGTTCGGCACTCACAATTTTTATGCGCTCAGCCATCCGTTCCAAGCCTTCGAAGGTCTCGTCTTCAATGGCAAAGTTCAGTTGGGTGGCAAAGCGTATGCATCGCATCATGCGCAGAGGGTCGTCGCTGAAGGTGATGTCGGGATCGAGTGGGGTGGCTATGATGCCGTCTTCCAAGTCGGCCAGCCCATTGAAGGGGTCTACCAGTTCGCCGAAGCGGTCTTTATTCAGGCAAATGGCCATGGCATTGATGGTGAAGTCGCGGCGGTTCTGGTCGTCTTCCAGCGTGCCGTCTTCCACGATGGGCTTGCGCGAGTCGTGGCTGTAACTCTCTTTGCGTGCACCCACGAACTCTACTTCTGTGAATAGATTGTCCTCTGTCTTGATCTTCACCTGTGCAGTGCCGAAGCTCTTGAATACGGAGAGGTGGGCCTTGCGCCCCATCATACGTTTCAGTTCGCGGGCCACGCTAATGCCGCTACCCACCACCACCACGTCAATGTCGGTAGAAGGCCGTTGCAGGAAGATGTCGCGCACATATCCCCCCACCACATAGCATTCCATGCCTAGGCTGTCGGCAGCCTCGCTTATCTTGTGGAATATATCCTGGTCTAGAATCGTTGCCAGTTCTTCGTCAGAATAAAGTACCATTCGTATGTATTGTTTTGCTTTTTTGGTGCAAAGGTACGAAATAATTTATAATTCATAATTTATAATTAAAAATATTTCCTATCTTTGCATCTGTTATGAGACATTTCATTATTATCATGCTTGTTGCCACGCTGTTTGCAGGCTGTGGCCGTGAGTCGCGACGCAGCGAGATTGAACAGCGCCGCGAAGCCCTCCGTCATCATCAGGACTCGTCGTTGCAGGCCGCCCAGCAGGAACTGGCTGTGGTCGACAGTACGCTGGAAGCCGTGAAGGCGGAGTACGACGGGTTGAAGGCCGAGGTTGAGGAACATCGCCGGCAACTCTGTGCCACTGAAGAGGAACTGACACGCCTCACCCTTCTTGGCCTTCGTCGCGATTCGCTAAAGATGCAGTGGGAACTGCTGGGGGCTAAAATCAGTTACATCCGCCAACAGCAGGCTGAAAACTGACGGCTCAAGAAAACGTTCTACTGCCGGTAGAACGGTGTTCTACAGGGAGTAGAACGGTGTTCTACCGGCAGTAGAACGTTTTTCACAGGCATTCCCTTTTAACTCCTTTTAACTCCTTTGCCAACCGTAACTCCTTAAAAAGTAGTAACTTTGCACGCGATTATGGACAAGTTTGAGAAAACCAATGCACAATTTGAGGCGGCCATTGCTGAATGTCGCGACATATTCAGCAAGAAACTGCATGACTACAAGGCGTCGTGGCGCATCCTCAGACCAGCATCGCTCACTGACCAACTCTTCATCAAGGCCAAGCGCATACGCTCGCTCGAAGTGAAGAAGGAGTCGCTGGTGGGTGAGGGCATCAGGCCGGAGTTTGTGGCACTCGTCAATTATGGTATCGTGGGGCTTATCCAGTTGAAGAAGGGATTTGCCGACACGGTCGACATTGGCAACGATGAGGCCATGGCTCTCTATGACCATCATGCCCATGAGGCGCTGGAATTGATGAAGCGCAAAAACCATGACTACGACGAGGCGTGGCGCGGCATGCGCGTGAGCAGTTACACCGACCTGATTCTCACCAAGATAGAACGTATCAAGGAGATAGAGAACCTGGGCGGCGAGACGCTGGTAAGCGAGGGCATCGATGCCAACTATATGGATATCATCAACTATGCAGTCTTCGGACTCATTAAGTTGGGAAAAGAGTCAAATGAGTGATTAAGAAAACCGTCGTCAATCTGTGTCGCCTGTTGCTGGCTGCAGTCATGATCCTTTCGGGATTTGTCAAGGCTGTCGACCCGCTGGGCACACAATATAAGATAGAAGACTACTTGGCCGCATGGCATTTGGGCAGGGCGCTGCCCGACATAGTGCCCCTGGCCATGTCGGTGGGTTTGTCGGCACTGGAGTTCTGCGTCGGCATCTTCCTGTTGTTTGCCATACGGCGCCGGCTTACTTCGAGGGTGGCGCTGGGTATGATGATGGTGATGACGCCGCTCACCCTTTGGCTGGCAATAGCCAATCCCATTACTGACTGCGGATGCTTTGGCGATGCTGTCGTACTGAGCAACTGGCAGACATTCTGGAAGAATGTGGTGTTGCTGACCGCAGCCGCTGTCGTGGCATGGAGGCCGTTGGACATGTTCCGCTTTGTGAGCAAGGCCAATCAATGGATAGTTTACAACTATACAGCCTTGTTCATTCTGGCCATTGCCCTATGGAGCCTCTACGACCGGCCGCTGTTTGACTTCCGCCCCTATCATGTGGGAGCCAATATCAGACAGGGCTGGCAGAAAATGATGGAGGGTGAGGATTCGCCCTATCTGGACTTCTTTATGGAGCGTGTGGACAATGGCGAGGATATCACAGAGCAGGTGCTCAACAGCGATGGCTATGCTTTTCTGCTTGTGGCACCTCATTTGGAACAAGCCGACGACTCACAACTGGACCTGATCAATCAGGTGTATGAATATGCACAGGACAACGGCTATCCGTTCTACGGACTGACAGCCAGCGGTCAGGAGGCCATAGAGCACTGGTGTGATATGACAGGAGCCGAATATCCTTTCTGCCATACCGATGACATCACGCTGAAAACCATGATCCGCAGCAATCCAGGGCTGTTGCTGATGAAAGACGGTGTCGTCATACGCAAATGGAGCCATAACCGCCTGCCCGACGAATATGAGTTGGACCAGCCTCTGCAGTCGTCGCCTCTGGGACAGATGCCTGACGACCCTGTTGCCAGTCGCATCGTGAGACTGTTGCTTTGGTTTGTGCTACCGCTCATGCTGCTTAGCCTGGCCGACCGTCTGTGGATGTGGACGAGATGGATTAGAAAGAACGATGCCGGGGCATCGGATAGTCAGAAAACCCCAATTAATATAATAACTAAAGAGAAAAAGAAAATGAGAAAGAAAATTGTTGCAGGAAACTGGAAGATGAACATGAATCTTCAGGATGGAATTGCATTGGCAAAAGAGTTGAACGACACACTGAAGGCTGAAAAGCCCAACTGCGGAGTGGTGATCTGCACTCCTTTCATTCATCTGGCAAGCATTGCCCAGTTCCTGGATCAGAACATTATCGGCCTTGGTGCCGAGAACTGTGCCGACAAGGAGAAGGGTGCTTTTACTGGTGAGGTAAGCGCCGAGATGGTGAAGTCGACAGGTGCACAATATGTTATTCTGGGCCACTCTGAGCGTCGTGAATACTACAAGGAAACGCCCGAGATTCTTCGCGAGAAGGTGCTCCTTGCACAGAAGAATGACCTGAAAGTTATCTTCTGCATTGGCGAGAGCCTGGCAGAGCGCGAGGCAGGCAAGCAGAACGAGGTGGTGAAGGCCGAGTTGGAAGGGTCGGTATTCAACCTGTCAGAGGAAGACTTCCGCAAGATCGTCATCGCCTATGAGCCCATCTGGGCCATTGGTACCGGTAAGACCGCTACTGCTGAGCAGGCTGAGGAAATTCACGCCTATATCCGTAGCATTATTGCAGAGAAATATGGCCAGGCTGTTGCCGACGATACCACTATCCTTTATGGTGGCTCGTGCAAGGCTTCCAACGCCCCCGAACTCTTTGCCAAACCCGACATTGACGGTGGTCTTATTGGCGGTGCTTCGCTCAAGGCAGCCGACTTCAAGGGCATTATTGATGCTTTCAAATAATGGTCTTAGACCAGAAATAGAGAATACAGAATAGTGAAAAGTGAATAGTGAATAGTGATTGAAGGAGATGGTTATGAAAGAAATTGCATTGCAAAATAACAAGAGAAGAATAGTGACCATGGTACTATTCATTATTCACTGTTCACTATTCATTTGTCCCGTAGGGGCGCAGACTACCTTTACCCAGCGCATACAACAGTCGGCACAGGGTGAGGGACAGGTGACCATTCATCAGGATGCCGCCGTAGACCAAGTGGTCAACGGCGTGTCAACGGTTCCGCAGAAACAGCAGGCAACACCGCAGAAACAGACACCGCAGAAGGATGACGACAAACCGTCAGAGACCATACACCACAACGACACTACGCACCAACAGGCGCAGAATACGACAGAGCAGAGCGACTCGCTGACAACAGGTCCTAAGCGTAACTTCAAGACCACAGGCTTCCGTATTCAGGTCTTTGCAGGTGGCAATAAGCGTGTTGACCAGCAGAAGGCAGCACGCATGGGACGCTCGCTGGAGCAGTTGTTTCCTAATGATGCAGTCTATGTGCATTTCTTCTCGCCCCGCTGGACCTGCCGGATGGGTAATTATCGTACCTATGAGGAAGCCTATCAGAAAATGATGGAGTTGCGCCAACTGGGCTATGAATCGGCCACCATCGTAAAAGGAAAAATCATTGTCACGCAATAAGTTTAATGACACAAGAACCAGAATACAGAGAAGGCCTGGATACCCTGGCCTCACACTATAAACAGATCATCCAGTTGCTGGGTGAAGACCCGCAGCGCGAGGGACTTCAGAAAACCCCTATGCGCGTGGCCAAGGCTATGCAGGTGCTTACCCGCGGCTATGCCATGGATGCCCATAAGGTGCTTACCGACGCGCTGTTCAAGGAAGATTACAGTCAAATGGTCATTGTCAAGGACATTGACTTCTTCTCGCTTTGCGAGCATCACATGCTGCCTTTCTATGGCAAGGTGCATGTGGCCTATATTCCCAACGGCTACATTACCGGACTGTCGAAGATAGCCCGCGTAGTCGATATCTATAGCCATCGACTGCAGGTGCAGGAGCGCATGACCCTGCAGATACGCCAGTGCATTGAAGAGACGCTGCATCCCATGGGTGTCATGGTGGTGGTTGAGGCCAAGCACATGTGTATGCAAATGCGCGGTGTGGAAAAGCAGAACAGTATTACCACTACCAGTGAGTTCAGTGGTGCTTTCAATCAAGCAAAGACCCGTCAGGAGTTTATGAACCTGATTCACAATTCATAGTTTAACCTAAAGAATCCTCACATGTATAAGTCAAACCGCGGTTCCTATCGCAAGCAAGAGTCACTCATCAAGGAGTTTAGCAACAGTTGTCTGGGGCGGGCTGTCATTGGCGTTGCCATCATGATTGTCCTGGCTATCGTGGCATTGATTACCAACCCGTCGGCCGAGACCATGCAGGCAGAGATGCGCGACAACATAAGGCAGTGCATACAAGAAAATGACAGTATTCAGACCGACTGGATTGACGATGCCGTGAACAATGCCGGCTATATCTTTACATCGGCCGATTCGGTGGATACACCCGAGCAGTTGGACCTGCTTGACCTGTTCGACCGCTACAACCGCTTGGAGTGCTACAACCACTCTTTATTCTCAACCATGCATATTTACAATAGTTTCTATATCCAGGGGAAGCGCTGTGGCATCGGTATCTTTGGCATTGTCATCCCAACGGTGAACTTCAGCGACTTTCTCTTGCGTGAGGGAACTATGCGCAAGGATTACAATCAGCCCATCATCAATACCACGATTGTTCCAGAAGATGATGGCTATTTGGGCGAGAATCCTGACTTGGGAGGTGTGTTTGAATACAATGGCGATTAACACAATTATCAGATAAGTGTGGAACAGATTGACTTAAAGACACTGACCCTGTCCGTTTGCGATATAGCAAAACGGGCAGGGTCTTTCATTAGGCAGGAGCGCACGCGGTTTCATGCTGAGCGCATTGAACGTAAACATGCCCACGACTATGTGTCGTATGTTGACAAACAGTCGGAGCAGTTCATCGTTGCCCAATTGCGGGACTTGTTGCCCCAAGCGGGCTTCATCACTGAAGAAGGGTCGGCAACCCATGCCAACGAGCAATATTGCTGGGTCATTGATCCGCTCGATGGTACCACCAATTTCATTCATCAGTTCCCGCCATATGCCATCAGTATTGCGCTGATGAAGGGCCAGAGTATCATTGTGGGAGTGGTCTATGAGATTTGTGCCGATGAGTGCTTCTGGGCATGGCAGGGCGGTGGTGCGTGGCTCAACGGCAAACCGATAGGGGTGAGCAGGTCGGCCATAGAAGATGCGCTGCTGTGCTTTCAACTGCCTTATAACAGCGATGCCTACAGCCCCGTGGCGCAGAGTCTTATTCGCCAATTCTATGGCCGTGCTGCCAGCATCCGCATGATGGGGTCGGCAGCCATAGCCCTATGCTATGTGGCGGCAGGACGGCTTGATGGCTATGCCGAGAAGTATTTGGGGCCTTGGGACTTCATGGCCGGTGCACTTATTGTGAGTGAGGCTGGTGGCCAATGCACCGACTTTGCCGGAACCAGTCGTTTCCCCAAAGGCAATAGTATTGTGGCTTCCAACGGCAATATCCACCAGGAACTGCTCGAAGCCTTGTCGTGTTATGCTGTTTGAATTCAGTAACTGGCAATGCAGGGAATGCCAAGGGCAATGACTCGGTCGCGAATGGCATCGAGTTGCTCGTGTGTGGCCTTCAGTAGGCCTTGGGTGGGTGTTTCGCGGTCAATGGTGTAGACCATTACCTGCTGCGGTGCAATCTCCTTGACGGTGTCAAGCCATGGCTGTACATAGGTGTCGGAGGTGTTGTCTACGCTCTCGCCATTGCATTCTCCCCTCATGAAGATGGTTTGGATAATGATATGACCATTGAAGGTCTTCATGCGTTCAATGATGGCCTGCACATCATAGGTGCCTGCGGGATGGTCTACCTTATTTATATATATAGGGTCCACGGTGTCGAGTTTCAGGATATTGTTGTCCACGCGCATCAGGGCACGGTGCACCTCATGGCGGTGAATCATGGTGCTGTTGCTCAATACAGAGACACGTGCCTTGGGGCAATAGCGGTCGCGCAGGCTTATGGTGTCGTCGATAATCTCGGCAAAATGCGGGTGACAGGTGGGCTCGCCGTTACCTGCGAAGGTCAGCACATCGGGCATCTGCCCTTCTGCCTGCATTTGCTGCAACTTTACTTCCAGAGCCTGTGCCACTTCTTCGCGGGTGGGCAGTGGCAGCGACGGACGATGGTCTTCGTTGAAGCCGCACTCACAGTAAATGCAGTCGAACGAACACACTTTGCCGTCAGCCGGCAGTAGATTGATGCCAAGCGATATGCCAAGTCGGCGGCTATGGACAGGCCCGAAAATGGGCGATGGATAGATAATGGTAGACATAATGAGTGCAAAAGTACGGCTTTAAGATGAAAATTGATAATTGAAAATAGAATTTTTCCATTGGTAATCATAAAAGATGTTAATACGACAAGCAATCTTCAATCTTCAGTCTTCAACTTCCAATTAAATTTAGTAATTTTGCACCCGCTTTTCGGAAAATCCGATGCATTCGACGAAGTCCTGTGCGGTTGTGATTAAGGCGGCAGGGCATCAGAAGAATGTTTAGGCAAACAATTATTAATCAACAAAAAATTATGTATCTCGATCAAGCAAAGAAGCAAGAGATCTTCACTCAGTATGGCAAGAATGCTGCCGACACGGGTTCGGCTGAGAGCCAGATTGCCCTGTTCACCTTCCGCATCAAGCACCTCACAGAGCACTTGAAGCAGAACCACAAGGACTATGGCACAGCCCGTTCGCTGACAAAGATGGTAGGCCGTCGTCGCAAGTTGCTGAAGTATCTCTATGTGAACGATATCAATCGTTATCGTGCTATCGTAAAGGCTCTGGGTCTGCGTAAGTAATCTGGACATTCTAGAGGCTCTGGATGTTCCAGATATTCTAGATTTTCAGAATTTCGCGAAGCGGAACCATCACAAAATCCCTCTCCTGCATCAGCGGGTGGGGGATTTTTAGTTTTGGCGTGTCGATGTTCAAGTCGTCGAAAAGCAGAATATCAATGTCAATGGGACGGTCGTGGTAGAGGCTTGAGGCTTCAACACGCTCAGTGGCATGCTGTCTGGTCTTGCCTAATTGCCGCTCTATGCGCTGAGTGGCACGAAGCAGTTGGTGGGGCGACAGAGAGGTCTCTACGAGAATAACGGCATTGACAAATTGGTTGTCCGACTCAAATCCCCATGGTTTGGAATAAAAAAGAGCAGACTGGCGCTCCACGGTGCCAATCTGCTCGTTGATGAATGAAATGGCCTTGCATATATTCTCTTCCTTGTCTCCCAAGTTGGAACCAAGTCCGAGGTATGCCTGATGCATCTCCTTTTCTGCAGTAGCCAATTTCTTACTCGTCACTGTTTATGAGGGCGAAGTGCGCTTAGTCGTCCAAGATGAGCATGGCATCGCCATAGCATCCAAACTTGAACTGGTGTTTCAGAGCCAGTTTGTAGGCTTCTACGGTCAGGTCATAGCCACCAAAGGCTGCCGTGGCCATCATCATGGTCGATTCTGGGTGGTAGAAGTTGGTGATCAGTGCGTTGGCCAGTCCGAACTCATAGGGCGGGAAGATGAATTTGTTAGTCCAGCCACTGAAGGGCTTCAGCATGCCGTCGGTGCCCACAGCACTTTCGGTGGCCCTCATCGTGCTGATGCCCACAGAGCAGATACGATGGCCAGCCTGCTTCGAGGCATTGACAATCTGGCATGCTTCGTTGGTTATCTGCATCTGTTCAGAGTTCATCTTATGTTTCGTCAGGTCTTCCACCTCGATGGTGTCGAATGAGCCCAGGCTGCAGTGAACGGTGACGAAGGCAAACTGATAGCCGCGAATCTCCATCATCTTCATCAGTTCACGGCTGAAGTGCAGGCCTGTCGATGGTGCGGTCACGGCTCCTTCATTCTTGGCATATATGGTCTGGAACTGCTCCATGTCATCGGGCTCGGCGGCACGGTGGTTGATAATATAGCGGGGCAGGGGTGCCTCGCCCAGGGCAAACAGTTCGCGCTTGAACTCGTCGTGCGGACAGTCGTATAGGAATCGGAGCGTACGGCCACGCGAGGTGGTGTTGTCAATGACCTCGGCTACCATTGGGCCATCACCGTCGAAGAACAGTTTGTTGCCTATGCGGATTTTGCGTGCAGGCTCCACCAGCACATCCCACAGACGCAGTTCTTCGTTGAGTTCGCGTAACAGGAACACCTCAATTTTTGCGTCGGTCTTCTCCTTAGTGCCATAGAGGCGTGCTGGAAATACTTTCGTATCGTTAAAGACAAAAGTGTCGCCCTCGTCGAAGAAACCGAGTATGTCGCGAAACACCATAGGTTCTTCTGTGTCCTGTCCGTTTTCGTCTTTCTTGAAAATGTCAATGCGCTCGCTCTTGCGGTGCATCACCATCAGACGGCAAAGGTCACGGTGATAGACACGCTCCACTGTTCCGTCTTCATTCTTGAATGCTCGATGGGCTGGATAGAGTGCCACCAGTTCCTCTGGCAGTTTGAATTTGAATTGCGATAACTTCATATTATTCTTTAGGTCTTATGAGTCTTATAAGTCTTATGGGTCCTATGGGTCCTATAGGTCCTATGGGCCTAATGGGATAATTGCTTTTCCAGCCATGGCTGAAATTCGTCTAAGGTCAGACAGTCGTCTATGCTCACATCGCCCAGACGGGTGCGACAGAGGGCCGTAAGAAAGGCACCGCTGCCAAGAGCCTCGCCGATATCGCGGGCCAGTGCACGAATGTAGGTGCCTTTGCCACACACCACACGAATGCTCATCTGCATGGTAGCAGGGTCGAAGTGAGTCAGTTCAATCTCGTCGATGCGCAGGGTCTTGGGCTTCAGTTCCACTTTCTCACCGCGGCGTGCCAGTTTGTAGGCACGGTCGCCTCCGATGCTGCAGGCCGAATATTCTGGTGGCACCTGTTGAATCTCGCCAACGAAATTGGCGAGCACTCTGACAATCTGTTCGCGTGTGATATGGCGGGTGGGGTAGGTCATGTTCACCGTGTGCTCGCGGTCGTAACTGGCCGTGGTAGCCCCCAGTTGCAATGTGGCCGTATATTCTTTCGAGGCGTATTGCAGCGACTCGATACGCTTGGTGGCTTTGCCTGTGCACAAGATGAGAACGCCGGTGGCCAGCGGATCGAGAGTGCCGGCATGGCCTGTCTTCAGCCGCTTGACACGGAGGGCTTTCGACAGTCGTGTGCGGACATAGGCTAGCGCACCGAATGACGACATCCGGTAAGGTTTGTTGATGTATATGAATTCTCCTTCTTGGAAGTCCATGTTCAGATGAAACTGTATACGATGGTAATGCTGCCAATAATGGCACAGTAGATGCCGAAGTAGACCAACTTACCTTTCTTGACAATATTAATCATCCATTTGCAGGCAATACAGCCAAAGACAAAGGCCGCCACAAAGCCTATAAGCATAGGCATCGCTCCCACGCCGCCAAAGGCCTCTTCGCCTTTGATGAATTTCAGTGATGACAGCAGTGCTTGTCCTAAGATAGGCGGTATGACCATGAGGAATGAGAACTGTGCCAGTTTCTCTTTCTTGTTGCCAAGCAGCAGGCCTGTGGCTATGGTGCTGCCCGAACGGGAAACCCCCGGCAACACGGCAATGGCCTGTGCAATGCCTATGATAAGGGCATCGAGCCATGAGATGCGCTCTTTCTGTCGTGGCTTTGCAAAATAGGTGAATGTGAGCAAAACAGCCGTGAACATCAAACAATAGCCCACCAACAGCAGGTTGCCCTTGAAGAAGCCCTCTATCTGGTCCTTGAACAACACCCCCACGATGCCCACGGGAATCATCGAGACTACAATGTTAAGAAAATACTTGGTCTCGTTGTTCATCTTGAACTTGAACAGTCCTCTTGTAATCCAGTCAATCTCGCTCCACAGCACCACCAGTGTTGAAAGCACAGTAGCCACGTGCAACATCACATCAAAGGTCAGGTTTTCTTCCAACTCTACACCAAGAATGGCGTTGCCAATCTCCAGATGTCCGCTGCTGCTAACTGGCAAATATTCCGTCAAGCCCTGAATAATGCCTAGAATCAATGCTTGATACCACTCCATAGTCAGTCAATCCTCAGTTTTGTGTCCTCGCCGTCTGTGCCTTGAGGCAGGTTCTGGCGTTTGTCGTGGGGCTTGTGTACCACGGCGTAGATCATTGAAACAAACCCCAGCAGACATACTACAGGAGCCACTTTGATGCGGCGTGCACTGAAGATCTCTGGGTTGTAGGCTTCTTCTGTCGACCCGCCGCCAGCCATCAGGATGAATCCGATGATGACGACGGCCATGCCTATGGCCAGCAGGATGAAGTTCATGCGTCCGAATGCAAAATCTCTTTTATCCATTATCTTTTATGAAAATCTTAAATCTCAAATCTTATACAGTTCGCCTGCGGTCATGCGCAGGAACTTGTTGACCGACAGCAGGGTGCACAGTACCATGATGACAAAGCCGAATGCAAAGACGCAGACGGCGGTGATGGCCAGTTCGTGCCAGGTCACAATCTCTTCGATGTGTGGCAGGTAGGGCTTGATGGCATAGCCGATGCCTCCAAGGATGAGGCAGGTGAAGACGGCCGAGATCAGCCCCACAATGACGGCCTGCTTGACAAACGGCTTGCGAATGAAGCCCCATGATGCGCCTACCAGTTTCATGGTGTGGATAGAGAAGCGGCGCGAATAGATGCTCAGTTGCACAGAGTTGCTGATGAGCGTATAGCAGATGAAGATGAGCAGTGCTGCCAGTGCCAATAGTGCTATGCTGACAGGCTCGAGAATACGGTTCATGCTCTCTATCTCGTCTTTCGTATAGGCCACGTCCACCACTTTCTCGTCTTGCAGCAGCCCTTCTACGATATGCTCCAGCGAATCGGCATTGGCATAGTCGGCCTCAATCTTCACTGTGAGTTCAGATGCAAAGGGGTTGCCGCCAGCAAACTCCGACGGGTCGATGCCCATCTCTTCCTTGGCCATCTCCAGTGCGTCTTCCTTGCTGATGTATTCCACTTCGCGGGCATAGTCTTCGGCTTCGATCATCTGTCCGAGGGCTTTTCCTTCGTTTGCCGTCACGGTGTCGCCTAGGATGACGCTTATTTCTACATTCTCCTTCAGGCTTTTCTGAAGATTACGTGCCATGAGCACTGAGAGCACCACAAGTCCCAGTAGTGTCAGCACCATTGTCGTACTGATGCAAAGCGTCACCAGTTGCAGTCCCCGACGGCGCAGATTGAAAGTTTTTCTTTTTCCCATTTGCAAATGCTGCCTATTAAGGCAAAATCGGTGCAAAGGTACGAATAAGCGGGCGAAAAACCAAATAAAAATGGATTTTTATGCTTGTTGCGAAATAATTGCATGCAATTGCGACGAATTGCGATGCCATTGGCTACTTCTCATATTCAATGCGCTGTCCCAGCCATTTCTCCAGAAGGCGGATGAGCAGCATCCGGTTGCCTATATAGGCGATGGGAACGCGAAGCGTGTCGTCGTCGACGGTTTTGAACACCAGGTTGTTGAATCCGAATCCTACCTGGCGGCTTATCCGTGTCACATCCTCTCTCCGTAGGATGCGGTCGTTTATCATCACTTCCTTGCCGTCAATCGACAGTCGTGGCAAGGCATAATAGTTCAGGCTGGCATTCACTGCCACCCGTGGGTTGTCGGGGCATGGGCTGAACTCGTAGAATGTGTGTCGCTCCATTTGCGCCAGGTTGTTGCCCATGTTTTCCAGTTGCAGTTTCGTCCATTGCTCTTCCACCTTGTTCCAGAAATAGAACTGCGGCTCAGGCACGATGTCGCCTTCATGCCAGCGCAGGTGCGTTCCCTTGTCAAAGCCAGCCGAGGCATATTTCTCGCTGTCGTGGTGATGGAACCGTAGGTTGAAGAATCCAGTTTCAAACAGCACATACTGTGATGGCATCACGCGGTTGCCCCCCGCCGTTTCCTGACTTGCATCCTGCCATGTCTCGCTCACCAGCAGTGTGTTATAGTGACGATAGTGGTACATCCACTTGCTGGTGACATTCTTGCGCGAGCCCTTGACATTGACGATGGCGCAGCCCTGCTCGCCCACAAAGTAGTCGGTGCCCACGACGGGCCCCCACTGCCTGAGCGAAGCCCCCACGGCAACCACAAGTCCAGTGCCCACGACAATCCAGAAAATCATGCCGAAGTCCTTGCTACCAGCAGATGTTATCAGTGCTGCGGGTACACTCACGATAGCCACGATAGCAAGCACCAGCAGCATGGATTTTAGCCGTTGCCATAAAGATGCAGCCCCCATGTCCCACCTGAGCGAGTCAACATACACGATGCGCCCAATGTCAGATGGCAGGTCGTCGGCAAAGACCGACTGTTTTGTGCCTAACTCCTGCATGGCCTTGCGGCGGTTGGCTTCGGCAGTTTCGTTTAGCCTTTTTCTGGCCTTGAGCAGATCTCCGTAGGTGGGATATTTGAATAACTTCATCATGCAGTTGCTGTTGATTGAGTGCAAAGATACGAAAAAAAGTAAAAGGTAAAAGTGAAAAATGAAAAAATTGCTACCACACAAATAATTTTCAATGTTCAATTTCCAATTCTCAATTAAAATACGTACCTTTGCAGCCGATTTTTAAGGTATAGAAGAAATGCAAGACATAAGGAACATTGCTATCATAGCGCATGTGGACCACGGAAAGACCACACTTGTAGACAAGATGATGCTGGCCGGCAACCTTTTTCGCGAGGGCCAGAACCTGAGCAACCAAGTGCTCGATGCCAACGACTTGGAGCGTGAGCGCGGCATCACCATCCTTTCCAAAAACGTTTCCATCAACTGGAAAGGTACCAAGATCAATATCATCGATACGCCGGGACACTCCGACTTCGGAGGCGAGGTAGAGCGCGTGCTCAACATGGCCGACGGCTGCCTGCTGCTGGTCGATGCCTTCGAGGGCCCTATGCCCCAGACCCGCTTCGTGCTTCAGAAAGCCCTGCAGATAGGACTGAAGCCCATCGTGGTGGTCAACAAGGTCGACAAGCCCAACTGTCGTCCAGAGGAAGTCTACGAGATGGTGTTCGACCTGATGTTCTCGCTCAATGCCACCGAAGACCAACTCGATTTCCCCGTTGTCTATGGCTCAGCCAAGAACGGCTGGATGGGCGAGGACTACAACAAGCCCACCACCGACATCACCTATCTGCTCGACAAGATCATTGAGGTGATTCCAGCCCCGCAGCAGTTGGAGGGCACCCCGCAGATGCTCATCACCTCGCTCGACTATTCGAGTTACACAGGCCGCATTGCTGTGGGCCGTGTGCACCGTGGCACGCTGACAGACGGCATGCAGGTGACCATCGCCCATCGCGACGGCTCCATGGAGAAAACCAAGATCAAGGAACTGCACACCTTCGACGGCATGGGCCACAGCCGCATCGACCAGGTAGAGTGCGGCGACATCTGCGCCGTCATCGGCCTCGACAAGTTCGAGATTGGCGACACCATCTGCGACCTTGAGCATCCCGAGCCCCTGCCGCCCATCGCCATCGACGAGCCAACCATGTCCATGCTGTTCTGTATCAACGACTCCCCCTTCTTCGGCAGGGAAGGCAAGTTCGTCACCTCCCGTCATATCAACGACCGTTTGGAGAAGGAACTCGAGAAGAACCTCGCCCTCCATGTCGAGCCGTTCGAAGACAGCACCGACAAGTGGATTGTCTCGGGCCGTGGCGTGCTCCACCTCTCCGTGCTCATCGAGACCATGCGCCGCGAAGGCTACGAACTGCAGGTTGGTCAGCCGCAGGTTATTTATAAGGAGATTGACGGTGTGAAGTGTGAACCCATTGAGGAACTGACCATCAACGTGCCCGAGGAGTTCGCCTCTAAGATGATTGACATGGTGACGCGCCGCAAGGGCGACCTCACCTCGATGGAAAGTCAGGGCGACCGCACCAACA
>CAMHDT010000052.1 GCA_946183985.1 uncultured Prevotella sp.
ATTATGAATTATGAATTAAGAATTAAGAATTATTTCGTACCTTTGCACCCGAAAATAACAAAACACAATATTATATTATAGTTATATGATTAATTCACAAGACATTAAAAAAGGCACTGCCATCCGCATGGACGGTGCCATCTGGGTTTGCATCGACTTCCAGCACCGCAAGCCGGGCAAAGGCAACACCATCATGATTATCAAGTTGAAGAACGTGAGCGACGGCCGTGTGCTGGAGCGCCGTTTCAATATTGGTGAGAAACTGGAGGATGTAATCATTGAGCGTCGTCCCTACCAGTATCTGTACGAGGACCAGTCTGGTCGTATCTTCATGAACCAGGAGACCTTCGAGCAGATTCCCATCGACAACGAGTTGGTGATTGGCCACGAGTTCATGAAGGAGAGCGATATCGTAGAGGTCGTTTCTGACACTACCGACGGCACCATCCTCTATGCTGAGATGCCCGTGAAGACCATCCTGCGCGTTACTCACTCTGAGCCCGGCATCAAGGGCGACACCGCTACCAACACCCTGAAGCCCGCCACTCTGGAGACTGGTGCTGAGGTTCGCGTTCCCCTGTTCATCAACGAGGGCGACCTGATTCAAGTTGACACCCGCGACGGTTCTTATCTGGCTCGCGCTAAGGAGTAATCCAATTGACAATTGAAATATTCTATCATCGTTCCGGTCTTCAATCGTCCTGATGAGGTAGATGAACTCTTAGAGAGCCTCTGTCATCAGGAGGTGAAGGACTTTGAGGTCATTATCGTTGAAGACGGATCGAAGAAACCATGCAAGGATGTCTGCGACAAGTACGCAGGCATCCTTGATTTGCATTATTACTACAAGGAAAACAGCGGCCCTGGGCAGAGCCGCAACTATGGTGCAGAGCGAGCAAAAGGCGACTGGCTCATCGTATTGGATTCAGATGTGGTATTGCCACCTAATTATATGGCGGCAGCAAATTCTTCACTCTTCACTCTTCACTCTTCACTTCCTTGTGATGCCTGGGGCGGTCCTGACGCTTCACACCCTTCATTCACACCTATACAAAAGGCCATTTCCTATAGTATGACCTCTTTCTTTACCACAGGTGGCATTCGCGGCGGTAAAGGCAAAAAACTCGATAAGTTCTTCCCCCGCTCATATAACATGGGCATCCGTCGTGAGGTCTATCAGGAGTTGGGAGGATTTTCAAAGATGCGCTTTGGCGAGGACATCGACTTCTCTTATCGCATCGTTGAGGCCGGCTATAAGACTGCCCTTATCCCCGAGGCATGGGTATGGCACAAGCGTCGTACCGACTTCCGCAAGTTCTTCCGTCAGGTCTATAATAGCGGAATGGCCCGCATCAACCTTGAGAAACGCCATCCAGGCACACTCAAACTTGTCCACCTGCTGCCCACTGTCTTTACGCTGGGAGTTCTCACCCTGTTCTTTGGTTCGATAACTGCTTCAGTCATCGCGCTTCTCACTTATCAGTCCAACCTCTTCGCGGCCTACATCCCATTGCTTCTCCTTACACCTATTATATTATATTCTGCCATCATCTGCATAGACTCCACCATTCAGAACCGTAGTCTGCAGGTTGGCCTGCTCAGCATCCCTGCCGCCTTCACCCAGTTGATGGGCTACGGCCTGGGGTTCATCGAGTCATGGTGGAAGCGTTGCGTCCTGAAGCAGGATGAGTACTCGCATTGCGAGCAATCAGAGGTCGAGCGTACTGCTTTCGAGAAGAATTTCTACAAGTAACATCTCAATTACAACCGTATGGATACGAAACTCAACATCAACCAATGGGCTGAGGAAGACCGACCGCGCGAAAAGATGGAGCGATTCGGTGCTCAGGCATTAAGCGATGCTGAGTTGTTGGCTATCCTCATAGGATCTGGCAGCACCAAGGAAGATGCAGTAACATTGATGAAGCGCATTTTGGCCGACTGCAACAACAACCTGAACACGCTGGGCAAGATGTCGATTCACGACCTGTGCCAATATAACGGCGTGGGGCCAGCCAAGGCCATCACCATCATGGCAGCCTGCGAACTGGGCAAGCGCCGCCAGCAGGAGAAGCCCGAGGAACGGCCCGACCTGGGCACAGCAACGAAAATATACAACCACATGCACCCCGTGATGCAAGACCTGGACACAGAAGAGTTTTGGATACTGCTCATGAACCAGAACCAGCGCCTCATCAAGAAAGTGCGCATTGCCCACGGCGGCATCTCGGAGGTGAGCGTCGATGTGCGTATCATCATGCGCGAGGCCGTACTCTGCAACGCCACCATTCTGGCCGCCTGCCACAACCACCCCTCTGGCAGCATCAGGCCCAGTCAGCAGGACAACGCGCTGACACAATCCTTGAAAAAGGCATGCGAGGTGATGCGCATCCACTTCCTGGACCATGTCATCGTGACCGACGGAGCATACTACTCCTACCATGAGGAAGGGAAGTGTTGACACTCCATAAGACAAGAGATGAGAGACATGATTACTGATCACAGATGAATATTACATTATAAAGCAAGCAAAACTATGAAATTGACAAAAACCCTTATGACACTTGGAATTACAACAGCCATGGTGATGCCATTCAGCAGTTGCCAGCAGGCACAGCAGGAGAACCCTCTGCTGAAGGAGAGCGAGTTGCCTTTCGGTGCTCCAGACTTCAGCAAGATTCAAGTTTCCGACTATCTGCCGGCATTCGAGGCCGCTATCAAGGAGACGCGGGAGAATATTCAGGCCATCGTGGACAATCCCGATTCTGCCACCTTCGAGAATACCATCCTGGCCTATGAGGAGAGCGGACGGACACTCGACCGCGTGAGCCGAGTATTCTTTGCCCTGACCGAAGCCGACAAGACACCGGAGATCGGCGATATTGAGAAGCAGGTGCAGCCCATGCTGACCGACCTGGACAACGAGATTTCATTCAACCGTCCGCTCTTTGAGCGCATCAAGCATGTCTACGACAACGAATACGACACCCTGCAAGGCGAGGACAGAAAACTGACGGAGGAGACATATAAGGACTTTGTGCGCAAAGGAGCCTTGCTGCCCGACGACAAGATGGAGCGCATGAAGCAGATCAATCTGCGCATTGCCGACCTGCAGCAGCAGTGGGGCGACCTGCTTCAGGCTGCCGTGAACGACGCCGTGGTGTGGGTAGACAACAAGGACGACCTGGCCGGGCTCTCCGACGCCGACATTGCCCAGTGCGAGAAGGATGCCGAAGCCCGCGGCGGCCAGGCACCCTACGCCATCGTCATCATCAACACCACGCAGCAGCCCATCCTGGCCAGTCTGGACAACCGCGATCTGCGCCAGAAAGTCTATGAGGCCTCCATTCACCGTGCCGACGGCACCAATCAACATAACACCTATGCCATTGTGAGCGAGATGGCCCGTCTGCGAGCCGAGAAGGCCGAGATCATGGGCTATCCCAACTATGCCTCCTATTCGCTGGAGAACACCATGGCCAAGACACCCGACAATGTCTATGCTTTCCTGAAAAACCTCATTGCCCAATATACGCCGAAAGCCGACGCCGAGACCCGCGACATTGAGGAGTTTGCACGCAAGACCGAGGGGGCCGACTTCCAACTGCAGCCCTACGACCGTTTCTACTATTCGGCCAAGATGAAGAAGGAGATGCTGAACATCTCTGAAGACGAGGTGAAACCCTACTTCAACGTAGACAGCGTGCTCCAGAACGGTGTATTCTATGCCGCCAACCGTGCCTACGGGCTCACCTTCAGGGAGCGCACCGACATACCCCTCTACCATCCCGACATGAAGGCCTTCGAAGTCATCGACAAGGATGGACAGAGTCTCGCCCTCTTCTACTGCGACTATTTCCGCCGTCCCACCAAGCGCGGCGGTGCCTGGATGGACGGCTTCCAGAAGCAGAGCCGCCAGCGCAGCCAGTTGCCTATTATATTCAATGTATGTAACAGCGCCAAGGCACCCGAGGGTCAGCCCTCACTGCTGACTTGGGACGAGGTGACCACCATGTTCCATGAGTTCGGGCATGCCCTCCACGGCATTCTCTCCGACTGCCAGTACAACAGCCTGAGCGGTACCTCGGTGGCCCGCGACTTTGTGGAGATGCCGTCGCAGTTCAACGAATCGTTTGCCTCCATTCCCGAAGTGTTCGACCACTATGCCCGCCACTATGAGACCGGCGAGCCCATGCCTGCCGACCTGAAGGAGCGCATGTTGAGCAGCATCAACTTCCAGAGCGCCTATGCCCTGGGCGAGAACCTCGCAGCCACCTGCCTCGACCTGGCGTGGCACATGTTGCCCTCCAGCAAGGTGCCCGGCGATGAACAGGCCGAGCAGTTTGAGACCGAGGCCCTGCAACAGATTGGTCTGCTCAACACGCAGATTCCCCCACGCTATCGCACCAGTTATTTCAACCACGTGTGGGGCGGAGGCTATGCCGCCGGCTACTACAGTTATCTGTGGACAGAGGTGCTGGCCGTGAACATTGCCGATGTCTTTGCACAGCGCGGTGCACTTGATCCGCAGACAGGCCAGGATTTCCGCGAAAAGATTCTGAGCCGCGGCAACACCGGCGACCTCATGCAGATGTTCAGCACCTTCACCGGCATGGAGCAGCCCGATGCAGCGAGCCTGCTCAAAGCCCGCGGACTCTAATCAGGAAAAGAAAGACAACTTGGACAACACAGACAACTACAGGTTCTTCAGCCTGGAATCGAACTGTTTGGCACCCCCTGCGATGCCAAACAGTTTTTTTAGCAGCCGCACACGCGTATTGGTGATGGTCTGTGGCGACGAAAGTGTGAGCGTGCCAATCTCTGTAGGCAGGAAGTTATGCCTGATGAGCAAGCAGATTTTCTGTTCCTTCTCATTGAGCGGGGACAGCAGCAACTGCAACGGCGGACAGAGCGCATACGACAACTGCGCCAGCATGTTCATATCATCATCGGCAGCCGCCTTTCCCCTGTTGGCCATGGCATGCAGACGGGACACCACCTCTTTCAGTTGTCTGGAGTTTGCCTGCTGTTCGCGTTCATGCTGCAGACGCATCTGCGTCAACTCCTCACGCGCCAGGTCATACTTCATCTGTTTCTCCACAAAGCGGGCGTTCAGCAGGTCTATGCGCCGACGGTTGTACCACACAATGCCCACTGCGCCAACCACCAGCAGAAGGATGGCCGACAGCAAGAGAATGACCACCTGATACTGCTGCTTAGCCTTGCGCTGCTCGTCATACTGCGTCTGCATGTTGATGATGCCAGCCGCATCCCGCCGCTCATAGAGATCCTGATACACCTCGTTGAGCCTGCGGCTGTATTCTGCCACCTGAGCCGTTTCGCCCTGACAGGCCAGGTAGTCGATGAGCAAGCGGTAGGAACTGATGCTCACTGCCGGCGACAGCGAGTTGACCAACTGAAACCACTGCTGTTTGGCAGCCAGCGTATCGCCTTCCTGCAAATATACATCAGACAGGAGTTGCGCGCCACGGTCAGTGGGACACACCATCTGTGCCCGCATCAAAATGTCCTTTGCCTTGGCCAACTCGTTCATGCGTAGATGGCAGGTGGCCTTGTTCAGCAAGAAGGTGGCCCGCACTTCGCCACTTGTCTGCCTGGCTAAGGACGCGGCCTTATTCGTGTAAAGAATCAGGCTGTCGGTTTGTCCCAACAGGTCGAAGGTCTGAGCCATATTGTTCTGAACCCTCACAACCCACTCCACACAGCCGCCACGGCGAGCCTCTGCCAGCGATTGCCTATAGTATCGGAGCGTCTGCCCGTAATTTCCCACATTGTCGTTCACATCGCCAAGAACAGCAAAGAGATAGCACTTGAAGGCTGGATTTTCTATCTTCTCGGCCATCTGCTCGGCCTGCTTCATGCAAAGCACCGCCTCATGAGTTTGCTCGCAGCCATAGAGCACGATGCCTTGATGGAGCAATGCCCGTGCCAACCGGTCGCGGTCGCCATTGGCCTCATAATAGTGACGACTGAAAAGAATGACGGAATCAGAGCGGGTAGCAAGGCCACTGAGATGGAGCGACTCTACAAACAGCAGACCGAAGAGGGCACGGTCGGCTTCGGTCAGGGTGGTGTCGTTCCAGCACGGGCCAATCATCTTCACCACTGAATCGGGCTGCTGATAGACCATCTGCTCGGCCTGAAGCAGCAAAGGGTTGTGGCACTGCTCTTTCGAACAGCCCACAACCACGAGAGAGAGGATGAGATAAACGATATACTTCATTTCAGGCGGAAAGTCACAGGCATCGTAAACTTCACCCTGACAGCCACACCCTTCTGGCGGCCTGGTATCCATCGGGGCATGGCGCTGACCACACGCACAGCCTCCTGGTCGAGCGAGGCATAGACCGGCTTGACCACTTGCACCTCGTTAACACTGCCGTCGGGCTCAACCACGAAGTTGACGACAACCCGCCCCTCCAGTTTCTGACTCTTCGCATCTTCTGGATACTTCATACTCTCCATCATATACTGAATCATTGCATCGGTTCCGCCTGGAAACTCGGGCATCTGCTCTACCATTTCATACACTTTCTGGTTCTTGTCGGCAACAACGGTCTTCTGTGCCGACACCGTGGTGAGACAGCAGAGCACCATCAACAGCATCATAATCTTCTTCATGTTCACATTGTTTTTTAATTGGTTCAACATACGGTTGTCTTGTCCGGACGCTGCAAAATTAGTGTTTTTCGCCACTCACCGCAAGAAAACCATTACATTTTATTACATCTGCAACAAATTTACGGAATATTTCGTACTGTGCGGTTGGCATTGCCAAGGTCAAATCGTACCAAATTATTTTTTAAACGTTACTAAGGAAAAGCGAACAAGTTCAAACGATTCGTGGCAAAGAAAAGAAAAACGCGATGCATCATGTTGCCAGTACTTGCCTATAACGGAGTCTCCAAACTGATTCACGATTTCACTTCCCGACAGTAAACTAGTATGCAAAAGCCTCAAAATGTCACATCCCAAACGATAATAATCACCCAAAAGTTTGGCCGTTAGTACTAATTTTAATACCTTTGCGTCCAAATACAACGCTATATGGGAATTCTCGTGTTAGATTCAAAAACGAAACAACAGGTGTGTATATTGATATTCATCGCCCCCATTCAGGCTGTATTATGAAGGAATGGATGATTAAGGCGATTTATCAGCACCTCAAGGAACATGGTCACATTAAATAATTTAACATATGGATTTTTTGGAGTATAAGGGCTATAAGGGTAGCGTTGAGTATAGTAAGGAGGACAACTGCTTGTTTGGAAAGGTTCAGGGAATGAGCAAGGCGCTGATTCTCTATGAAGGCAATACTCTCGAAGAATTGCAGAAGGATTTTGAGAATGGTGTAGACAGTTATCTCGAAGCCTGCAAGGCCGATGGCGTGGAACCAGCAAAGCCATATAGTGGGAAACTGAATCTGCGAATGTCGTCAGAATTGCATTCGCGTGTGGCTGCATTTGTAGCGACCACTGGCACAACCATCAACGACTTTATAAACAAAGCCATCCAGAACGAACTGAAGCACGCGGCTGTTTTATAATGCCCTCAAACAACAAAGTCATCGGGAGGTTCCGCCAGAGCGATTGCTCCGCGAGACTGCCCGATGATGCTTTGTCCAAGATGAATCAAAGACCCTCCGATTTCGATGATTATAGTCTCTGATTTTTAATTAAATGTCTTTTATACCTGCTACTTGTTTATAATATCTATATGTACCTTTTTTATCAACTGTATGTTTCCCAATTCCCTACGCTTTTGGCAAAAAAATTGGGAAAAACTTCTTTTCCAAGTAATAATTAAAAAATAAATTGGTATTGTTTGATGTTGAATCTCGGGGGCAAGGAGAGTTGGAAAGGCGATTCCCTGCCGTTCGACTGGCGATTGAATATTTTACTTCCCGTTCGTAATCAAATTACCGACGGGATGTAAAATATTTAGGCAACCATAGCAGACGGCATTCCTTTGCCAAGGAGAAGTCCTTAAGTTCTGCCTGCTGCAGATACTTTCGCTCGAAAGAAAAACAAAAAAAATGCTTTTTCCTTTTGTTTTTCTTTTGCTTAATCGTATCTTTGCAGCACAGGAAAAGGAATACAACTATGATGAAAAGACTGCTACTGATGGCTCTCGTAGCCATGGCAACCCTATGCAAGGCACAGGGCACACTTGATGTAAAAGAGATTAAACTGAGCAACGGACTGACGGTGTGGCTTAACGAAGACCATTCGCAACCCAAGGTCTACGGTGCGCTGGTGGTCAGGGCCGGTGCCAAGAACTGTCCTAATACTGGCATTGCCCACTATCTGGAGCACGTACTATTCAAGGGCACACAGCGCATAGGTACCGTGGACTATGCGGCAGAGAAAGTGTGGCTCGACTCCATCTCGTTGAAGTATAACGAACTCTCGGAGACACGCGACGAGCAGCAGCGGCTGAAGATTCAGCAAGACATCAGTCGACTGAGCCAGCGGGCTGCCGACTATGCCATCCCCAACGAATTCGACCGTCTTATCGCCCGCTACGGCGGATCGGCCCTGAATGCATCAACATCGTATGATGTTACCGAATATCACAACACCTTTGCCCCGCAATATCTGGAACATTGGTGCTGGCTAAACTCCGAACGTATGCTGAACCCCGTGTTCCGCCTGTTTCAGGGCGAACTGGAAACAGTGTATGAGGAAAAGAACCGTGCTGCCGACGACATTGGCGAGGGGGCCGTGGAAAAAATCATGGAGGCAGCCTTCAAGGGTCATCCCTACCAGTATCCCATCATTGGCAGCACGGAAAACCTGAAGAACCCGCGTCTGTCGGACATGGAAGACTTCTTCCGCAAATACTATGTTGCCGGCAACATGGGACTGATGCTCTGCGGCGACTTCACGGCCGACGGCATAGAGCCGCTACTGGAGCAAACCTTCGGACGCCTGCCAAAGGGTGAGGCGCCACAGCAGGACGCTCCTGCCCTGCAGCCTTTCAACGGCGAGACCATCAACGTGAAAATAAACATCCCTCTAATGAAAGCCGTCGGTCTGCTCTTCCGAGGTCCTGTGGAGAAAGCCAGCGACTACCGTGCCCTGCAACTGGCCATGAGACTGCTGGCCAACGACAACCAGACGGGCATGCTCGACTCGCTGCGCACGGCCCACAAGGTGATGTTTGCCATTGGCGAGAACTTTGCCTTCAACGATGCCGGTGCCGTGGGTCTGCTCGTGCTGCCCAAGATACCCTTCGGCAGCAAGAAGAAAGCCGAACGGCTCTGCTGGCAACAGATAGACAGGCTGAAACAAGGCGACTTTACGGAGGAGAAACTGGAGGAACAGAAACTCTCACTGCTGCGCGACATTGAAGGCAGCCGCGAGACCATCAGCAACCGCGCCGCCCTGATGGGCAGCATCTACTCGCAGGGATGGTCGTGGAACGACTATCTGCAGCAGGCCGAGGCCATCAGCAGCATCACCAAGGCCGATGTCATGGCTGCCGCCAACCGCTACCTGAAGAGCGACGGCTATCTCAGAGGCATCAAGCGCTTCGGTTCCTATCCCAAGGACAAGGTGTCGCAGCCCGACTACAAACCTGTAGTACCTAAGAACGCGAAAGAGGAGTCGGCCTATGCCAAGGAGTTGGCTGCCATCCCCGTCATCGACAAGGCCCCCCGTCTCATCAATCTTGACCACGACACGGAAATCATGCCGCTCTCCCACCATATTATATTATATAAGGTGAACAATCCTGTCAACAACCTCTTCTCGCTGTCACTGAAATGGCACAAGGGACAGCGTGAAGACCCGAACATAGCCCTGCTTGAGGCCTATCTCGACGAACTGGGAACTGACTCGCTCACCAAGCATCAACTGGGCGAGGCATGGCAACGACTGGGCACCACGATGGAATACCGATCGGCCGACAAATATTTCATGCTGACCATCAAAGGATTCGAACATCATCTAGAGCCGTCGCTCAGACTCGCGGGACACATGCTCACTTCGCTGAAGGCCGACCAGGAAGCAATGAAGGAACTGGCCAGCGAATACGCCATGAACCACAAGCAACAGGACCGCTCCAACACATCGGTCATGCAGATGGTGATTAGCGCGATTGCCAAAGGCGAGCAGTCGGACTATCTGCGACAGCCCACACCGGCGGAAGTGAAACGCCTGACAGGCGAGCAACTGCTGGCACTCTTCAACGATGTGCAGAAATATGACTGCGATGTGCTCTACTGCGGCACGCATACAAAAGAGGATGTTGCCGCGCTCTGCCGGCAATACCTGCCGCTGAACACCGCACACACAGCCACACCCGACAACGACATACGCTGTAAGGAATATGGCGAGCCGATGGTCTACATCTACGACATGCCTGACTCGCGCCAGACCTATGTGGGCGTCTATGGCAGCGTTAGCAAACCGCTCACCGAAAAGGAGGAAGCCCTGCTGAAACTTTGGAACCAGTATATGGGTGGCAGCATGAATTCCGTGCTGTTCCAGGAGATACGCGAGTTCCGCTCCATGGCCTATGCCACCGGCAGCATCTGCTTCACACCCAACCGTGCCCGCCACAACGACCATCCGTCTGGGTATATCGCCTATCTGGGCACACAGGGCGACAAGACCATGCAGGCACTCTTTGTGCTCGACTCACTGATGCAGCACATGCCCGTTAACGAACATAACGTGGCCTCATCAAGACAGGAAATCATGAACGACATCAACAACTCCTACCCATCGTTCCGTCAACTGCCACATTTCGTATCCTCCTATCGCGCTGATGGCTACCGGCAAGACCCGCGCACCAATATTGCGCTGACGGTTCCCACGCTGACCACCGACGAGATGCTCGCCTTCTATCGTGAGAATATACAGCAGGAGCCCCGCGTCTATTTCATCATTGGCAACAAGAAGCAACTGGACAAGCAGGTACTGACAAGATACGGTAAGGTGACAGAATTGAAAAGGAAGGATTTGATGAGATAGGTACTTCCGTTCGGAAAAACAAAAAATAATTTGGTTTTTCGATCACTTAATCGTACCTTTGCATTTATTATGACACAAGAAGAGAAAACAAATATTGAAGAGCGAATCGTGGATGTGCTGAAGACGGTCTACGATCCGGAGATTCCCGTCAACATCTATGACTTAGGAATGATATACAAAATAGATGTGCAAGACGATGCTACGGTGGCTCTCGACATGACCTTTACCGCGCCCAACTGTCCGGCGGCCGACTTCATTCTGGAGGATGTGCGCACCAAGGTAGAGAGCGTGGAGGGCGTGAAAGGCGCCAATGTCAACCTCGTGTTCGAGCCCGCATGGGATCAGAGTATGATGAGCGAAGAAGCCCGCGTCGAACTTGGGTTCGACTGATTCGTCGTCACATTTTTACGTTATACCGTTATCACGTTATTACGAGATGAAGAATATATATTTTATATCCGATGCCCATCTTGGCTCGTGGGCCATTGACCACAGGCGGATGCAGGAGCGACGGCTGGTGCGCTTCCTCGACTCCATCAAGGAGAAGGCGGCAGCCGTCTATCTGCTGGGCGATATGTTCGACTTCTGGTATGAGTTCAAGTATGTGGTGCCGAAGGGCTATACCCGTTTTCTAGGAAAACTGTCGGAACTGACCGACATGGGTGTCGAGGTGCACTACTTCACAGGCAACCACGACATATGGACCTATGGCTACCTGGAGCGCGAGTGCGGCGTCATTGTGCATAAGCAGCCGCTGACGGTGGAACTCTACGGCAAGATTTTCTACCTAGCCCATGGCGACGGTTTGGGCGATGACGACGGGAAGTTCAGGTTTCTCAGGATGCTCTTCCACAGCAAAGTCTGCCAGTTTGCCCTTGCCACCGTGCATCCCCGATGGAGCATGTGGGTGGGGCAGACCTGGGCCAAGCACTCGCGCCTGAAGCGCCCCAACGGCGAGGAGCCGCCCTTCATGGGTGAAGAGCGCGAACCGCTTATCCGTTACACGAAGAAGTATATCCAGTATCACTCCAACGTAGACTATTTCATCTATGGTCATCGCCACATTGAGGTTGACATGCAGTTGACCAAAAAGGCCCGCGTCATTATCCTGGGCGACTGGATCTCACAGTTCTCCTATGTGGTATGGGACGGTCAGCATCTCTTCCTCCAGCAGTACATAGAGGGCGAGAGCAAGGTTTAAGGAAAAGGTAAAAATGAAAAGTGAAAAAGAGAATGCTGCCGCATCCCGTTCCCAGAGATGCGGCAGCATTCTAATATCATTGCCTGGCTATTACTCAAAGTCCAGATCGTCAACATTCACGCCGGCAGCAGCAGCCTCGCTCTTAAGGCGTTCTATCTCTGTCTCAAGTTCTGCCTCTAAGTCCTTGTTCTTCTCTGCCATAGACAGCAGTTCCACGGCAAACTGCAGTTTGTCGGCCTCACTCATACCTTCCATCTTGGCTTCCAGATTCTGTTGGATACTCGCTACTGCAGCCTCGAACTTTTCGGTCTGAGTCTTCAGATTCTCAACATCGGCCTCGCTGCTGATGTGAGTAGCCTTAATCATGTCGACAAACTGGGTTATGAGCGACGCCATCTGGTCTGCGGGACTTGCAGACTCGTCGACAACGAATTCTTTGGCAGCGGCATCGGTGCCCTCTGCGTTTTCCACCTCTTCGGCTTCGGCAGCCTCACCATTTTCCTTGTTGCCACTGCAGCCTGTCATCACCACACCCATGGCGAGAAGGAGCCATACGAATAATGTCTTTTTCATTCTCTTTCTTTTTTATGGGTTAGGTTAAACAATCAGAGCAGGTTCATGGTGTCTGTGGCAATCATCAACTCCTCGTCGGTAGGAATGACAACCACCTTTACCTTTGAGTCGTCGGCCGAAATAACGGCTTCTTCACCGCGCACCTGGTTTTTCTGCTCGTCGAACTTCACGCCAAGGAACTCCATGTTCTTGCAAACCTCAGAGCGCATGGATATCTGGTTCTCGCCTACGCCAGCGGTAAAGACAATAACATCGAGGCCGCCCATGGCAGCAGCATAGGCACCAATATACTTCTTGATGCGGTAGAAATACATGTCCTGAGCCAGTTTGGCCTTGGGGTCGCCTGCCTTGGCAGCGTTCTCCACATCGCGCATGTCGGAAGAGCCGCCCGTGATACCGGCCACGCCGCTCTTCTTGTTCAGCAGGTTTGACATGCCGTCGGCATCCAGTCCCAGTTTCTTCTCAATAAAGGTCACAGCACCACCATCGATATCACCGGAACGGGTACCCATCACAAGGCCCTCCAGCGGGGTAAGACCCATCGAGGTGTCGATACACTTGCCGTCAACCACGGCAGCGATAGAGCCACCGTTGCCCACATGGCAGGTTACCATCTTGGTGCCCTCTGCCTTGATGCCCAGGAACTCACAGGCACGTGCCGACACATAGCGGTGGCTGGTGCCATGGAAGCCATAGCGACGGATGCCGTACTTCTCATAGAGTTCATAAGGGATGGCATACATGAAAGCCTTGGCAGGCATGGTCTGGTGGAAGGCAGTGTCGAAGACGCCCACCTGAGGCAGACCAGGCATCAGTTCCTTCACGGCATTCACGCCCTTCAGGTTAGCGGGGTTGTGCAAAGGAGCCAGATCAGAGCACTCCTCAAAGGCTTTCAGCACCTCGTCGGTCAGGATAACGCTCTTGTTGAATTTCTCACCGCCATGCACCATACGATGACCCACGGCATCAATTTCCTTCAAATCTTTGATAACGCCTATCTCCGGATCGGTGAGCAACGAGAAAATGAACTTCACACCCTCGGTATGCTCGGGAATGTCGTGCATAATCTGCTTTTTCTCGCCATTGGCCAGTTTCACTTTCACGAAGGCACCGTCCAAGCCCACACGCTCCGCGCCACCGCTGGTCATCACACTCTTGTCGTCCATATTGTACAGCGCGTACTTGATTGATGACGAGCCACAATTCAATACTAATATCTTCATATAACCTCCCCCAACCCCTCCCAAGGAGGGGAGTGCCCGGCGGTTTTCAGGGGGATTGCCAGACTTCTTATTTAGTAAAACTTCTATATCAATTGTTTGACCGCAAGCCCTCCTCCCCTTTGGGGAGGTCGGGAGGGGTCTTACTTCTTTGCATCCATAGCCTGACAGGCGGTGATAGCCACCAGATAATAGATATCCTCGACCGAGCAGCCGCGGCTCAGGTCGTTAACAGGCCGTGCAATACCCTGCAGGATGGGGCCAATGGCTACGGCATCGCCCAGACGCTGCACCAGTTTATAGGCAATATTTCCGACCTCGAGGCAGGGGAATACCAGCACATTGGCATTGCCGGCAATCTCTGAACCTGGTGCCTTCTTCTTACCCACAGAGGGAACGAGCGCGGCATCGGCCTGCAACTCGCCATCAATCTTGATGCTGGGATCCAGTTCTTTTGCCAACTTCGTAGCCTCTACCACCTTGTCGACCACCTCGTGTGAGGCACTGCCTTTGGTTGAGAATGAGAGCATGGCCACACGCGGGTCAGCGAATCCAGCCACCGACTTAGCGGTCTGAGCCGTGCATACGGCTATCTGGCTCAACTGATTGGCATCAGGCATAGGCGTTACGGCCACATCGCCCACCACAAGCACGCCGTTCTCACCATACTCGGGCTTCTTGGTGATCATGAGCATGGCACCGCTCACGCAGGTGATACCAGGAGCGCACTTGATAATCTGCAGGGCTGGACGCAGCGTCTCGCCAGTAGTGCTCAGGGCACCCGAGATCTGACCATCGGCACCCTCGGTCTTGATGATCATGCAGCCCAGATAAAGGGGGTCCTTTACCAGTTCGCGGGCTTTCTCAATGGTCATGCCTTTCTTCTCGCGCAGTTTCTGCAGCAGTTGTGCCATCTCCTCGCTCTTCTCATAGTTCAGCGGGTCGATGAGCGTGGCTTTGTCAATGTGAGTAAGCCCTTTCTCCCTGGCCAGTGCATGCACCTTCTCTGGATTGCCAATGAGAATCAGGTCTGCAATGTCTTCTGCCAGCACACGGTCGGCGGCAGTGAGTGTGCGCTCCTCCTCTGCCTCGGGGAGCACGATGCGCTGCTTGTTGCTTTTAGCACGCGCAATGATTTGTTCAATTAATCCCATAGTTTATTTGTTGTAAAAAGTAGATTATGCTTGCAAAATTACTAATTTTTATTCAAACTCAAGTATTCTAATTCTTTTTTTTTCTTCATTTCAAAAAAAATGCATAACTTTGCAGCCCTTTAACAAAATTAGGAGAAAAGACAATTAAAATGAAAAGACTATTTGTTACCTTGTCACTGATGATAGTGACTATGGCCGTGATGGCCATTCCCGCTAAGCGCGGATTATGGAAAACACTAACGCTTTCCAATGGTACTGAAGTGCGTGCCCAACTGGTGGGTGACGAGCATGGACATTTCTGGCGTGCTGTTGATGGCCAGGCTTATGTGGAAGAGACTGGAACAGCGTACTACAAAGTTGCTGATGCCAAGCAGATTGCAGCAAAAGCCAAAGCACGTCGTCAACAGTTGAATGCCAAACGCGTGCAGCGCCGTACTTTCGGACATCCCACAACGATTACTGGCAAGAAGAAGGCTATCATGATTTTGGTTAACTTCAACGACAAAGTATATCAGGAGGGACACGACAATGCGCTCTTCCAGAAGATTGCCAATCAGGAGAACTACAACGAGGGTAAGTTTAAGGGGTCTATGGCAGACTACTTCAAGGCCCAGAGCCGTGGAAAGTTCGAACTGGACTTCGATGTGGTAGGTCCTGTGACTGTCAGCAAGGCAGCCTCTTACTATGGCAAAAATAATAGTAAGGGTGACGACATGTATCCTGAGGAGATGGTTCAAGAGGCTGTGACTCTGGCCAAAGACCAAGTCTCTGACTGGACGCCCTACGACTGGGACAACGATGGCTTCGTGGACCAGGTCTATGTGGTCTATGCTGGTAAGGGCGAGGCCGATGGTGGCGAATCAAATACCATCTGGCCCCACGCTTGGGAGTTGGGAAGTGATGCTGTTACCGTGGGCACCAACTTGAAAGTTGACAGCTATGCCTGTGGTCCTGAACTGGACGGTACAACGGGCGACATCACAGGTATCGGCGTGATGTGTCACGAATACTCTCATTGTCTGGGCTACCCCGACTTCTACGACATCGACT
>CAMHDT010000053.1 GCA_946183985.1 uncultured Prevotella sp.
ATCTGTTTCGAAATTGTGGCTAGACTCTGGCGTCTTCTGTGGCACCATGTCCATGTGTGCCTGCAGAATGACGCCCTTGCGGTTTTCATATCCAGGCGTGGCAGGCTTGCGGAAGTGTATGTTGCCAGCCGGGTCTTTTACGGCATAGATGCCGCACTCCTTGCCGAAGTCGAGTAAGAACTGCTGGATTTTCTCCAAATGTCCGCTTGGGCGGGGTACTTGTGTCAGTGCGTAGAAATTCTTCCAGATGCACTGCGGATTCAGATTTTTAATTTCACTCATAGTTATTCTTGTCTTAGGGTTATACGTTTCGTGAATGAGAGCCGTGCCCAGGCGTATATGCCAAGCAGGATGACGAGCATGGTCTGCACGGTGTGGACGATGAGCACAAAGATGAGCGCCTGATGGTCGGCCACGCCATAGAGGATGAGCATGGTCTTGATGGCAAAGTGCCAGGGTCCGGCACCATTGGGCGTGGGTACGATGACGGCGAAGTTAGCCACCACAAACGATATCAGCGCACAGCCGATGCCGAGATCTGCGGTGAAGTCGAAGCAGAAGAAGGTGAGGTAGTAATGCAGGAAGTACATCACCCAGATGCCAATGGAGTAGAACAGATAGAGCGGCTGGTTCTTCACGCCTTTCAGCGAGAGCACACCCTCCCAGATGCCATGCAGGGTCGTCTTTACCTTATTATATATAGAAAGACGCTTCAGTAGCAGATGCAGTAATAGCAGCACGGCAACGCCGCAGATGGCCGTCACCATCCATCCCGTCATAGAAAAGCCGTCCAGTATATGTTCAAACGATGTGCCCGTCTTCTGGAAGAACGTGCCGAAGGTGCTCATGCCGAAAAGCAGGATGATGCCTGAGTAGAACATCACGATAAGCGTGTCGACGGCACGTTCCGTGACCACGGTGCCCAGGGCCTTCGGAAACGATGTGTTGTCCCATCGTTTCAGCACGCCGCAGCGCGTGAACTCGCCAATGCGTGGCACGATGAGCGATGCTGCATAACTGAGGAACACGGCGTTGACGGCTACCGACGGGCGTGTCTTCTCGCCCAGTGGTTCCAGCGTCTGCTGCCATCGCCAGCCTCGGAAGACCTGTGCCAGTATGCCGAATGGGAACGACAGCAGCATCCACGACCATTTCATGTCGTGGAGCATCACATCTTTTATCTTTTGCCAGTCTTCTCCTCGGTACATCCAATAGAGGATGGCACCGCCCAGGACAAACGGCAGGATAATCTTAGCTATGGTCTGCAAGGTCTTCATTGCATGGGCAAAGGTACGAAAAAAAAGGTAAAAGTGAAAAGTGAAAAATGAAAAAATTTGCTGCCGCCTGTTGTTTTTTCCCTTTTTACGTCAGAGTGGCAGCAAATTATTCACTTTTCACTATTACCTTTTCACTTTTTTCCGTATCTTTGCACCCAAATGAAGCAAGTAAGACCCAAAAAGAACCTTGGTCAGCATTTTCTGACCGACCTTTCGATAGCCCGCCGCATTGCCGACACGGTGGATGCCTGTCCTGACATTCCTGTGCTTGAGGTGGGCCCCGGCATGGGTGTGATGACTCAGTATCTGGTGCAGAAGCCGCGACCGCTGAAGGTGGTGGAGATTGACCGCGAGAGCGTGGCATATCTGAAGCAAACTATTTTTAGAGGTGAGGGAACCCCTTTCCCCTCACCTCTTACCCCTATTATCGAGGGCGATTTCCTGCGTATGGATCTCCGCGAGGTGTTCGACGGCCAGCAGTTTGTGCTCACGGGCAACTATCCCTATGACATTTCGTCGCAGATATTCTTCAAGATGCTCGACAACCGCGACCTTATTCCCTGCTGCACCGGCATGATTCAGCATGAGGTGGCGGTGCGCATGGCCTCGCAGCCTGGCTCGAAGCAGTATGGCATTCTGTCGGTTCTGATTCAGGCATGGTATGATGTGGAGTATCTGTTCACCGTTGAGCCAAGTGTGTTCAATCCGCCGCCAAAGGTGCAGAGTGCCGTCATCCGCATGACGCGCAATGCCGTGACCCGCCTGGGATGTGACGAGCAGTTGTTCAAGCGTGTGGTGAAGACCACATTCAATCAGCGGCGCAAGATGCTGCGCGTGTCGTTGCGCCAGATTCTGTCAGCCGAGTCTCTGTCGGTTTTGGCTCAGACGCCGTTTGCCACCATGCGGCCCGAACAACTTACCATAGCACAGTTCGTAGAAATAACAAATATGGTGGAAAAAGTGCTGTGTGCGAACACAACTGCTTGATTTTAGTCAATAATAGTGCCTTTTTTATGCGAAATACGACGAAATTTGATACGCGGTATCGAATTTCGTCGTAATTTTGCAGTGTCAAAACAAAACAATGACCGCTCGGGTCGTTTAAGAACAAGACATCTTCAATAGGACACAATATAAGGTATTAGTTTTAAGGTAGAAAAGATGTGAGCCTTGTGAAAGGCGAAAGATGATAGATAAAGAAAGCATAGGATAAAAGAATCGTTTCAATAGGTTTTTGTTAGTATTTTGGTTAGTAATGATTGTTTAAGGACAGTAGGTGTTAGTAAGGCAAAAGAGATTGTGAAAAGGATAACACGCTCGACCTTGGGAAAGGTTGAGAGTCTTAGAAAAGGTTTTTAGTTATTAATATCTTAGAGATGCAGCCCTGGTCAGTGGACCTTGGGCTGCTTTCTTTATTTCACTACTGTGGCCTTGATGATGCGCACATCGTCGAAAGGGCGGTTGTAGTCGTCGGTAGCCACCTTCTGTATGCGCTCCACCACATCAAGGCCCTCCACCACTTCGCCAAACACTGTGTACTGACCGTCGAGATGTGGCGAACCTCCTGTCTCGCGGTAGGTCCAGAACATGTCGATGGTCATGTTGAAACGATTGTCGGTGGCCTTTGCCACCTTTTCCTCTATGTCGCCCAGTTGCAAGGAGGAGTAAGTCTTTCCCCATACGATATAGAACTGGCAGGCGCTGGAGCGGCGCTCTGGGTTCACACGGTCGCTCTCGCGTGCCATGGCCACGGCACCGCGCTTGTGGTAGTGGGCCGTGTCGATCTCGGCCGGTAGCGTGTAGTCTAGGTCGCTCATGCCCAACAGGTCGCCAGGCTCGGCATGACGGCTCTCCGGGTCGCCCGCCTGAATCATGAAGTTCTTGATGACACGGTGAAACAGTATCGAGTCGTAGAACTGTTCGCCCACCAGTTTCATGAAGTTGTCGCGGTGAGCCGGTGTGTCGTCGTAGAGACTGATGCGAATGTTGCCTTGGGTAGTTTCCAAGAGCACCTCGTGTGTCTGTGCGTGGACTGTGACAGCCATGGCTGCCAGCAGTACCGTGAATAGCGACTTTTTCATTGTGATGTAGTTTTCTTGATAAGTTCCTTGTTCCATTTGCCGCGTATCAGCCTTACCAGGAAGATGAATCCGCGGAAGGTGAGTTCGGTGGCCATGGCCATCCATACGCCTTTCAGGCTGTAGTCCTTGGCCAGCCACCATGCCATGGTGAGCCTTACGCCCCACATCGATGCCAGGCTCATCGCAGCAGGCATCAGCGTGTTGCCGGCACCCACAAACACGCCGTTGCACACAATGGCGGCGGCAAACATAGGCTCGGCCCATGCCTCTATGCGCAGCACCTCGGTGCCAAGGGCTATCACCTCGTCGACGGGCGACATCAGCGCCATGAACTCGGGTGCAAACACCCACATCAGCAGGCCCATAAGCGTCATCACGCCGATGCCCAGACCCACCGACATGCGGGCCAACGAGCGTGTTAGCACGCGCTGTCCTGCACCGATGCCCTGTCCCACCAGCGTGGTGGCCGCCTCGGCAATGCCGTAGCCCGGCATGTAGCACAGACTCTCTACGGTGATGGCCAGCGAGTGGGCGGCAATGGCCACGGTGCCCAGCGGTGCCACGATGAGCGTGCTCACTATCTGTGCGCCTCCCATGAGTGTGTGCTGCAGTCCCATGGGTGCCCCTATCTTCACTGCCGTCAGCACCACATCATTGGTGGGACGGAAGTTCGTGTATCTTTCATCTTTCATTTTTAACCTGGAAGAAAAGAGCCCCAGTGACTGACTCTTCCACAGCAGGAAATACAACATCAGCAGGGCCGTGATCAATTCGGCCAGCCCCGTGCCTATGGCGGCCCCCATCACGCCAAGGTCCAGCAGATAGATGAAACAGAAGTTGAACGCCACGTCCATCACGCACATGCCTATGTTGAGGATGCTCGGAATCTTCATGTTGCCCGAGCACTTCAGCATCGAGCCTGCCAGACCTTCCATCTGGAAGAAAATGCCAGCCATGCCGATGATGGCGAAATAGAGCGAGGCATCGTGTGCTATCTCGTCGCCGGCGCCAAGCCAGTAGGGCAGGGGAATGCAGATGGCCAATGCCACAAGACTCAGTGTCAGGCTCCACACTAGGCAGCACATCAGACTCTGGCGCAGCACACGCCGTGCCTGCTCATAGTCGTTGGCTCCTATGAAGTGTGCCACCTGCACCGAGAAACCCATGTTGGCTGCCATGGCCAAACCGCCCATCAGCCATCCAGTGGTCTCCACCAGTCCGATGGCGGCCGATGCCTTTGCCCCCAGATGGCCCACCATGGAGGCATCGATGAAGAACATCACCGTGGCCGACAGTTGCGCCAGAATGGAGGGAATGGACATCTCCACGATGAGCCGCAACCGTTCGTAGCCGCTCATCGCTCGTCCTTTACTGATATATGATAGCAGGTCTTTCGCCATTTCGTGGGCAAAGTTACGAAATAATTCATATTTCTTTGCAAGCAAAGCGAATAAATTCGAGCGCATAATTTTTTTCAGAAAAAAAGCGGCAAGGCCGAGCGCATGATCCATAATTATTTTCTATCTTTGCACCATGAAGACAATGTTGAACAAAGAACAGCAGAGTGTGGTAGAGGCAACAGGAGGGCACCACCTGGTGCTGGCTCCACCGGGATGCGGCAAGACGGCTGTGCTGGCCGAGCGCATCGTATGGGCACGCGACCATGGCGTCAACTTCTCAGACATGGCCTGCCTCACCTTCACCAACCGTGCCTCTCGAGGCATGAAAGAACGTATATGCCGGCGCATGCCCGATGCCGAAGGCCTCGACCAGTTGTTTATAGGTAATGTGCACCGCTTCTGCTCGCGCTTTCTCTTCGACCATGGCATCGTGCCCGAGCATACGGCCGTGGTCGATACCGATACCTCGTTCAGTATCCTGGCCGATTTTCTAGGCGAAGATGAACTGAAGGTGCTGGCCGACAACCGCGACCGGCAGCGCTATTCGCAGATTATCAACCAGCAGCATCTGATGTATCAGTGTGAGCACCGTCATCCTAAGGAAGTTATTGTGCACCGCGAGGCCATGGCACCAGCCTGTCTCAGGGAGCTGTGCCTGGCTTATGGCTTGCCCTATTCCCAGGATGCTGCCATCACGCTCTATAGACAAGCCGACCACTATCTTGGTCAACAGGCTCTCTTGAGCCACGAAGCCACAGTGCTGCTCATGAGCCTCAATGCTGCTCGCCAGTATGAGCAATACAAGCAGCGCAACGACCTGCTCGACTTTGAAGACCTTCTCCTGATTACCTATGACGCGTTGTCGTGTCAGCCGTCGCCCTATGCTGCAACGCCGTTGCAGCCTTCCAGTATTCCTCTCCTGCACTGGCTACAGATAGATGAGGTGCAGGACCTCAATCCCTTGCAACTGGCCATTATCGACCGTTTGACGGCCCCCAATGCCACCGTGGCCTATCTGGGCGATCCGCAGCAGGCCATCTTTTCCTTTATGGGCGCACAGACCACAACGCTCGCCATGCTGCGCCAGCGTTGTGGCGAAGACCATTTCCATAACTTCTTCGTCAACTATCGCTCGCCACAATATCTGCTTGATGTGTTTAACCATTATGGCCAACAGCAGTTGGGCATCGACCCGGCATTGCTGCCATCAACACAGGACAAAACACAAAGGAACCCCGGCGACCTGCTCCTCATAGAGGCTGAGACAAATATTGACGAGGCCAACATGGTGGCTCAAGAGGTGCGACGCATCTATCAGCAGTGCCCTGACGATACTGTGGCTGTGGTTGTGGCCTTCAACAGCGATGCCGACGAGGTGAGCGCAGCCCTGCACAACTTGCCCCATTTCAAGGTCTCGGGTCTCGACTTCTTCTCCACTCCCGAGGTGCGACTGCTGTTGGCACATCTCTCCGTGGTTGGCATGGAGCACAATTTCATTGCCTGGTCGCAACTATTCACAGGACTTCATGTCTACAGTTCCAACAGCGCGTCGCGACAGTTTGTGCGCTCGATGATGGAATTGGCACTGTCGCCCGTGGACTTCCTCAACTATCAGCAGACTACTTATATGGCTGAGTTTGTTGAGGCTTACGAGCACCGCGACATGGTGGTGTTCGATACTGAGACCACCGGTCTTGATATCTTCAACGACGATGTGGTGCAGATTGCGGCTGTGAAGGTGAGGCGGGGAAGAGTGGTTGACACACTGAACCTCTTTATCGAGACCGCCAGAACGATTCCCGCTATGCTGGGCGATGTGGTGAATCCGCTCGTCAGCGAGTATGCTGCACAGCCGCATCTGTCTCATGCTGCCGCCCTGCAACGCTTCGTCGACTTTGCCGCCGACTGTGTCATCGTAGGCCATAACGCTACTTACGACTATCAGTTGATGGCCCATAACATGCAACGCTATGCCCCCAGCCTCGTCATGCAACAACTGTGGCCTCGTTATTTCGACACGCTGAAACTGGCGCGGCTGCTGCGACCCCGTCTCAAGAGTTATAAGTTGAAGGACCTGCTGGTAGCACTGGCCTTGGAGGGATGCAACTCACATTTGGCCAACGACGATATCCTGGCCACTAACAGTCTCATGGTCTACTGCTACGACCGTGCACGCAGCATTGTGGCACGCCAGCATGACTTCATCATGCGCCACAAGCGTACCATCGAGCGCTTCCGCAACCTCTATGCCGACCTCTACCATCATGCCTGCAACCGCCTCTATGAGCAGCGCACGGATATTGTTCTCCTGTCAGACGAACTGCAGTATGCCTACTGTTATCTGCAGCAGATTGGTCACATGCCGCAATTGGACAAGCTGCCATATATAATAAGGTATATAGAAGGTGAACTGATTACTCCCGACAGCGGTGTTTCGCTGGCCGACCAACTACAGCATCACCTTCAGGACCTGACTACCATGAAAGAGGCTGACCTCTGCGGAGCCGAGAGCATGACTGAGCGCGTGTTCGTATCCACCGTACACAAGGCCAAGGGACTGGAGTTCGATCATGTCGTCGTCTACGATGCCGTAGAGGGAAAGTATCCAAGCGTCTATGCCGACACTTCGGCGGGATGCGAGGAAGAGGCCCGTAAGTTCTATGTAGCCTTGTCACGTGCCCGCCGCCGCCTCATCGTAAGTTATTGTCACAATGCAGTGAGCCGCTGGGGACGTCTCTATCCCAAGCGTCTCAGTCCGTTCATGGCTTCTATTCGCCATTTCTTCGCCTAATGTAACAAAACGCGAAGCATAAGACACAAAAAGGAAACCGTGTTTGACACGGATTTACTACCTTTGCAAGCGAATAGAAAACCTTATTTGAACAATGAAGAGAATAGTTTTGCTTTTTGTGGCGGCCTTGGCTTTTGCAGCCGCCGATGCGCAGAATCCTTACCTGCCTTTGTGGGAGCATCTGCCAGATGGCGAGCCCCGTGTGTTTGAAGATCCCGATATGCCGGGACAGTACAGAGCCTACATCATTGGCTCGCACGATGTACATTATGACAAATACTGCGGCAACGACATCCGCATGTGGTCGGCACCCGTCAACGACCTGACCAACTGGCGCGATGAGGGCCCCATCTTCTCGTGGTTCGTCAACGGACAGTGGGATACCATGTATGCCCCAGATCTGGTGGAGACCGTAGACCGTACCACAGGTAAAAAGACCTATTGGCTCTACCCCCATAGCCGCGGATGGCGCCGCACGCCCATGGTGTGCAAGGGTGACCGTCCCGACGGCCCCTTTACTCCCGTGAACCTCACTGAGGATGGTATGCAGTGTCTGCCTGGCTCGCTCATCGATTTCGACCCTTCGGTGTTCATTGAGAATATCTCCGACAAGAAGGATAAAGACTATGATAAGGGCTATCGTGCTTATGTGTTCTATGGTTTCCAGCACTCTACGGCTTGTGAACTCGACCAGAGTACCATGTACAGCAAGCGCCCCGGCACCGAACTCATCGACCCCTTCATCCCTGCCAGCAGTCGCGATGGCAAACTCCTTGACAAGGAGGGCAGCGAGTATACGGCACTCTATAAGGGACAGAACCCGCTCGACTTCAACTTCTTTGAGGCTTCATCTATCCGTCAGGTAGGCAATAAGTACGTTATGGTGTTCTCGGGCTATAGCGGCAAGGAGTACGGTCTTGGCAATACTAACTCAGCCCTGCGTTATGCCTATGGCGACTCGCCGCTTGGTCCTTGGCGCTCGGGTGGCGTGCTGGTTGACTCTCGCGGCATTGTGCTCAGCGAGGATGGCTCGAAACTCATTGAAACCAATGCCGGGCACAACACTCACGGCTCGCTGCAGGAAATCAACGGCCAGTGGTATGTGTTCTATCACCGTCCGCCGCGTGGCTTCGGCTATGCCCGTCAGGCCATGGTGGCTCCAGTGAAGATTACTTGGGACAAGAAACCCGTGGCCAAGGGCGGCAAGGTAACGATTACAGGTTATGACCCCTTCCAAGAAGGTAATAGTGAAAAGGGAATAGCGAAAAATGAGTGGACGGCCAAGGCCAGCAATGGCAATGAGTATACGGGTGCCGAGGTAACCAGCGAGGGCTTCAACATCTTCGGCCTGCCTCCTTACAACTATTATTCTGCTGGTATTGCCTGTTTCATGTATGGCCCCAATGCTAATCAATACATGCAGGACAATCACGATGTGTGGAACAATTCGATGGACCTGGCCGGTATACAGAATGGTGGTATTGTTGGCTTCAAATACTTTAACTTCGGGGGATTGGCACAGGATGCTAAGGGTATCAAGGCCTTTGAGGGAGCAAAGAAGGGCGACAACACTACGCTGGGCCTCTATCTCACGCCCAGTGGAAAAGGTGCATTCAAGATTCATGTCAAACTCGACGACCCATGGAAGGGGCAGGAGATAGGCGTGATCAATGTGGCCGCTGACGCCTCTCGTCAGCCATGGATGTTTTATGTTGCCGTTCCTGCTGTTGAGGAACTCGCGGGCAAGCATGCCATCTATCTTGTAGCAGAAGGTCCCGAGGTGAAGCAGCCTGAGCAGCCGCAGCGCGGCCAGTGGGGACAGCGTCCGCAGCAGCCACAGCGTCCGCAGGGCCTCTTTGACCTCCACGGTATCAGTTTCTCAAAAGGTGCAGACCATACGGCTCCTGTTGTGCCGCAGGTTATCATCACCGTCGACGGCAAGGAACTGAGCATTCCCGCAAGACCCATCATGGCAACCAATCAGAATGGCTATATGGAGGCCGACCACTACCAGTTGTATGCACCTCTGAAGAACTCTGGCTCAATGATTGAGGCCAAGGCCACAGCCCCTGGAGTGACTTTCGAGGTGAGTCCCGTTGTTGCTGGCCGTGCCACGGTGAAGGCCACCTTTAACGGCAAGACCAAGACCTTCCTGATCAATTAGGTGACTCACCTCTCGCTCGGCTTGTCCGAGAACCCCTCACTTCTATAAAGGGAGTTTGGGAGCATTTTCGCTCTCAAACTCCTTGATTTTTGTCATTCAATATGTTGTTTTTGTGTTAATCTTACAAAATAATTAGTGTTTTTTGGTATAATTTGTTATTTTTGCACACTAAAAAAACAAAAAACTAGAATAAAGATGGGCAATAATCATTCATTAGTAGGGTCCAAAATCAAGGGACTTAGGGAAACGAAGAACATTTCTGTTGAGGAAGTTGCAGAGCGCAGTGGGCTATCTGTAGAGCAAGTTGTATCGATTGAAAACGATCAGAACCTGCCTTCCTTAGGTCCGCTGATTAAGATCGCACGGGCACTCGGCGTCCGTTTGGGCACTTTTATGGACGATAATGATGCCCTGGGGCCTATTATTTGCCGTGCAGCCGACCGTGAGAAAGACAGCAGTATCAGTTTCTCCAACGGTGCCGTCGATGCCCGTAAGCACATGGAGTATCATCCCTTGGCACAGCAGAAGGCCGACCGACACATGGAACCCTTTGTGATTGACATCAATCCAGAGGACGCCCACGAATTTCAACTCTCGGCTCATGAAGGCGAGGAGTTTATCTACGTGATGCAAGGTGAGGTGGAAGTTGTCTATGGTAAGGAGACCTACACTCTGAATGAAGGCGACAGCATCTTCTACGACTCTATCGTGAAGCATCATGTGCATGGTGCGCCAGGCAAGAGCGCCAAGATTCTGGCTGTGGTTTATATTCCGTTCTAAACAATCGTTATAACGTCATAACGTGATAACGTCATAACGAAAAAAAGAAAGAAAAATGGCAAAACTTGATATGGCAGGCCGTCCGTTGCCTGATAGAACCTATCCTGCTGAGACGGGAAGCGAAGGCTACCAGTTGTGGGAACGCACCCTCGGCCAGTGGCTCGAATACTGGGCAGAGACGACACCCGACAAAGAGTATATCGTATACTCCGATCGTGACTTGCGGTTCACCTGGTCGGAGTTCAACGAGCGTGTTGACAACCTGGCCAAGGGCCTGATAGCCATTGGCGTGAAAAAAGGCTCTAATGTGGGCATCTGGGCAACTAATGTGCCCGACTGGCTCACCTTCCTTTATGCCACTGCCAAGATTGGAGCCGTGTTGGTGACGGTCAACACCAACTATAAGCAGAACGAGTTGGAGTATCTGTGTAAGGACTCAGATATGGAGGTGCTCTGTATTACCGACGGTACGTGGGACTGTAACTATGTAGACATGACCTATACCATGCTGCCCGAGTTGAAGACCTGCGAGCGCGGCTATCTGAACAGCGAGCGTTTCCCCTATCTGAAGAATGTTGTCTATATTGGCATGGAGAAATACCGCGGCATGTACAACACTGCCGAGTTGCTGCTTCTTGGACAGAACATTGAAGACGAGACGCTTAGCGAGATGAAGAAGCAGGTAAGTTGCTACGATGTGTGCAACATGCAGTATACCAGCGGCACCACAGGCTTCCCAAAGGGCGTCATGCTGACTCATTTCGGCATTGCCAACGACGGCTACTTCACGGGCGAGAACATGGGTTTCACTCAGGACGACAAACTCTGTGTCTGTGTGCCACTGTTCCACTGTTTCGGTGTGGTGCTGGCCACCATGAACTGTCTGACTCATGGCTGTACAGAGGTGATGGTCGAGAAGTTCGACCCCCTCGTGGTGCTGGCCTCTATCCATAAAGAGCGTTGCACGGCTGTCTATGGCGTGCCCACGATGTTTATTGCCGAACTCAATCATCCCATGTTCTCCATGTTCGACCTCACCTGTCTGCGCACAGGTATCATGGCTGGCTCGCTCTGCCCGATAGAACTGATGAAGCAGGTCAGTGAGAAGATGTATATGACCATCACCAGCGTCTATGGCCTCACCGAGTCGTCGCCGGGCATGACGCAGACCTGCCTCAACGACACCTTCGAGCAGCGTTGCACCACCGTAGGTCGCGACTTCCCCTTCGTCGATGTCAAGGTGCTCGACCCCGAGACGGGCGAGGAGTGCCCCGTTGGCGTGCAGGGCGAGATGTGCTGCAAGGGCTTCAACGTGATGAAAGGCTACTACAAGAACCCAGAGGCCACCGCCGAGGTCATCGACAAGAACGGTTACCTGCACTCGGGCGACCTGGGCGTGAAGGACGAGCAGGGCTTCTATAAGATTACGGGTCGCATCAAGGACATGATTATCCGTGGTGGCGAGAATATCTATCCGCGCGAGATAGAAGAGTTTCTCTATCACATGCCTGGCATCCGCGATGTGCAGGTGGCGGCTGTGCCTTCCAAGAAATATGGCGAGGCCGTAGGGGCTTTCATCATCCTTGAAGAAGGTGCCAAGATGACGGCTGAGGATGTCCAGTTGTTCTGCCGTGGCAAAATAGCCCGCTACAAGATTCCTAAGTACGTGTTCTTCATTGACCAGTTCCCACTTACGGGGTCGGGAAAGATCCAGAAGTTCAAACTCAAGGAGATGAGCCTTGAACTATGTAAGCAGCAAGGCATCGAAGTAATCTGATTCCTATTGATATCATCCCATTCATCTCATCATGAGTGGGATTTTTTTCACACAACAAACTACATAAAGGATATATGAGCAGAAACATACTTCACTGTTTGACTTTGGTGGTGATGGTCGCCGTCGCCTTATTCCTGTCAGGATGTGGAGGCGACTCCAAAGACCGAGAGAGACTGCGCAAGGAAGCAGAAGACATGGTCAATGAGGCCTATTTGGCCCAAGACTATCCGCGCATCATAGCACTTGCGGATAGTCTTCAACTGCTGGGAACCCTTTCCGAGGGCAGGGCCGACTACTGGTTGGGCTACGCCTACGACCGCCTCATGCAGAAACGCATGGCCGAATTTTATTGGAAGAAAGGTATAGCGGCAGTCGAGAATTCCACCGAGGTTGAGGATGTGAAGGTATATGCAGCCATCGTCCAGCGTCTCACAGGTCTTATGAATGTATGGGGTGAGTATGAGGCTGCCCAGGAGATAGTCCTGCCCGCCATCGAGCGAATGGAGAAGTTGAAGTGCGACTCCACGAGCGATTATGCCAATCTGCTTATCTATGAAGGCTGTTACCAAAGTCGTTTCGGCCTCAGAGAGGCTAAGGACGACGAAAATCTGGAACAAGGCTACCGCTTGCACCTCGACCTCATTCAGCGCCATCCTTATTACGTGTACTATCGCGATGCCATCATAGGTTTGGGCATCATTTGCAACACTTATTTGGAGATCCAAAAGTATGATGAGGCCTTTATATGGACAGAACGCTTAGCCGAACTGATACGTGGCTATGAGAAAGTGCCGGATGGGCGCCCTGGCTATGCAGAAAAGCAGTGGTCGCGCTACTATATCAATAGCGCCATAGCACTCGAGGGATTAGGACGTAAGCGTGAGGCCGCCCAGGCCTATCAGTTATTCCGGCAAACCAGCTTTAGCCGTACAGCCGAAGGAAGTATTCTTGGCGGCAACTATCTTGGATTGGCTGGGCGCTGGCAGGAGTCAGCCGACAATTTTTCTAATCTGAACACGCTGATGAAAGAACAAAATGTCGGCTATTCGCTTGAGAATATACAGAAGATGCTGCTTAAGAAGTTTGATGTCAACCTACAGGCTGGCAGAATGGATTCTGCGAAAGCTATCAGTATGGACATTGTAGCACATCTTGATTCGGCCATTACCCAAGCACGCCGAGCCGATGCCATAGAGCACGAGGCTGTGTATCAGAAGGAGCAGGAGATGGCCGCAGAGCACGAACAGAATATGCGAGGGCGGCAAGTAAGTCGAATGGTGTTGGTGGCCATCATATTCGTCATCATGCTTATCTATATCATTGCGCGCCATTGCGTGGGAGTCCGTCTGAAAAAAACTCATAACCAGTTAAAGGAAGCCTACGACCAACTGGAAGAGACCACCACTGCCAAAGAGCGCATGGAGAGCGAACTACGTATTGCCCGCAATATCCAGATGTCGATGGTGCCTAGTGTATTCCCCAATGTGGAGGGTCTCGACATGTATGCCACAATGACACCCGCCAAAGAGGTGGGTGGCGACCTGTACAACTATCTGCAAGTTGGCGACAATCTTTATTTCTGCATTGGCGATGTCAGCGGAAAGGGTGTGCCTGCCTCGCTCTTCATGGCCATCGTTACACGCGGATTCCGCACATTGGCATTGACGGGGAAAACTCCTGCAGAAATCGCCACCCGACTAAACTTCGAACTGACAGAGAACAATGAGGAAGGCATGTTCGTCACCATGTTCATCTGCCGACTCAACCTGAAAACTCAACGGCTGGAATACTGCAACGCCGGCCACAACCCGCCCATCATCGGCAATGACGACGGCCAGTTCTCGTTCCTCGATGTGCTGCCCAACGCGCCCATCGGATTATGGCCCGGACTGGAATATGAGGGTGAGGAAATAGAATACCTGAGTAATCGCAAGATGCTGCTCTATACCGATGGACTCAACGAAGCCGAGAATCGCCAGCAGGAGCAGTATGGCGAAGACCGCATTGTTGAGTTGCTCACCTCGCAGCCTGCCAGCAGTGCCCACGACATCGTTGAGGCTCTGAAGGCCGACACAGACCGTTTCCGCGATGGTGCTGAGCAGAACGACGACCTCACCCTGCTGGCCTTCCGTGTGACCAGAACCTAAATGCTAGAGGCATAATGTTGTGTAATGTATGGATGCAAAGCGAATATTAGATTACCTGAAACAGTTGATGGCCAATGCCGAACATTTAGGGATGAACATATATATAGGAAATGTGTAGATGGCCATACAAGTGACATACAGACGGACGAGCAGACTCTCAATGCGCATCGTGAAGAATGGCGATGTGCATGTGTCGGCACCCTTTGGGCTGCCCAAAAAGACCATCGAGACTTTCATTAACGAGCATCGCGATTGGATTGACAAGGCGCGGAAGCAGGCCTGTGAACGACAGACGCAACGGACAACATTCTATGATGGACTGCCGCTACAGACGCCTGCACAAAGAAACGAGGCTCTGGCAAGGCTGAAGGCACTTGTCGAACCGATGGTGAGTCACTATGCTCTCGAAATGGATGTCAAGCCTTCGAGAATTGATTATAAGCCGACCATCTCCCGTTGGGGACAATGCAATGTCCGCGACCGCTCTATCTGCATCTCAGCCTATGTCTTGCTGCTGCCGGCCTGGTGTGTTGAGCACATTGTGGTGCACGAACTCTGTCATCTGTTAGAGCCCAGTCACAACGCCCGCTTCCATGCATTGATGGATAAGTTCTTCCCGCGATGGCGCGAGGCACGCAAGGCTACGCGGCTCCTGATGATGAAAAAGTAACATAAAAAATCCGCATAGACACATGGTTTATGCGGATTTTCTTATCGTTTCTATTGATGTTTATCGCTCCTTATTTCACCTCCTCGAAGTCGGCATCCTGGATGTCGTCTTGAGTGTTGGTCTGCTGCTGTTGCTGCTGCTGACCAGCATCAGCACCGGGCTGAGGACCGCCTGTCTGAGCGTACATCTTCTGCGAAGCAGCCTGCATCACCTGGTTCAGGTTGTTGATGGCACTATCGATGGCAGCGACATCACCAGCCTTGTGGGCATCCTTCAACTGATTGACAGCAGCCTCTACGTTAGCCTTGTCAGCACCCAGTTTGTCACCATTCTCGTTGAGGAAGGTCTCAGTCTGGAAAATCATCGAGTCGGCCTGGTTCATCTTGTCGATGCGCTCGCGCTCCTTCTTATCGTTCTCTGCGTTGGCCTCGGCCTCAGCCTTCATGCGGTTGATCTCGTCCTGTGACAGACCAGATGAAGCTTCAATGCGGATGGCCTGCTCCTTACCGGTAGCCTTATCCTTGGCACTTACCTTTACGATACCGTTGGCATCGATGTCGAAGGTTACCTCGATCTGAGGCACGCCACGACGGGCGGGAGCAATGCCGGTGAGGTTGAACTGACCCAGGCTCTTGTTCTGAGAAGCCATAGGACGCTCGCCCTGCAGCACGTGGATGGTCACCTCTGTCTGATTGTCAGCAGCGGTAGAGAATACCTGACTCTGCTTGCAAGGAATGGTGGTGTTGGCATCAATCAGTTTGGTCATCACACCACCCAGAGTCTCAATACCCAAGGTCAGAGGTGTCACATCGAGCAGCACGATATCCTGGCCAGTCTCCTGATTGAGGATGGCCCCCTGGATAGCAGCACCTACAGCCACCACCTCGTCAGGGTTTACACCCTTTGAAGGCTCCTTGCCGAAGTAGTTCTTCACGAGGGTCTGCACAGCGGGGATACGGCTTGAACCACCCACGAGGATCACCTCGTCGATATCAGCGGTAGAGATAC
>CAMHDT010000054.1 GCA_946183985.1 uncultured Prevotella sp.
TAGGTCTCGCCGAACTCCAGTTCGCGGCAGGCCTTCACCGCCACGTTGAGGTCTTTGGTGAAGATGCTGCTGGCCAGACCATATTCGCAGTCGTTGGCCATCTGGATGACCTGGTCGAGGGTGTCGAACTCCACCAATGGGATGACGGGACCGAAGGTCTCCTCATGGATGATGTCCATGTCCTGACGGCAGTCGTCGAGCACGGTGGCGGCATAGAAGTAGCCCTTGGTGCCTACGCGGTGGCCGCCGCACAGCAGTTTGGCGCCCTGCTTGATGGCACGCTCCACCTTCTCGGTGACGCTCTCCAGTGCGCGCTGCTCCACCAGCGGACCCATGTCGACGCTTGCATCGGCGCAGGGGTCGCCCACCTTCACGGCCTGCATCTTCTCTACCAGTATCTTGGTGAAGGCTTCTTTCACGCCTTTCTGTACATAGACGCGCTCGGCGTTGTTGCAGATCTGGCCGTTGTTGCCAATGCGGCTGTCCACAATCCATTGTGCGGCGCGCTCCAGGTCAGCATCGTTCATGACGATGGCGGGTGCCTTGCCGCCCAGTTCGAGGCTCACCTTGGTGATATTCTTCGAGGCAGCGGCCATGATGCTTTCGCCGGCAGAGACAGAGCCCGTTACCGAGACGATGTCGATCTTAGGCGAGCCGGCCATCTCGTTGCCGATGACGCTGCCCTTGCCCGTCACGATGTTGATGACGCCTGCGGGCAGACCGGTCTCGGCCACCACCTTGGCAAACTCGGTGCAGTTCTCGGGTGTGAGTTGCGAGGGCTTGATGACGATGGTGCAGCCTGCGATGAGGGCGGCGCCAGCCTTGCGTGCGATGAGGAAGAACGGGAAGTTCCAGGGCAGGATGCCTGCCACCACGCCGATGGGCTTCTTGGTGAGCAGGATGGTCTCGTTGGGACGGTCGCTTGGGATGATCTCGCCTTCGATGTGGCGGGCAAAGGTGGCCATATACTCAAAATAGGCAATGGTGGCGCCCACCTCAATGGCGGCCCAGTTGCGGGTCTTGCCCTGCTCGCGCATGATGATCTCGGTGAACTCCTGCTCGCGGGCCTTGATGCCTGCGGCCATCTTCAGCAGATACTGTGCACGCTCAATGGCGGGTGTCTTGGCCCATGCCTTCTGTGCGGCGCGTGCGGCGTCGAGTGCGCGGTTCACATCCTCGATGGTGCCTTCTGGCTGACGGCTGATGACCTCTTCGGTAGAGGGGTTCAACACATTGATCCACTTGCCGTTGCTGCTCTCGCAGAACTGGCCGTTGATGTACATTTTCAAGTCCTTCATACGTGTATTGGTTTTAGTTAATTGGTAAGTAGATTTGCTTAGTAGTTGGTGCAAAGATACGAATTAAATTGAACACTGAAAATTGAAAACAGAAAATTTTACACGGGCCTTTGCATAAAAAAAGTTAATGCAGCGCCTCCAGCAGTTTCTCCACCAGACGGGGCACGGCATATTGGTCGGTGTCGGCTTCGTCAATCCAGAAATAGTCGGGCGGCAGGGTAGGGCGCTCATCGGGCTCCCACAGGTAGAAGTCGGCCATGATGATGCGGTGGGTGAGCACGTGCTTCACGTTTTTCTTCAGAAGACGGAGTGAGGAAAGGGGAGGGAGGAAGGAGAGGGGGGCGTCTTCTGTGAGCAGCGGCTCGTAGAGGCCCTGCCAGATATCGCCCGCGGGCCGGCGGTGCAGGGCCGTCTGTCCGTTACACCTTATATATATATAAATAAGGTGGCGCTCTGCCTGCTTCACTTTCCTGAGTTTCACGGGCCACTGGTCTACCATGCCCTGGCGCAGGGCCACGCACGATGCCTGTAGCGGACAGACCTCGCAGCGGGGCGACTGTGGCGTGCACTGTATGGCACCGAAGTCCATGACGGCCTGGTTGTAGGCCGACGCCTCGCGCGGCGGCAGCAACTGCTGTGCCAGCAGGGCAAACTCCTTCTTGCCCTCGGTGCTGTTGATGGGGGTGGCAATGCCGAAATGGCGCGACAGCACACGGTAGACATTGCCGTCGACCACGGCTGCCGGCAGTCCGAAGGCTATCGACCCGATGGCTGCCGCCGTATAGTCGCCCACGCCTTTCAGGCTGCGCAGGCCCTCTATGGTTTGTGGAAAGCCGCCCGCCTGCACCACCTGGCGTGCGGCAAAGAGCAGGTTGCGCGCCCGGCTATAGTAGCCCAGTCCCTGCCACTGGCGCAGCACCTCGTCTTCCGACGCCTGTGCCAGTGCCTCCACCGTGGGCCACTGCTGCATGAAGCGCAGCCAGTAGTCCCATCCCTGCTTCACCTGTGTCTGCTGCAGGATGATTTCCGACAGCCAGATGGCGTATGGGTCGCTGGTCTCGCGCCACGGCAGTTCCCGTCCGTTCTGGCGGAACCACTGCAGCAATGTGGAGGCAAAGTCATTCATGCTGCAACTATCCTATTATATCCCATTCACCTGAGTCACCGCCCTTGCGACGTATTCTCTTGTCGCGCAAGACATCAATGGCCTTTCTCACCTGACGTTCACTTGTACCAAGTGCCTTAGCCAACGCTGCTCTGGATATAGAGTGGTTCTCTTTAATTAATTTATACACTGCATCCACAAAATCAGCATCTATCTGGATCATCTCTGGATCGCTCTGGATCACTTCTGGATCACTCTGGACCGCTTGTCCTCCTCGCCTCCAAATCACCACTCTGAAGTCTTCTTCCTGATGATACTCAGGCATTTTTAATCCCTTGTCTTTACACAGGTTCACAATGTCCTCAGTACCAGTACCCACCTTGTCCACATAGCCCGTCCAAAACAACGGGTCGGCAATCAGCGGATTAGCAGGTAATGACTTGTGAGGCTCCAGCAACTTGTTCACCGTCAGACCATAAGGCAATTGTCCCGGATTCCATACCTCGAGTCTGTTGCGGAACAACATGACCTGCACGCTACCATTACTTGTATAGTCTCTATGGGCTACAGCGTTAACAATAGCCTCTTTCACAGCATCAGGCGGCAGTTCATAATCAGTTGGCACCGAAGCGGTCTTACCCTCAGCACGAGTGCCTACAGCGAGGTCTACGCGATTCATTACAAAAGCCGTAGCCTGGTCAATCATTTCAAACAACGTTCCTCGGCATATCTGATAGGCTGGTAGTGGCTTCTCTACCACATTGCCAAAGAACTGAACACACTTCACCTCCGATGTGATGAAGAACTTCTGCGGTCGTTTGCCGAACAATAGGATAGCCGAATTTGCGATGCGTCCCTTGTCATCCATCAACGACAAGTGCGTCAGCAATTTCTCTGGCGAAGAATTCTCTGGCAACGGAAAATTCCTCTTTGCTCTGGCCAGCACAATGAACTCATGCATCTTGTCCTCATCCAGATCTTCTAGTTGTGCGTTTGTGTCGAAAGCGGCATCAAACGGTTGCCAACGGATATACTCCTTCTCTTCCAAATACCTTACGAGTGAGGCATAGATAGAGGTTCTGAGTCCCTCTGTGTCTACGAAAGTTTTCCTTACGATATCGCGTTCCACCTTGCTGATGAGTGCAGCCTCCTTAGGATGGCGATGTCCCTCATCCAAACTCTTGATGAAAATCAGTCGTGTCTTATGCAGATTAGCCGCACGGTCATACTCTCGCTCAGTGGGCGATACACCTTCCTCATCCTCGTAGCCGTATTTGTTGCCATACAGACCAAGATAGATGTCAGCCATTTCTACTTCGCTCAAATAAACCTGCTGTGGCGAAGCCTCGTTGGCAGGCACATCCTCAAAAATAAAGGTTTCGAAAAACTTGCCCAGCAACGCATCTGTCCTGATGTACTGGCTGAGCATAGTTCGCTCTTCTGCAAACTCGCTCTGCACGCTACTGATGAATATCCTTATTCGTTTCATGCCGTTTTAGTTTTGACTGCAAAAGTAATCAAAATAATCGATAATGGATAGTTTTTCCGTTTTTTTTCAGACCATGCGATACGGGCTAAAAAAATTATGGCAATAATTTTCGTAACTTTGGCTATAATTTTCGTAACTTTGGCTTCGCCGAACTTATATGGCACTCGGAAATGAAAAGAAAAGCGCGCTTTTCTTTTGCATTTCACTCGTTTTTCGTAACTTTGCCAGCGCAATGAGACTAAAGACCTTATTATTGATGCTTTTTGCGGCCACCGTGGGCATACAGGCGCAGGACCTGTGGGAACTGCACCGCTACGATGAGACCAACAGCACGCTGGAGGGACATACCACCCAGATACTGCAAGACCGCGACGGACTGTTGTGGATAGCCACATGGAACGGTCTGTGCCGCTTCGACGGCTATGAGTTCCGTCGCTTGAAGCCACAACCGGGCGATGGCTGTTCGATGTCATCGGACCGTATCCGCAATCTCTGGCTCTCCGATGACGGCGACATCTATCTGCGAGTGGACGATGACACCTGCCGCTTCGACACCAAGACCTACCGCTTCTGCGACCTGACTGGCGAGGAAGAGCATCAGCGGGCGAGGGAGAGCCTGAACAACCAGCCCACACGGGGTAAGCACAAGGATGGTTATTTCTGCTATAAGGACCCGCAAGGCCTGGAATGGCAGACCCGCGACGATGCCCTCTACTGCATGAGCGCCACGCCGCAGCCGTGCTCGCCGCTGCCCATGCAGCGTGAGGCGGTGGTGCGCTGTCTGCAGAAGGACAGCAAGGGGCGCGTGTGGGTGACCACCAGAGAGGACGCCACCGTCAGGCTGCTCGACAGCGGCGGCAATGAACTGGGCTACCTGACGGCCGACGGACGGCTGGCACGCGGCTATCAGACCTTCGGCCATCCCGTCTATTGCATCACTCAGACACACAGCGGCCGTATCTGGCTGGGGTGTAAGCCAGGAGGACTCTACCGGCTGACGGAAACGGCAGCGAACCGCTTCATTGTGGAACCCGTAGCGGGATTGCCTAACGATCAGGTCTATGCTGTTGCCGAGGACCGGCAGGGCCGCCTGTGGATAGCCACCCTGGGCGGCGGCATCGCCTGTATAGAGGATGCCGACGGGGCACATCCCCAGGTCATCGGCCATGTGGCTGACTATCCTCAGGATGTATGCCAAAAGGTGCGCCACATTCTGATTACCCCCGACAATATCCTGCTGGCTGCCACCACCGAGGGTCTCATCGTCGGGCGGATAGAAGAAGATGTCAAAAATATGCGATTCCATCGGCATAAAAAGGAATCGCACAGGCAGGAATCGCTCAGTTGCAACGCCACGATGGACCTCGTACGCACACCCGACGGCCGCCTGTTTGTGGCCACCGAGACGGGCGGCATCTGCGAGGTTGTCAGCAATGACCTGCTGGCCGACACGCTCTGCTTCCGTCACCTGACGATGCAGAACGGCATGCTGCCCACCGACATGGCCATCGGCATGACACTGGCTGACGACAGCCTGTTGATGGTGGTCTGCCCCAGGCAACTGGTCTGTCTGGACATCAACAGGGGGACCTACGAGAATCTGGACCACCACTTCTTTCATCAGATATACCGTTTTACCGAGGGCCGTCCGCTGCTGCTGGATGACGACCGCTGGCTGATACCCACCCTGCAGGGAGCCGTCTGGCTGCCGCGCCACCTGGCCCACCGCAGCAACTATACGCCACCGCTGCTGCTGACGAGTATCACCGTCCTGCACGGGCAGGGACTCGACGATACGGAGAACCTGGCTGTGACGAGGATGGACACCCTGAGGCTCGGTCCGTCGGAGCGTAGCATCACCGTGCGCTTTGCCGCCCTCGACTATATTGATCCCTCGGCCGTCAACTACCAGTTCCGTCTGGACAACGACTCGGTGAACTGGACCAGTCTGGGCCATAACCACTCCATCACGCTGCTCGACCTCAGCCCCGGCACCTACCAACTGGCCATCCGCTCGACGAACAGCGACGGTGTGTGGACCAGCAACACCCGCACGCTCACCATCATCGTCACACCCACGTTCTGGGAGTCGGCATGGGGGCGCCTGCTGATGGTCTTGCTCATCATAGGCATCGTAGCCGCCATAGCCTACACCTCTTATTATATCAGGCGCATCAAACGCCAGCAGCACGAGACGCTGGAGGCCTATCTGGCACTGCTGGACAAGGTGGAGGGGGAGCAGGAAGTGCCGCAGACCAAACAGACCGACGACCCCTTCATGCAGCAGGTGCTGGCCTTCGTGGAGCAGAACATGGGCAACAGCAATGCCGATGTCAACCAGATGGCCGAGGCCTGTGCCGTGAGCCGCTCGGTGCTCCAGCGCAAGATGAAGCAGTTGATGGGTGTTACACCAGCCGACTTCTTCAAGGAGGCACGCATCAAGCATGCCTGCCTATTGCTAAAAAACGACGATTCCATCGTGTCTGAGGTCGCTTATAAGTGTGGTTTCAGCGATCCCAAATATTTCAGTCGCTGCTTCCGTCAGTCCGTCGGCGTGTCTCCCTCGGAGTATAAAAATCAGGTCAGAAAGGTGGATTGACGGAATAGTCCACCTATTTGACCCGATTTTGCCCTCTCCCTTTCCTCTTTTCCATGTAATTTTGTGGCATCAAACAAACTGCTAACAAAATATCATGATGACAAAGAAAAGTTTCTTATTACTCCTGATGGCTGCCCTGCTGACGGGCAGCCTCGGAATTGATGCGAAGAAGGTGCACACGCTGGGCGACTCAACGATGGCACCTTACGACGAGAACGCCACCGTGACACGTGGCTGGGGTATGTATTTTGGTAACTTCCTCACCGACGGCTGGACCTCGGTGAACTATGCCAAGGGCGGACGCGACACGTACACCGGCTACAGCGAACTCTGGCAGAATGCCAAGAACAATGTTCAGGCAGGCGATTATGTCATTATCACCTTCGGGCATAATGACGAGAAGAACGGCGGCATGGACGGCTACCAGTTGCGCGACTACTACCTGAGCAAAGGCGACCAGACGGCAGCCGCTGCCGTAGACCTGCGTGGCAGCATTCCCTCTACCACCTACAAGCAGAACCTGGGCAAGATTGTCGACGAGGTGCTGGCCAAGGGTGCCATTCCCGTCATCTGCTCACCCGTGTGCCGCAGTTATTTCGACGGCAATGGCAAGATCAAGCGTAACGGCCGTCACGACCTTGGCGACTCGTTCAGCATCCTGACCGCCAACGGCCCTACCACAGGCAACAAGGTGGCTGCCGATGACCACACCATGGACTATGCCTATCATTCCATGATGCTGGCACAGGAGAAAAACGTGGCTTTCATCGACCTGACGACTGCCACCAAGGATCTCTATGAGAGTTACGGCGACACCAAATGTCACGAACAACTGTTCGACGGCGAAGGCTCTACCCACTTCAACACCACCGGTGCCCTGCTGGTGGCCCGCCTGTGTGCCCAACTGATGAAGGAACAGGGCATTTTGGCTGACGGCATCGTCGTTCCCACCGACCTGAGCGTGTCTCCTGCCACTGCCGACCTTGGCGACGGCTATAAGGGACAGACGGCTGTCAAGGAACTGACCATCAACGGCTTCGGCCTGACACCTGCCGACGGCACCATCGCCGTTACGGCCACCGACGGTATCATGCTTTCTACCGACAAGAACAACTGGCAGTCGAGCCTTTCCATAGACTATAAGAACGGTACGCTCGTACAGAATATCTATGCGCGTGTGATACTGGCCAATGCCGGCCAGTTCAACGGCACCATTACGGCCGCTTTGGGTGAGAACAAGGTCGATGTGCCTTTGACGGTTAACATTATCGAACTGGGCGGCGGCGATCCTTTCACCGTGGCATGGCCGATGAGCAACAGCGAGAAGGCCAACGCCACCGTTACGGGTAATGCCACGGCCACCGAAGTGAAGTATGAGGGCTTGGGAACCTACGGCTATGTCAACGGCTACGGAGCCTTGATCGCTCCTACGGGTTCAACCGGCGCATGGCCTGCAGAAGGCATCGACGATGATCCCACGCAGTATGTACAGTTTGCCGTGACGGCACCCGAGGGCAAGAAACTCGATGTTACGGGTATTGCCATGAAAATCAAGGCACAGGGCGGCGGCGCTCTGCAGTGTCATGTGTATTATTCTACGGATGGTTTCGTGAACCGCAAGACCATCTTCTCTTCCGGCGTGCTGACCGGCACCTGGAATGAAATCAACAGTGAGGATGTGGTCACCGTGGACGAGGGCGAGCGCCTGCTCATCCGCGTCTATCCCTGGTCGAAGGCCGTGGACAATGGCCGCTGGATCTGCATCTCTGATGTCGTTGTCAGCGGACAGAGCAAGGATGCCGCAGGGCTGAATGTCGATGGCTCCATCACCTATACGTTGGCTGACGGCAGTGTCGACACCGAACCTACTATGACCCCGCAGGAATTGTCCGCCGGTTTCATTGGCAAGAAGTGGACAGCAGGCAGCAGCCTGACCGTGGGTGGTGTGACGACCTATGACAGCGGCTCTGCAAAGACCAATATGCTGAAGATCTATAATGGCACTAATGGGTCGTTTGCTTCGACAGCCACTGATGACAACACGCTGACACTGACACTGACCCCTGACGACGGCTTTTATTTTATGCCTTCCAAGATCAGTTTCGAGGGAGCACGCTTCGGCACTGATGGCGGCACGCTGACCGTTGTTGCCGAGGCTGGCGACAAGAGCGAGGAACTATGCGCGGCTGCCAATGTGAACCGTAGCGGCAAGAAACTCGACATCGCTACTTTTAACTACGAACTTAGCAGTCTGGTGGCTACCAATGCCAACCCGCTGAAACTCAAGTTCTCATTCATAGGACTGGGCAAGACAAAGACAATGGGCCTTTCCAACCTTGTCATCGAAGGCAAGTTGACCGGCGCTGCTGCCCAGGTGACGAAATACACGCTGACCACCAGTGTGAGCCCTGCCGAGGCCGGCACCATTGCCATCGACCCTGATATGGCCTCTTTCAAGGAAGGCACACAGGTAACCCTCAAGGCCACCAAGAACTTCGGCTATAAGTTTAAGGAGTGGCAGGACGCCACGGGCACCGTCATCTCTACCGAGGCACAGACCACTGTGACCATGGATGCCGACAAGACTGTGAAGGCTGTGTTCGAGACCGTTCCCGTCTATACTGTCACCACCAAGGTGACCAACGATGCCGACCGCTCGCTGGGCACCATCACCCTGACCCCCAACGACCATGCAGGCAAGTATGAGGCCGGCACGCAGATTACTGCCAAGGCCGAGGAGAGTGTCATCATGAAGTTCATGCAGTGGACTGACCAGAACGAGAATGCCGGCACTTTGGCCACCCGCACACTCACCGTCAACAGCGACATGGAACTGGTGGCCGACTACGAGGTGCAGGACTTCGTGGCCGTGTTCGACGCCTCAAAGGTCAATACCTATGCCTATACCACCACGGCCGACTATCCTTTCCCGGCCGACCTGACCTGGGACGACCAGCGCAACACTGCCGCTGCAGTGGTCAAGGTGGCCGACGGCTCGCTCTGCTATACTAACGACGGCAAGACCGTGGGCAACGCAGGCACTCCCGTGGTGCGCAACCGTGAGGGTGTGGTGCTGTCTGCCATCAACGGCCTCTATCAGAACGGTTATAATACCACCGACATCGCCTGGCAGTATCAGTTCTCTACCAAGGGCTTTACCGATGTGGTCTTCAAGGCCGACATGGCTGCCAAGAACGGTGCCACCAAGCAGTGGAAGGCCCTCTATTCGCTCGACGGCACTAACTATACTGCCATCGACGGTGCTACCTGGACGGTGACCGCTAATGTGGTGTGCCCCCTCAACATCGCCTTGCCTGCCGCTGCCAGCGGTCAGGAGACCGTGTATCTCCGCATCACCGGCACGGGCGATGAGGTATTCAATACCTCCCATGCCTTCGACAAGACCTTCGACGGTCTGCAGTATTGCGACCACTCGGAGAGCGGCGTTGGCAATGTCTATGTGCTGGGCACTGCTGAGGTGGCCGACGATGCCGAGGCTCCCGTGGTGACAAGCGCCATTCCTGTCAACAACGCCACCGGCGTCAGTGCCACCGGCAAGATCACCATCTCGTTCAACGAGCGTATCAAGGCCGTTGAGGGTGCTGCCAAGGCTACGCTCAATGGCAGGGAACTCACCCCGCAGTGGAGCAGCCGTTCCGTATCGTTCGCCTATTCTGGCCTGAACTACGGACAGACCTACACGTTCCTGATGCCTGCCGGCTTTGTGCAGGACAACTCAGGCAACAAAGCCGATGCTTTTGAACTCTCCTTCACCGTGATGGAGCGCCAGCAGCCGCAGGCCCGCACCTTCGACGCCATCGTCGACGGTTCGCTTGAGGCCGACATCGCTGCCACGGCCGACATGCCTGCACAGTATTGTAAGATTCAGGATGCCATTGATGCTGCTCCCTCGCAGAACGACAAGCCATACCTTATCTATATTAAGGAGGGCTACTACAACGACCCCAACGAGACCTTCGATGTGGGCATGCGCGGCTATCGCTATGCCAATCCTGCCGATGCCAACGACAATACCACTGTCAACGATGTGCCCAGCGGTAAGAACCAGTATGACGACTGTCGTCTGGTCTATGTGAACAAGCCTAACATCCACCTCATTGGCCAGGCCGTGGACAAGGTGACTATTGCCAGCGACCGTCTCGACGGCGGTACCAGCCGCGACCGCAACCGTGTGTGGTATCATGTCAGTGCCGGTGCTACGCTCGAGATTCAGAAGGAGGCCAAGGACTTCTACATGGAGAATATTACCGTGGACAATGAGAACTGGACCAAACTGAAGTGGGAGGGACCGCAGGCTCTCTGCATGGATATCTCTGCCGACCGTGTGGCGTTTAACAACTGCAACGTGCGCTCCTATCAGGATACCTACTATGCCGGTGGCACCTACAACCGCCAGTTCTGGCTCAACTCTACCATCGAGGGTGCCGTTGACTTCATCTATGGCGACTGTGATGTGTGGTTTGAGAACACCACGCTCAACATCAACCGCAAGACGGGTGGCTACATCGTGGCACCCAGTCATCCTGCCGAGACCCGCTGGGGCTATGTGTTCAACAACACGACCATCACCTCGACTTACTTCACGCCTGAGGAAGGAAAGATTTACCTGGGACGCCCCTGGCACAACAATCCCAAGACCGTGTTCCTCCACACACAGATGGAACTGGGAGCCTACGACGGCTACTGGTATGAGACCATGGGCGGACTGCCCGCACTGTGGGCCGTGAGCGACATCTGGGACAAGAACGGCAACAAGATGAGCGAGAACTCAAGAGAAGACTACTGGTACTGGAACGCCGACAAGACAGAGAAGATTACCGGCAAGGCCAAGAACAGTCTCACTGCCGACGAGGTGGCACAGTACACCCTGCAGAACGTGATGGCCGGCGACGGCACCACAGACAGCGATACCGGCATGTGGAACCCCCTGCCTCTGGTGGAGAAGACGGCCACGCCCGTGCTCACTGCCGGCGACGGTCAGGTTACTTGGGAGGCCGTGCCCTATGCCATCTGCTATGTGGTCACCGTCAACGGCAAGGCCGTGGCCTTCCCCACAGCCACCAGCGTGAATGGACTGAACATTGGTGATGTGGTCACCGTGCAGGCCGTGAGCGAGAGCGGAGCCCTTTCAGAGATGTCGGTTCCCGTCACCATCACCACCGCTACTGGCATCGTGAACCTCACCCCTTCCTTTGAAGGTCAGGGAGAGACCGCCGACTCCCGCGTGGTGAAGATGCTTAAAGACCGCCGTCTCATCATCCAGAAAGGCCGTCAGACCTACAATGTGCTGGGCATGAAGCGATAACTCTTAAGCGAAACAATAAAAAAGAAGGAGGACCGGAAACATTTTCTGGCCCTCCTCTTTTGTCGTATCAGGAAAAAGTCGTAATTTTGCACCAAACTTACAACTAAAACTAATCACATTCAAAAGAAATGAACACGGTATTACGACGCTTTTGGACTACTGGCTCGGCCCTCGTCCTCTTCTCGTCAGCGCTGGTGGCTGGCGATATCCATGTGGCCACTACAGGCAATGATGACAATGCAGGAACGGAAGATGCACCACTGCTCACCATCCACAAAGCCATGGAGTGCGTAAAGCCAGGCGACCGCATTTTGGTGCACGAGGGCACCTATATCATCAGCGAGCGCATAAAGATTCCCGCCTTGAACACTACACCCGACCAGCGCTGCGAACTTCGTGCATGGCCCGAGGAGGCTGTGGGCAAAGTCATCATCGACGGTTCGGCCATGCACCACACCACCGAGAGCGACTTCAAAATGGGGCGCTGCATCTATGTGAACCATTTGGCCAACTACTGGACCTTCTATGGCCTGGTGCTGCAGAATGCCGAGGATAATGGCATGAAGGTGGAGGGCTCCTACAATATTATCGAACGCTGCGTGTTTCGCTGGAACAACGACACTGGCCTGCAGATAGGTATGTTCAAGGACTTTAAGATAGAAGAGACCAAGTCGTTCCCCATCAGCGGACAGCCCGAGTTCAACCCCGGCTACACCTACTGTCGCTACAACAAGGTTATCAACTGCGACGCCTATGAGAATGCCGACGCACGTACCTATAACGGTAACGACGACTATGGCGATGCCGACGGCTTTGCCTGCAAACTGTTCCCGGGGCCAGGCACCGAGTTCCACGGCTGCCGTGCATGGACCAACAGCGACGACAACTGGGACCTCTACATGGTCTATCACCCTGTGGTCATCGACCACTGCTGGGCCTATAACGGCGGACGCACCGCTGACGGCCGCGAGGTGGGCAATGGCAACGGCTTCAAACTCGGTGGCGGCGGCTCTGCCGGCGGTGCCGCCTTCGACCAATCCACGGGTGCCCATGTGGTGACCAACTGCGTGTCGTTTGGAAACCTGCACAAAGGGTTCGACCAGAACAATGCCTATGAGGGCATGTATGTCATCAACTGTACGGCCTGGGGCAATGAGTATAACTATCGGTTCCCAACCATGTTCAAATATGGCACCATGACCATACGTAACTGCGTGGGGTGGGGGGCCACGGCGCAGAAGAGCGGCGTCAATATAGGCAACCACGAGTTCCTCTCGCCCGACAAGGAGGGCTATCAGGAGCCAGACACCAAGTTCTGCTCATGGCTCGAGATTGACGGCTGCAGCCCGATCAAGGAAGGCTACAAGGAGGGTAAGACCCAGATTGTGACCCAAGACCACAGCGGTGAGTTCCTCTCGCTGTCTGTTGCCGACTTCCTGGCCGACCGCGAGGCCGACGGTTCATTGCCTAACAACAACTTCGCCCGTCTCAAGCCAGGCAGTATCTTCAAGGATATGGGCACTCCTATCATAGGCTATACCCCCACCCGAAAGATGACAGAGGCTGAGTGTACGGTTGCCGGTCTGGAATATATCACTGCCGATGACCTGTTCATCCCCTACAACGATGAGGCCCCTGACCTTGGAGCCTTCGAACTCGACGGCATACCCTATGAATACACCGTCCCTGAGAAGATTGAACTGACCTGCACGACCGCCAACTCGTCGCAGGAAGTTGTTGCAGGCAGCGCCATCGCCGACATTGTCTATGAGGTGAACAGTGTGGCAACGGCCGCCGTCGTCGAGGGACTTAGCGAAGGCCTCACCTATCAGTTCGACGACGCCAGCCGTCAAATCGTCATCAGCGGCACGCCCGCCAGTGCCTGTACCTTCAAGGTCACTGTCTCAGGCGACAAAGAGGCTGGTGTGAAAGATGTTACGACCACTGGCATCATCACCCTTGTTACGCCGTTCAAGGTGCTCACTGGCGACTGGTATCACTTCCAGGACGCCTTCGACGCTCTGCCAGCCGACCTGCAGGGAGTCGTCACACTCGTGCAGGGCGACAACAGCGATGCGGGCAAGGCCGCAACCACCATCGACCCTGCGAAGACCGAGTCGGGCTGCGCCTATTCTGCCGGTGCCGTCTGTCTGGGCCAGAGCAATGGCGGCATTAGGCTCACACTAAATCAAGGCGTGCTGAAACTGTTGCTGAACACCTTCTTCACTGGAGGCAGAACCTTCAAGATAGACTATACCATGGCCGACGGCACTACCAAGAGCGTCACCACACAGAAGTTCAGCAAGGGCTCATACCAGATGGATGTACTGGCACTCGCCGGCCTCATCGATGAGAGCCAGAGCGTCAGCGTGCGCAGCATTGCCTTTGCACAGAGCGGTGCCAATGGCGGTGCCCGCATCTATGACATGTATGTGCGCATCCCTGCCGATGCTGCCGCAGCCATCACCACCCTGCCCGTCGCTGCCGGTGACTCCCGTGTGGTGAAGATGCTTAAAGACCGTCGCCTTGTCATCCTGAAAGGTCGCCAGGCCTACAATGCGCTTGGCATGAAGCAAGGCGAGCCGTTTTAGTTTCGGAACACCAGTCCGTCGCCGAAGGAGTCGACCACGATGGGCTTTTCGCGTGACACCTCGTCGGCCAGCAGACGCTTCGACAAATCGTTGAGCAGATACTGCTGGATGGCGCGTTTCACAGGACGGGCACCATAGTCGGGGTCGTAGCCCTCCTGAGCCAGCCAGTCGATAGCCTGCGGGGTGACTTCCAGAGTGAAGCCCTGCGGTTCCAGCATCTTCTGCACGCGTGCGAGTTGCAGGCGCACCACCTGGGCAATCTCCTCCTTGGAGAGCGGCTTGAAGGTGATAATCTCGTCGATACGGTTCAGGAACTCCGGACGCATGGTCATACGGAGTTGTTCGCGCGTGGCGTTGGAGGTCATGATGATGATGGTGTTCTTGAAATCGGCCGTGCGTCCCTTGTTGTCGGTGAGTCGTCCGTCGTCCAATACCTGCAGGAGGATATTGAAGACATCGGGATGTGCCTTTTCAATCTCGTCGAAGAGCACCACGCTGTAGGGCTTGCGCCGCACGGCCTCGGTGAGTTGGCCACCTTCGTCGTATCCTACGTAGCCCGGAGGTGCGCCGATAAGTCGTGATACGGTGTGCTTTTCCTGATACTCGCTCATGTCGATACGCGTCATCATGGTCTCGTCGTTGAAGAGGTATTCGGCCAGCGTCTTGGCCAGTTCGGTCTTACCCACACCGGTGGTACCCAGGAAAATGAACGAGGCGATGGGGCGCTTGGGGTCTTGCAGACCGGCACGACTGCGGCGCACAGCATCAGAGACGGCTGTGATGGCTTCGTTCTGACCGATGACGCGGCGATGGAGTTCCTCCTCGAGGTGGAGCAGTTTCTCGCGCTCGCTCTGCATCATGCGGGTAACGGGGATGCCCGTCCAGCGTGATACCACCTCGGCAATATCATCGGCGGTGACCTCCTCGCGGACAAGGCGGGAACCCGACGATGACCCGTCGGAAACGGTGGTGGCGTCGAGTTGGCGCTGGATGGCGGCGATGTCGTCTTCAAGGGCCTTCAGTTTAGAGTAGCGGATTTCGGCCACCTTGCCGTAGTCGCCTTCGCGCTCGGCGCGCTCGGCTTCCAGTTTCAGGTTCTCAATCTCCTGCTTGTCCTGCTGAATCTTATTGATGAGTTGGCGCTCGCCCTCCCACTTGGCGCGGAAGTCGCGCTCCTGGTCTTTGAGTTCGGCGATCTCCTTGTCAAGTTCGGCGAGTTTGGTGGAAGCGGGAGAACCGCTTCCCACCGTGATTTCGCGCTTGATGCTCTCGCGCTCAATCTCGAGTTGTGCCAGGCGGCGCATAATCTCATCGAGTTCCTCGGGCACGCTGTCGCGCTCCATGCGCAGTTTGGCGGCGGCCTCGTCCATCAGGTCGATGGCCTTGTCGGGCAGGAAACG
>CAMHDT010000055.1 GCA_946183985.1 uncultured Prevotella sp.
TGTATCGTTCCAACGCAACATAACAGGCAACTCTCCTATCTTCCTGCCAGCGATTACGCCGAAAAGCGGCTGCAAAGGTACTGCTTTAATTTGATAATTGAGAACTGATAATTGAGAATTTAATTGCGATTAACTTTTTTTAGGAATAAAATATCCGAGATAAGACGCTGACAATAAAGTATTTTTAGTATTTTTGCAGAGGATTTACAACGATTCCGAACTGTTAACAGTAATTAATTTACACATATTATGAAGAAATACCTGTTTCTGGCAGGCTGCAGCATCTTTTTCATGCTCAGTGCCTGCACCACCCACTACAAACTAACGGATGTGAGCCGCACTCGCATTCTGGTAGACAGAACCTATGAGTCACCCGTCGACGCCAAGGCCATGGCCTTTCTGGCTCCCTATAAGGAGAAGGTAGACTCATTCATGAGCCCCGTGGTGGGCAATTGTGCACACGACATGTCGGTAAGCAGGCCTGAGAGCACGTTGTCAAACCTGCTACCCGATGTCTTCATCTTCATGTCGAAGAACTATGGCGAGCGCCCGCAGTTTGCCGTATACAACATGGGCGGCATCCGCGCTGGTCTGTCGAAAGGCCCCGTTACCTTTGGCGATGTGCTTGACGTGGCACCCTTTGACAATAAGATTACCTTCCTGACCCTCACCGGCGAGAAAGTGACCGAACTGTTTCAGCAGATTGCCAAGCGCGGCGGCGAAGGTGTGAGCGAGGGCGTGAAACTCGTCATCAGCAAAGACGGCAACCTGATCAGCGCCACACTCTACGGAAAGGAAATCGACCCCAAGGCCGAATATCGTGTGGTGACCATCGACTATCTGGCCGAAGGCAACGACGGTCTTACAGCCTTTAAGAGCGGTACTAACATCAAATCGCCGGCCGACGAGAAAGACAATGCCCGCAATGTCATTGCCAACTTCTTCCGCGAGAAACGCGCCAAAGGCCAGACCGTTTCATCGAAAGTGGAAGGCCGCATCACCATCCAGTAACAGCCTCAACAACAATAAAAGCATACAGCAATGAAAAAACTCATATTCACCATAGCATTGGCAATGCTTGCCACCATCGGCGCGTCTGCACAGAAGACCGTCACCATCCTGCACACCAGCGACACACACTCGTGCATCCTGCCGCTGAACAAAAACCTGGCCGACACCGTCATCGCCGACCGCGGAGGCTTCCTGCGCCGCATCAACATGCTGAAGCAGGAGCGCCAGAAAAACCCCAGCCTTCTGCTCTTCGACTGTGGCGACTTCTCTCAGGGCAGCAGTTACTATACCATGTTCAAAGGCGATGTGGAAGTGGGACTGATGAACCAGATGGGCTATGATGCCGGCACCATCGGCAACCACGAGTTCGACTCTGGCCTTGACAACATGACACGCCTGTTCAAGATGGCCAACTGGCCCATTGTGTGTTCTAACTATGATTTCGGCGACACCGAACTGAAGGACATTGTCAAGCCCTATCTTGTGCTGAAGCGCCAGGGCGTCAAGATTGGCATCTTCGCACTCTGCCCGCCCATGGAGGGTCTGGTGAGCGAGGCCAACTACAAGCCTCTCACCTTCCTCGACCCTGTCGAGGTGACCAACAAGATGGTCGACATCCTGCGTAACCAGAAGAAGTGCGATGTTGTTATCTGCCTCAGCCATCTGGGATGGGAGAAGACCGAATACACAGACAACAAACTCATCCAAAACACCAGCGGCATCGACCTCGTGCTGGGCGGACACAGCCACACCTACAGTGAGACGCTGTTCTACGAAACCAACAAGGCCGGACAGAAAGTGCCCGTAGACCACGAAGGCAAGCACGGTGTATATGTGGGCAAAGTAACCCTTACCTTCGATAAGAAGTGATATAGAAGGGAATAAGACCAATAAGACCCATAGGACCTATAGGACTCATAGGACCTATGGGTCTTATTGGTCTTAAAAACTGAAGCGAAAACCCTAAAACAACTTAAAATCGGGGGCATAATGATATATTTTATTTAATTAAAAGGCGAAAATGAGCGATATTTGCAGAATTGTGAGTAAATTTGCAGCCGATTTTGTTTAAACAATATATCATGATGAAAATTACACGGATGCTCTGCGGACTGATAAGCGCATCGCTCCTTTTCGCCAGTTGTCTCGGCAACGATGACGATACGGAAACGGCCAACTATGCCGATATGGCCATCACCCAGTTTACACTGAGTGCACTCAACCGTTATACCGCGTCCACATCTACAACCACAGGCAACGACACCATCCTGAAGACCGCAGTAACAGCCTCCAACTACTATATGGCTATAGACCAGTTGAACCTGCGCATCTATAATCAGGAACTGCTGCCCGTGGGCACCGATTTGAAACACGTGCTGGTAAGCATCACGACGAAGAACAGCGGCGTGGTGGCCATCAAGTCGCTCACCAGCGATTCATTGCGCTGGTACTCATCGACCGACTCCATCGACTTCACGCAACCGCGAACTTTCCGCGTGTTCGCTATCAACGGCAAGGGCTCGCGTGACTATGTCGTGACGCTCACAGCCAGCGAAACCACAGGAACCACCTTCGAGTGGCAGCGCAAGGCACAGCGTCCCGACCTGCAGGGCTGGACTTCGGACCGTCTTGTGGCTTTTGCTGACAGTGTGGCACTGGTCAGCGAGGGCACCCTTGTGAAGGGAACCACAGCCTACCGCATTAACGGCGGCATGCTTGAACAGTCGGCCGACCTGCTGTCATGGCAATCCGTTGGCTCAGCCACCAACCTGCTGCAACTCGTGGCACAGGGCACAAAGGAACTCTTTGCGCTGACCACCGACGGAAAGATGGTACATACCTACAATGACGGTCTCACTTGGGAAGAGGAGACGCTTGATGCTGACCCGTCGCTATTGCCCGTAGAGAGCCTGGCCTCAGCCACATGGAACTATAAGCCCGTTGACCATACCGACTATGTGCTGCTCTGCGGACATCATCCCACAGACATCAACGCCACCGTGGTGTGGCGCAAACTGAGTTGCTACGAAGGTAGCGACAAGGGAGGACGGTGGATCTACATGCCCTATGACGATGCCAACCGCAGCACGCTGCCCCGGCAGCAGAACTTGTCACTGGTCTATTATGACAACCGTGTATTGGCACTGGGCAGCAACATGACGATGCTGGAGTCGACCGACGAAGGCATCACCTGGAAGACAGCAACAGACTACCAACTGCCATCGGCATTGCAAGGCAACATAGCCACCATGGCTGCCGACACGCAGGGGCGTCTGTGGATGCTTACCGACAGCGGCGACCTGTGGGTGGGAGCACTGAGATAAAAAAAATACGGAGAACGCTGAACAAACAACGGTGGAGCACAGATGGAACATAACGGGCAGGGCACTGCTCATGGCGTTGCTCATAGCACTGCAAGGCTGGCTGCCACAAGGCGGCATGGCCGCACAGGACGAGCCAGAATATCGCATGGAGATAGGCGGCGGACTGGCACTGACGGCTTATGAGGGCGACTTCAACGGCAACTTGCTTAGGCAGTTGCAGCCCATGGCGGGTGCCGTGGCCAAGTACAAGATGAACCCACGCATGGCATGGGCAGCATCGCTCCGCTACGGACAATTGAAAGGCTCGTCGGCAAACGTGGAGACATGGTATCCCCAACTGGCAGCCAACCCCATCGAGTTCACATCAAAAGTCGTTGACTTCGATATACGCTACGAATACAACTTCTGGCCCTTCGGCACTGGGCGCGAATACCACGGTGCACAACCCTTCACACCGTTCATTGCCTTAGGAGCCGGTATCGTCTGGGCAAAGCCCGGCAAGCAGGTAGTGGCCCTGCAGACACCCATCGGCTTCGGCGTGAAATACAAAGTGGCCAACAGGGTCAACCTTTCAGCGGAGTGGATGATGCACTTCAGCGGCAGCGACAAAATCGACGGAGCGAAAGACCCGTACGGCATCAAGAGCACCGGCCTTTTCAAGAACACCGACTGCTACTCTTCACTGCAGGTGACTATCACCTATGAGTTCATGGAGAAATGCAAAACCTGTCATAACGACAGAGACTGAAAAGCAAAAAGACAAAAAAGAAAATATATATGACAGCAGAACTGGACATGACGCGAATACCACAGCACATTGCCATCATCATGGACGGCAACGGCCGATGGGCCATGGAACGTGGCAAAGAGCGAACATACGGACACCAGGCCGGCGTGGAAGCCGTGCGACGCATCACATCGGAATGCACACGCCTGGGAGTGAAATACCTCACACTATACACCTTCTCCACAGAGAACTGGAATCGTCCTGCCGATGAGGTGGCCGCACTTATGGGTCTTGTGCTTACATCACTCGAAGACGAGATTTTCATGAAGAATAATGTACGCTTCCGCGTCGTAGGTGATATGGAGCGCCTGCCCGAGGTGGTGCAACAGAAACTGCGCGACACCGAGGAGCACACTGCCGCTAACTCGGCTATGACCATGGTTGTGGCACTGAGTTATTCCTCGAAGCAGGAAATAGTAAAAGCCATGCAGAAAATGGCTCAAGAGGTGAAAGAGGGCACACTGCAACCCGACGACATCAACGAAGAATGCGTAGACAAGCATCTCTGGACTAACTTCATGCCCGACCCAGACCTGCTCATTCGTACTGGCGGAGAGGTGCGCATTTCCAATTATCTGCTTTGGCAAATAGCCTACTCTGAACTCTATTTCTGCGATACCTATTGGCCCGACTTTGACGAAAAGGCTCTCCATGAGGCCATCAAGAGTTTCCAGAACCGCCAGCGCCGCTATGGCAAGACCGAGGCACAGGTAGAGGGTGAAGACGCTTCGATAGCGAATAGTGGACAATGAATCAGAAATCGTTTGTTACCGGAGAGGTAAAACATGAAGAATAAAAACGATGTTATATAATACAATAAGGTATATTTGCGCGAACGTGACAGTGAGAATGGTAATGACTGCATTATTCACCATTCACTGTTCACTGTTCACTGGCGTAGCACAGAATAAAATCGTTAACCCCGACATCTCCTATGCCGGCACGCCAAGACAGTGCGAGATAGGAGGTATTAATGTGGAAGGCGTGGAAGGCTATGAAGACTTTGTGCTCATCAACCTGTCAGGACTAAGCGTCGGACAGAGAATCGATGTCCCGGGATCTGAGATTACCGAGGCCGTCAAACGCTACTGGAAGCACGGGCTGTTCTCCGAGGTGGCTATCATGGCCGACTCTATCATAGACTCGAAGGTCTATCTCTGCATACACCTGTCGTTAAGGCCCCGCATCACCGAAATCAACTATTATGGCGTAAAAAAGAGCGAACGCGAGGATCTGGAGAACAAACTGGGCATGGCACGAGGCATGAGCCTCACCAAGAATGTCATTGACCGCGCTACCATCCTCGCCAAGCGCTATTTTGACGACAAAGGCTTCAAGAATGCCGAGGTCGACATTCGCCAGCGCGACGATGTGACAGGCAAGAACCAAGTAGTGCTCGATGTCTATATCGACAAGAAAGACAAGATGAAAGTGCGTCACATCATCTTTGACGGCAACGAGAAACTCAGCGATCTGAAAATCAAGGGAGGACTGTTCTCCAAGGGTGCCTTTGGAAAAATACACGAGGCTGGCAAGACCAACACTTTCCTCAAAGCAAAGAAGTTCACCAATGAGCGCTATGAGGAAGCCAAGCAGAAACTCATTGAGAAATACAACGAACTGGGATTCCGCGATGCCGTCATACTGGAAGACTCGGTTTGGAACGAAGACGACAAGCACGTAAACATTTACGTAAAGGTAGACGAAGGTGAGAAATACTATCTGCGCCACATCACCTGGGTAGGAAACACTGTGGTCAATACCGACTATCTCAATAACGTTCTCGGCATGAAAGAAGGCGATGTCTACAACCAGCGCCTCATGGACAAACGACTGCGCGAGGATGAAGATGCCGTGGGCAACTACTATTACAATAACGGATATGTGTTCTCAAGCATCGAGCCCACTGATATCAATATTGTGGGCGACTCTATCGATGTGGAAATGCGTATCACAGAAGGACCACAGGCACATCTCAACATGGTGCGCATCTTTGGCAACGACCGACTTTACGAGGAAGTGGTGCGCCGCGAACTGCGCACCAAACCCGGTGACTTGTTCTCGAGAGATGCACTCATGCGCTCTGCACGCGAAATAGCATCTATGGGCTACTTCGATCCAGAGTCGGTGAAGCCCGATGTGAAACCGAACTATGAAGACGGCACCGTGGACATCAACTGGGAACTGGAACAGAAGTCGAACGACCAGTTGGAACTGTCGCTCGGTTGGGGACAGACTGGCATTATCGGACGCGTTGGTATCAAATTTAACAATTTCTCGTTGCGCAACCTTCTCGGCAAAAACAAATTGCACCGAGGTATTCTGCCTTCGGGCGACGGAGAGCAGATTGGTCTGAACTTCCAGACCAACGGACGCTATTACAGTTCCTACAACGCCAGTTACTCTACAGGATGGTTTGGCGGCAAGCGTCCTAATGCCTTCAATGTGGGCGTATACTACTCCAAGCAGAGCGATGTGTCGAGCAACTACTACAATTCGGCTTACATGAACTCAATGTATAGTTACATGTATGGCATGAACTCCTATAATCCCTACATGACCAATTATGAGAGTTTCTACGATGACGACAAGTATGTGAAGTTGCTGGGCATCTCAATGGGATGGGGCAAGCGTCTGCGCTGGCCAGACGATTATTTCCAATTCTCGGCCACGCTCGCTTATCAGCGCTACATGCTGAAAGACTGGCAATACTTCCTTATCTCTAATGGCAACTGCAACAATGTGAACCTGTCACTGGCTCTGACACGTACATCGACCGACAATCCGTTGTTCCCGCGTCATGGCTCCGAATTCTCTTTAAGCGTCACCCTTACGCCGCCTTGGTCGGCCTTCGATGGAAAAGATTATCAGAATCTTGCTACGCAGACCACCTATACTAAGGATTATGAGCGCTGGCAGACAGAGCAGTCAGAGAAGTACAAGTGGGTGGAATATCACAAATGGAAGTTCAAGAGCCGCACCTTTACCGCCCTTACAAGTGGACAGAAGTGTTTTGTGCTGATGACCCGCGTGGAGTTAGGACTATTAGGTTCGTATAACAAATACAAGAAATCACCCTTTGAAACCTTCTATGTGGGTGGCGATGGTATGAGCGGCTATTCCACTAGTTATGCCGAAGAGACAATCGGCTTGCGAGGCTATGATAATGGTTCGATATCCTCAACGGCTTATGTCGTGGGCGGAGAGTGGACTGGCAGCCGCTATAGTGGCTATGATGCCTATGCCTATGACCGCTTTACACTTGAGTTGCGCTATCCCTTCATGCTGGGCAACACCACCATCTACGGACTCGGATTCCTTGAAGGCGGTAATGCCTGGGCCAAAACCAAGGACTTCAATCCCTTCGACATGAAGCGCTCGGCGGGCATTGGCGTGCGCATCTTCCTGCCCATGGTGGGCTTGATGGGTATCGACTGGGCCTATGGCTTTGACAAGGTCTATACCAATGGTGGTTGGAACAAAGGTGGCGGACAGTTCCACTTCATCCTCGGACAAGAATTCTGAGAAAACTTTTAAACCAACGGAAAGTTTTCCCGTCATAGTGAATGTAAACATATAAAAAGAAAGAATTATGAAGAAGGTAATATTGATGATAGTACTGTTTGCAGCGTCTGCATCGCTGCAGGCACAGAAATTTGCGCTGATTGACATGGATTATATCTTCAAGAATATTCCTGCCTATGAGCGAGCCAACGAACAGTTGAACCAAGTATCGAAGAAATGGCAGGCAGAGGTTGATGCACTGACCACCGAGGCTCAGACCATGTATAAGAACTATCAGAATGAGGTGGTGTTCCTCTCTAAGGAGCAGAAGCAGGCCAAGCAAGATGCCATCATGGAGAAAGAAAGGCAGGCCGCTGAACTGAAACGCAAGTATTTCGGTCCAGAAGGTGAACTGTTCAAGAAACGTACGGCTCTTATGACACCTATCCAGGACGAGGTTTACAATGCTGTGAAGGACATTGCCGACCTGCGTGGCTATCAGTTGGTTATCGACCGTGCCAGCGACACCGGCATCATCTTTGGCTCACCAAAGATTGATATCAGCGACGAGGTGCTGCGCAAACTGGGCTATTCATATTAACCCACAGGTATCAATAAGACCCATAGGACCCATAAGACCTATAAGACTCATAAGAAAAATACAATAACATTATAAAAATAAAAACAATGAAAAAAATTATTCTTTGCGCTATTTGCGCTCTCTGCGGACTCACCGCATCTGCTCAGGCCAAGTTCGGCCATGTGAACACACAAGAAATTATTCATGCCATGCCCGAGTTTGCTACGGCACGTACGGAAATAGAAAAACTCACCCAGCAGTATGAGACCGACCTGAAGTCTATGCAGGACGAACTGCAGAAGAAGGCTGAGGCTTTCGAAAAGGATGAGGCCACACTACCCGAACCCATCAAGACACGCAAGAATCAAGAGTTGCAGGATCTCTATCAGCGCATCCAGCAGACCTATCAAGACAATCAGCAGGCTTTGGCCAAGGCCCAGCAAGAGAAATTACAGGCCATCAGCGAGAAAGTACTGACCGCTATCAAGAGCGTTGGTCAGGATGGAGGCTATGTCTATATCATGGAGACCGGTGCAGGCATCCCCTACATCAGCACCACGCTGTCTACCGATGTGACGGCTCAGGTGAAGGCTAAACTCGGCCTAAAGTAAGATTGTATCTTGACTTAAGAAGGTAAAAGGACAAATACAAAAGGAGAAGAAGGCAAGAAAGGAAAAACAAATATGCGTATGGAAAAGATATTTAGTAATAGGATATTGGCAACAGCGAACGGTATTTTGCTTTTTTGCCTTCTTTCTTTTTTACCGTCGAATCTCTTGGCACAAGGAGAGGCACCCGCTGAACCACAGCAACCTGCCTTGCGCTTTGGCTATCTGAGTTACGACTCTGCCCTCATAGCCATGCCCGACTATATTACGGTGCAGGACAGTCTTGCTGCGTTGCGTGCCGCCTATGAGAAGGAGTTGCGTCGTGTGGAGGATGAATTCAACCAGAAATATGAAGCCTTTCTGGACCAGCAGAAAGAATTCCCCCGCACCATTCTATTGAAGCGGCAGACGGAGTTGCAGGAGTTGCTACAACGTAATGTCGATTTCAAAAACCAGGGATTGAAAGACCTGGCACAGGCCGAACATGAGGCTATGGCTCCGTTACGTGCCCGTCTGGATCAGGCCATTGCCGACTTGGCAACACAATTAAGCCTGCCTGTGGTACTTAACACCGATGCCCATGCCACTCTGTTCATTGACCCGCAGTTGGGTATAGACCTCAACGAACAGATTCTCCAATATTTGAAATAGCGCCATGTTTCCCAATCAGCCCGGCCCCATCGGCATCTTCGACAGTGGCTATGGCGGATTGACCATTCTTCATGGTATTCGCCAGTTGCTCCCCGAGTATGATTATCTGTACTTGGGCGACAATGCGCGCGCTCCCTATGGTCCGCGCTCGTTCAATGTGGTCTATGAGTTTACCCGTCAGGCTGTTGAGAAACTGTTTGAGATGGGCTGCCATCTTGTTATTCTTGGCTGTAACACAGCCTCGGCGAAGGCTTTGCGTACCATTCAGCAGGTGGATTTGCCGCAATGGGATAGTCAACGCCGTGTGCTGGGTGTCATACGCCCTACGGCTGAAGTTGTCGGTTCGCTAACCCAGTCGCGCCATGTGGGCGTGTTGGCCACCGAAGGAACCATCAAGAGCGAGAGTTATAATCTGGAAATAAAGAAATTGCATCCCGACATCATGGTATCAGGGGTGGCCTGTCCGTTCTGGGTGCCGCTGGTAGAATATAATGAAGCCGACAGCCCTGGTGCCGACTATTTCGTGAAGAAATGTATCGACCAGATGATGCGAATTGACCCGCTCATAGACACCATCATCTTAGGCTGCACCCACTATCCGCTGCTCATGCCAAAGATATTAAAGTATTTGCCTGCCGGCGTGCGTGTGGTGCCACAGGGCGAATATGTGGCCGACAGCCTGCACCGCTACTTGCTGCGCCATCCGCAGATGGAGCAGTGTTGCTCAAAAAATGCTACGGTGCACTATCTTACCACCGAAAATCCCGACAAGTTCAAGGAACAAGCCCAGATTTTTCTTCACGAACCAGTTGTGGTGGAGAATATATCCTTAGGCTGAATTTTGTTTCAGGAGCCGTTTAGTAACCGATAGACAATTCTTCAACGGTTACTTATCAATCTTTTAGCAGTCGCTTGGTGAAGTAACGAACCGGATACCAAGTGGCAACAAATCCCACAGCCAGCACTGTGAAGAACACGATGACGATGTCCCACGGATGAACACTCACAGGGTAGGTGTTGACAATAAACGCGCCCTCGCTGCTGCCTAAGGCAATGATGCCGAACTGCTGCTGCTCCCAACACAGCAAAAGTCCTACACTAATACCGATGACAGCACCTACGGCGGCTATCATACGGCCTTCGTAGAGGAATATGCGCGCAATATTCCTGTCAGTAGCCCCTAAGTTGCGCAATGTCTGTACATTATCTTTCTTGTCAATAATGAGCATTGAGAGCGACCCGATAATATTAAAGCAAGCCACCACAAGGATGAATGTGAGGAAGATATAGGCTATGAATTTCTCGATTTTCATGATGCGGAACGTATCTTCCTGCTGTTCATATCGATCCAGGGCCTTATATTCGGTGCCGCAGAGGCGCCGTATCTCGGCCTTAGTCTTCTCAAAGTCACTGCCCGGCTTCAACCTCAGTTCGAGTGAGGAAATCTCTCCTTGCCTGAAGAAGATGCGGCGGGCAAAGCCTATGCTCGTAAGAATATAGTTGCTGTCATATTTCGACTGCATCACCTCAAACACCACACTGGGTGAATACAATTCGTCTTGAACAAAGCCCTCTGTAGGATCGCTCATGTCCAGTTGACCCTCACGCCGTGGCGCATAGATCTGTATTGGACTCTCAAAATAGGCACCAGTACCCAGCGCTTCGGCCAGACGTTTGCCCAGAATACCATAGTGCAGGTCGGCGGCATGGAGTTCGAAAGTGCCCTGTCCCCACAGTATGTCACGTATATGTGTCAACTCATCGAAGTTGTCCTCCACACCCTTGATGCGTACCATGGTCTGCCGCCCGTTGTATACGGCCAGCGCCTGGTCTTCCACGCATTCCGTAGCCACGGCCACCTGCGGCAGTGCTTTTATTTCAGTGAGTATAGGGTCGTCGGCAGGTGCCGTCTTCCCCTTTACAGGTGTAATTTCTATTTGCGGGTCAAAGGCCGTGAACAGCGATGCCACCAGGTCGCTGAATCCGTTGAACACGCTGAGCGTCACCACTAAGGCCATGGTTGACACCGCCACTCCAGCCATGGAAATGGCACTGATAAGGTTAATGACATTGACCGACTTTTTCAGGATGAAGAAATAAACCACCAGAAAAAGAGCCAACAGATAGCACAAGGGAATGAGCAGCAATAAAAACCACACATCCTTCAACCCGAGCAGGATGACGGGCAGGAACAAATTCACGATGAGCAGGAATAGGCCCGTATAGAAACCGTTCAGGTACCTGTTGGCTATATAGAGCGGCAGATTCATTTCCTAAGCAGTTCGTCGATGCGTTCAATATAGTCAAGCGAGTCGTCGATGAAGAACCTCAGTTCAGGCACAATGCGCAACTGATAGCGCACGCGCTGTCCCAGTGCATAGCGTATCTGCTGGTTGCTCTTCTCTATATTTTTCAGCAGTTCCTCGCCACGCTCTGAAGGGAAGATACTCAGATAGGCCGTGCAGACGCTCAGGTCAGGCGAGATCTTAGTGCGAGTTACGCTCACCATGACACCGTGCATAGCACGCGTCTGCTCCTGAAAAATCACGCTTAACTCTTTTTGCAGCAGGCGTGCTATCTTGTTTTGTCTTGTCTCTTGCATTTTTATTGTTATAATTGATAATGGACAATTGATAATGAATAATTACTTTTTTCGGATAAGAGTCAGTCCGTCGCGCAACGGTATGATGACCTTCTCTATGCGGGTGTCCTGCGCCACATGGTCGTTGAAGCGCCGAATGCCTACAGTCTGCTGGTCGCGGTCATAGGCTGAATCGGTCACGTGACCGTCCCACAGCGTATTGTCAGCCACGATAAAGCCGCCGGGGTGCAACACGGAGAGCACCATCTCATAGGTTTCCACATACGTGCGCTTGTCGCCGTCGATGAATGCCATGTCAAACATAATGCCCAGTTTCGGCACCTCGCTGATAGCATCACCTATTATAAACTTTATCCTGTCGGCCACGGGCGAACCTTCAATCCACGGGCGCGTAAAATCCTCCTGTTCATCATTGATCTCAAATGTATAGAGGCATCCGTCGTCATCCAGCCCCTCGGCCATGCTGATGGCACTATAGCCACTGAATGTTCCTACCTCAAGTATACGCTTGGGCCTTATCATCTGCACCAGCATCTTCAGTAACCGCCCCTGCAGGTGCCCGCTGGCCATACGCCCGTGCAACATATAGATGTTGGTGGCGCGATAGAGCCTGTACAGATAGTCGGGCTCTGGATCTATATGATCGAGAATATAGTCGTTTAGAATGTCTTCGCTCTTCACGCTCTACTTAATAGTGCTTCAATACCCAAACGATACGAGTCCAGCCCGAAGCCACAAATCACGCCCTTACAGGCTGCCGAGATCATTGATTTATGACGGAACTCCTCTCGCTGGTGCACATTGGAGATGTGAACCTCAATCACCGGGCAGCCAAGCGAGCGGATGCAGTCATATAGTGCTATCGAGGTGTGTGTATAGGCTCCTGCATTGAGCACGATACCGTCGCAACTGAAACCTACTTCCTGCATCTTGTTGATAAGTTCACCTTCCACGTTGCTCTGGAAATAATCAATCTCCACATCGGGATACTTGGCCCGCAATGCAGGCAGGAATGCCTCAAACGCCGTGCTGCCGTAGATACCGGGTTCGCGCCGTCCCAGCAAGTTCAGGTTCGGACCGTTGATAATTTGTATTTTCATACACTTTACTTATTTGCCGCAAAGGTACAAAAAAACGAAGAAGTGTGCAAAGAAAGTGAAAAAAATTTGGTCGGTTCGGAAAAAAACACTACCTTTGCACTCGGATAAGTAAAAAGAAAAGGGTGATAACGAGGATTCCGACTCAGGTGTATGGTCGGGATTCTTTTCTTTTTTGCTGACTAAAAACAGAAGAACGTAAAACATAAAATTAGTAAAAAGTTAATAAAATGGCATACATGTCACAAGAGGGCTATGACAAACTCATAGCCGAACTGAAGCGCCTGGAAGGCATTGAGCGCCCGAAGGCATCGGCCGCCATCGCAGAAGCACGCGACAAGGGCGACCTGAGCGAAAACTCGGAATATGAAGCCGCCAAGGAGGCACAGGCACATCTGGAGTCGAAAATCAACCTGCTTAAGCAGCAGATTTCGGAGGCTAAGATTGTTGACACTTCGCGTCTAAGCACCGATGCCGTGCAGATTCTGTCGAAAGTGGAGATGACCAATCTGGCCAACAAGGCTCGCATGACCTACACCATCGTCAGCGAAAGCGAGGCCAACCTGCGCGAGGGGAAGATCAGCATCCAGACCCCCATTGCCCAAGGCCTGCTTAACCACAAGGTGGGCGACGAGGTGGAAGTGAAGATTCCCCGCGGCACCATCCGCCTTCGCATAGACAAGATTACCGTAGGATAAGTAAAAAACAGGATTATGGATATATTCAGTAAGATTGCCGCTGGAGAGATTCCCAGTTACAAGTGTGCCGAGAACGACAAGTTCTATGCCTTCCTCGACATCAATCCCGTGGCCAAGGGTCACACACTGGTCATCCCACGCAGAGAGGTTGACTATATCTTCGACATGGATAACGATGAGTTGGCCGAGTTTCAAGTTTTTGCCAAGCAGGTGGCCGTAGCCATGAAGAAGGTATTTGACTGCCGTAAAGTGGCACAGGTGGTACTGGGTCTTGAAGTGCCCCATGCTCACATTCACCTCATCCCCATGAACAGTGAGGGCGACGTGGACTTCCGCAAAGAGAAACTGCAACTGTCGCAGGACGAGATGCAGCAGATTGCCGCCAGCATTCTCAAGGCTTTCCAAGAGCAGTAATCCAGACAACCTAGACACTCTAGATATCTAGAAAAAAGAGGAGAGGAACAGGTTTGCCCCGTTTCCCTCCTCTTTTTCTTGTGGTGCCACGTTCAGAGACTCACGTGTACTGCTCACCATAGCGTATGCCCGCCTCAGTCACATACTTGCGGATAAGTGCCGACGAGTCGCTCTTCTTGCAGATAAGCAGCACATCGCCCTGCTCAGCCACGATATACCCCTCCAGGCCATTGATGACGCCAATGTGCCCCTTAGGCAGTTTCACAATATTGCCCTTGCACTCTTCGAGGATAACCTCAGAGTCTATTACCACATTGTCCTCGTTTTCCTTCTGCATGCACTCGTAAACGGCATGCCATGTGCCCAGGTCGGCCCAGCCGAAGTTGCACCGCATCACATAGACATCGTCCGACATCTCCAGTGCAGCCTTATCCATCGACAGGTTAGGATAGGCAGGATAGTGGTCGTTCACATACTGCAGAATCTCTTTGCCATCTTTCATATCCAGCAGGTCTCCCATTCTGCAGGGCAAGTCCTTGATAACCTCGAAGAAGAAGCGACGCAGGTAGTTTACGTTTGCCAGAAACATGCCCGTGTTCCAAAGAAATTCTCCGCTCTCCATAAACAGGTTGGCAAACTCACGCTCAGGCTTCTCGGTAAACGACTGCACCTTGTTGATGCCAGCAAACAGCGAGGGCTCGCCCATCTGAATATAGCCGTAGCCTGGCTCGGGGCGCGTGGGCTTGACACCCATGGTGAGCATAATGTCGTTCTCAGCCACGAAGTTCAGTCCATGCATCACATCGCGCCGGAAGGCATCCTCGTCAATGACAATCTGGTCGGAGGGAACCACCAGGATGCGGGCATCACCGCATTCACGGTGAATGTTGACGCCGGCCCATGCCACTGCCGGTGCCGTGTTGCGATTCACCGGCTCTGCCAGGATATGATGAGATGGCAGTTGGGGAAGTTGCTCACGCACCAGTTCCTCATACTCCTTACACGTACACACCAAGATATTGCTTTCGGGAATGAAGCGTGAAATACGATCGAAGGTGGATTGCAACTGTGTGCGCCCTGTTCCAAAGAAATCCACGAATTGTTTCGGACGGTCTTTACGGCTGCAAGGCCATAGTCGCCTACCCCTTCCGCCTGCCAGAATAATGCAATAGTTCAGATTCAAAACATCGTGTTTGTGTTCACAATGGTTATCAGTTATTTCCATATATCAGATTTAGTTACGTTTCAGGGTGCTAAGATAAGCAATTATTTTGACAAAACCAAGTATTTTCAAGATTTTTTACAGAAAGTTTTGCAGAATAAAAAAAACTTCGTACCTTTGCACCCGCAATCAAAAGGCCCAGATGGCGGAATCGGTAGACGCGCTGGTCTCAAACACCAGTGGGGCAAC
>CAMHDT010000056.1 GCA_946183985.1 uncultured Prevotella sp.
CTGCATCGCTGATGTGTGCCTGCTTCAGGGTTTCTACCATGATGTCGCACATGTGGCGATAGACGGCACGCTCAATGTGCCTGATTTCCTTGAGGCTTTTTTCTGGGAAAGAGCGCTGCAGGTTTTGCCGGGTTACTTTGCGCCTATACCTTATTATATAGTATATGACGGGCCAGACGGTGCTACTCATGGCATAGAGCAGCGACAGTGGCAGTGTGGCCAGAAGGCGTACGAGAAACAGGGCTATCTTTGTTTTCATTCTGTAATGATGCTTGTGATGGTTTGAGTGCCCCCCCCGTTTCGGCGGGCATAGTCGAGGGCTTTCTGCCGGAGGGAGGCATAACGGTCGGTGCTGACGCTGTTGAACCATTGCTCCAGTTCGCGGTCGTTGTTGACAATGGCACCAAAGCCCAAGTCAATCATCTGCTGTGGTGTTGACTTGCGGTGTATGTTCGGTCCGAAGCAGAGGGGCAGTCCATAGGCCACCGGTTCGATGACGCTGTGCAGATAGGGCGTGAAGCCGCCGCCCACATAGGCATAGCGGCCATAGCGGTAGAGGCGTGCCAGGTCGCCTATGTAGTCGATGATGAGCACCTGCGTCTGGCTGAAGTCGGTGTTGTGGTCGCATGCCGTGTGGCATACAGCCTTGCCGTTGCAGTGCGCCTTGATGTCATCGATGACTTTCTGACTTATCTCGTGGGGTGCGATGATGCACTTCAGTTGAGGCTGGCGGTTGATGAATGCCGTGACCATGTTGAGGTCCTTGTCGTCGCTGATGCTGCCGGCAATCAGCACATCAGCCTCTTGGCAGAACCGTTCTATGACTGGGTTGCTGTAGGGCGCCTGTGCTATCTGCAGTGCATTGTCGAAGAGCGGGTCGCCCACGACGGTGACATTGCAGAATCCCATGTACTGCAGGTTGTGCAGCGAGTGCTCGTCGCACACGGTGATGTGGCGGCACTGCCTGAGCAGTCGGCGCAGCGTGCCGGCATACCACTTGCGCAGATAGGAGCCGTCGGGCACGAGCATGGATACGAAGTAGGCGGGAATGTGCTGCGCGTTGAGTTCCGCGAGGTAGTTCACCCAGTATTCCGAGATGATGAAGACGGCCCTCTGCGGCTTCACTGCGCTGATGAAGCGGCGGGCGTTGCTCCGGGTGTCGAGCGGCAGGTAGAACACATGATCGGCTGTGTCCTTGCGGCTTACCACCTCATAGCCCGAGGGCGAGAAGAACGTAAGTACCACCTGATAGCCTTTCTGCCGGAGGCTTGCAATGACGGGGCGTGCCACTCCGTATTCGCCCAGCGACGAACAGTGCACCCAGCACACAGGACGCTCGTCGCCGGCCATGGTCTGCTCAATGTGGCTGAGCAGGCCTTTCTGTCCGTTGATGAGGCGCAGCGTCTTGCTGTCCTTGCCTACGAGCCATTGCAGGTGGCCGTTGTGGACAAGTGCAAAGAGACTTTGCAGCAGGCGTAGTGCCAGATTGTAGAGTGACAGTGTCATTGTCTTGACTTTATTCTTGTACCTGCGGTTTCATATACAGGTTGGCATATTGGTAGTAGGCCTGTGCCTTCTGCACAAGGGCGCTGTCGATAATGCCGTCGACGGGCTCCTCCTTGTGGAGGCCGCCGGCCTGTGCCACGACCTTGAACTGGCGCACCTTCTTCACAGGTGACAGCACGGTGAGCACGCCGTTCTCCAGATAGCCCAGATCCTGATAGGTGGCCATGAAGGCACGCTGCTGATAGTTGTCGGCCAGGATGTTGCGTCCGGTGAAGAGTGTGGGTGTGTTGATGTGGAGCATGGCCATGAGGGTGGGCAGTATGTCTATTTGCGAGCACATCTTATCCACACGGCAGGGGGCTATCATGCCCGGGGCATAGACGATGCAGGGAATGTGATACTTGTCGACGGGTATGGAGGTCTTGCCGGCGCTCGATGCACAGTGGTCGGCAATGATGACAAACACGGTGCGGCCGAACCATTCATGAGTGGCAGCCTCGCTGAGGAACTGTCCGATGGCATGGTCGGTATATTTCACAGCGGCGGCGCGGCACTTGGTGTCGCCCTCAAATTCTATCCTTCCCTCGGGGAAGGTGTAGGGGCGGTGGTTGCTTACGGTCATGAGTTGTGCAAAGAAAGGCTCGCCGTGGCGGCTGTTCTCGTCGAACACCTCGATGGCCCTGCGGTAGAGGTCTTCGTCGCACACGCCCCAGATGTTGGCGAAGGTGACCTGACTGATAGTGCTGCGGTCTATGACCTCATAGCCGTTGCCCGAGAAGTAGTCGCCCATATTGTCGAAATAACTGTCGCCGCCATAGATATACTGCATCTTGTAGCCCTGGCTGCCCAGCACGGCTCCTGTAGAGAGGCGCCCCATCTTGTTCTCGGGTTGCTTCACGATGCTCTCGCCGGCATGTGGTGGAATGCACAGCGACAGGGCCTCGAGGCCGCGCACGGTGCGGTTGCCCACGGCATAGAGACTGTCGAACACCATGGCGTGCTGCATGAGTGTGTCCATGCAGGGTGTGATGCCGCGGTCGTTGCCATAGGCTGTGAAGAACGATGCGCTGAGGCTTTCTACGGTGATGAGCACCACGTTGAGGCGTGCTGAGTCGGGAATATTGACCTTGTCCTGCCACTCGGTGCCGATGGTGTCGGTCAGGAGACGGGTGTCGGTGGCGGTGAGCACATCGTAGGCGGCACGGCACTCGGCCTCGTCGAGCATGGGATAGAAGGCTTCATAGTCCAGATGGTTGTTGCGGAAGGCCTCGAAGAAATCGTAGGCGCCGTTTTGCTGCACCTGATTGGCACAGAGACTGTCGCCCTCGAAGTGTGTCTGCAGGCTGCCCAGCCACAGCAAGGAAAGGGCCGTGGCCACGACGATGCCGCCTCCCTTTACTACCGACAGGTGCACGGGGTTGAAGTAATGCCGCATGAAACTGGTCTTCCTGATGGCCAGCCACAGGTAGCACAGGGTGACCACGGCCAGCACCGACACGATGGGCACCATGGCATACGACTCCATGATGTTGCCCACCACCTCGTTGGTATAGATGAGATAGTCTACGGCAATGAAGTTATAGCGCACGCCGAACTCGTCCCAGAAGAACCATTCGCCCACACCGTTGAACAGCACGATGAACACATACGTGGTCCAGATGAGCAGCAGCGTGACCAGCCGCCATGCCTTTCGCACGCCGGGCACGAAGAAGCGCAGGGCGAAACTGACCAGTTTATAGCCTATGAGGCCTATGGCTATGCGTGGCACCACACCGCCGTATTCGTGGAAAATGCTGTGGGTGAAGGCGACATAGCAGAAGGCGGCTGCCAGCAGGCATAGGATGGCAAGGCCGGGCAGACGGCGGTATTTCCATTCGTTGAGGCCGATGGCTTCCAGCAGCAGGGGCACGCTGAGCACCATGCCCATGGCGGCATCGTTGACCACGCCCACTGCCACTGCCCGCAGCACCTCCATCACGCCGAGGCTGACACCTTCGGGCGGGAAGAAAGCCAACACAATGCGGACTAAGAGGCCTACAACCAGATAGAGCAGCATGACGCTGCTGAAAATCAGAACAATAGGATTGCGTTTTGTTTCCTTTCTCATAACTGGCAGCAAAGGTACTAATTATTTTTGAAACGGCAAAAAACTTAGTATGAAAAAGCAGTTTTGCAGCCTTTGCTGCTGCGGTTGCCAACCGACATGGCCTGTATGGCTGTGTTGTGGGTGCCGGGTTGTGAACCAACGCGGTAAGGGCTGTTTGAAATTATGGCTATAATTTATAAAATTATGGCTATAATTATGAAAATAATGGCTATAATTTGTTTTGAGGGAAAAAGAAAAAGAGTGGAACGGGCTGTTTGTGCCTGTTCCACTCTTGCTGTTTGGTTGCTTCAGATGTGCGGGCTTACTTTTCGGAAGCCTCGGGCATCATGATGACCTCGACATTGTTGCCAGCCTGGAGCAGTTGCTTGGTGAACTGCTGCATGGACTGCGGGGTGAGCAACTCTACCTGATACTTGTACTCGGTCTGCATGTCCAGGCCGCGGTCTTTCCAGGTGGTGAGCACGTTGATCCAGTGGTTGTTCTTCTTGGCATCCTCGTCGGCCTGCTTCAGCATGTAGGCCTTCACCTTCTGCAGAATGTCGGCGTCGAAGTTCTCGGCGCAGTTCTTCATGCCCTCGAGCAGCAGTTCCACGGCACGGCCGTTCTTCTCAGGATTGCCCTGGGTCACGCCGATGAGTTGGGCATAGGGCTCGTTGCCGTTCACATTGAAGAAACCATAGGCACCGCAGGTGTAGGCTGCGCTCTCCTCCTCGCGGATGGTAGCCAGGTAGATCTGCGAGAGCACCTGTCCCAGTGCGTCCATCTTGACATCGTTCTCAAGGGTGTAGGGCATCTTAGCCGTCCACACCTCGTAACTCATGGCGTTGGGGCTCTCGGTCTTCACGGTGAAGTGGTTCTTTATCTGACCCATGGCCGGTGTGCGCACCTCGCGGAAGGCATCTTTCTTGCCGTTGGCAGGCAGCGAGCCGATGTACTGATCAATCAGCGGGCGGATGGCCTGCTCGTCGAAGTTGCCCACGATGACGAAGGTGAACTGTCCGGCATTCTGGAAACGCTCCTTAGCCATCTGCAGGATGCGGTCGTAGTTCACGTTCTTCAGGTCTTCAGCCTGGATGTTGGCAAAGCGGGGGTTGTGGCTGTTCATGACCAGTCGGAGCGTGTCGGTGAACACGGCCTGCGGGTTCAGGTGCTTGTTCTTGAGTTGCTGCTCCATCATTGTCATGAGGTTCTGATACTGCTTCTCGTCCTTGTTGATGTTGGTGAAGTAGAGATACATCATCTGGAACATAGTCTCCAGGTCCTTGGGAGTGGAGTGCCCGGTCACATACTGACGGGTGAGGCTCATCGAGGCGTCGGCGTTGGCATTCTTGCCGGCCAGTGCCTTCTGCAGTTCGTTGCTCGAGAAGTTGCCCAGTCCGCTGTAAGCAATCACGTTGCCGAACATCTTCAGGTTGGTGTAGTCCTTCTCGTCATAGAGGCTCTCGCCGCCAGGAGCGAAGGCCTGCAGCAGCACCTCGTCGTCCTTGAAGTCGGTTTTCTTCAGAATGACGGTGGCACCGTTAGAGAGTACCAACTCCTTATAGCCTCCAAGGTTCACAAATTCGCGCTCTTTCTCCACACGGCCAGCCTTAGGCAGGGCGGCCAGCAGGGGCTCGTCCTTCACGTTGTCCACGTAGCCTTCCATCTTTTCGGCCAGTGCCTTGTCCACGGCTTCTTTCATCTGGGCCTCGGTGGGATAGGTCAGACCGTCGGCTTCGCGGGCCCACTCCATCACCACCATGTTCTTGTTGCAGTCGCCAATGAGTTGGGGCAATACTTGGTTGACAGCCTCGACGGGAATGTTGGGCACAATCTGCTGCATGATCTGATAGAGCATCTCGAGCGACGGGATGGGTTCGCCTGTCAGATAGTGGTCGCGGTATTCGTCGCCGTACTCAGCGTTCTTGCGCTTGTCGCGGTTGGTGTAGGCTTTCTCAAGACTGGCCATATATTCGGCCTTGGCACGGTCGTACTCGGTGGCGGTGAAGCCGAAGTCGCGGGCACGCTTGGCCTCACGAATAAGGGCCTGCAGCGTCTCCATGTCCTTGCCCTCCTTGGGCACGCCCATCATCTGGAAGGCGTCCTTGGTCGAGGCCAGCAGGTACTCGTCGTCGTCGGCCATGGCCTGCACGAACGGGCAGTTGGCATCCTCGGTGAGTTCGCGCAGACGGGCATTCATCATCTCGCTGATGACGGCTTTCACATATACCTCAAGGAGATATTCCATCGAAGCCTTCTCTGCAGGCGTAGTGGCATCGTGCTTCATGAACACCATGATCTGGTTGATGGGCATCTCCTTGTCTTTCTCGAAAATGTAAATGGCTTCCTCGTTGTCGGGCACGGGCTCTGGAACGACCTTGGCTGCGTTCTCAGGCACCACGATGCCGCCAAACAGTTCCTTGATCTTGGCTTCGGTATGGTCTACATCAATGTCGCCAACCACGATGACGGCCTGATTGTCGGGGCGATACCATTTATGGTAGTAGGCGCGCAGGGTCTCAGGGCGGAAACTGTCGATGACGCTCATCAGACCGATGGGCATGCGTTCGCCATACTTCGAACCGGGATACATCTTGGGAAGGGCGCGTGTGATCATGCGCTGCGAAGGACCTTCGCCCATGCGCCACTCATTGTGAACCACGTCGCGCTCTTTCACTATCTCCTCTTCTTCAAGCAGCAGGCCGTTGGACCAGTCCTTGATGATGAGCAGGCAGGAGTCGAGTGCGCTCTGGCGTGTTGTGGGCACATCGCACACACGATAGACCGTCTGGTCGATGCTGGTGTAAGCATTCAGGTTGGAACCGAACTCAACGCCCAGTGTGCGTGTGAAGTCGATAATGCCGTTGCCCTTGAAGTGCTCAGAGCCGTTGAAGGCCATGTGCTCAAGGAAATGTGCCAGACCACGCTGTGAGTCTTCTTCCTGAATAGAGCCCACACGCTGGGCAATGTAGAAGTTGGCCACCTTTTCCGGATACTGGTTGTGGCGGATGTAATAGGTCAGTCCGTTGTCCAACTTGCCGATGCGCACATCGGGGTCGACGGGAATAGACGGCATCTGTTGTGCCGTCATGGCGGTTGCACCGGTCAGGAACAGAACGGCAGCAATCCACATTTGCTTGAAATTCATCATATTTGTTTCTAGTTAAGTTGAAATAATTATTGCAAAATTACGAATTTTCTGTTGCTCGCTTGTCATAATGAGGATTTTATTAACGCTTTTTATACATATAGACGCATGAAACCGACAGAAAACTACATGGAAGGAAGAAAAAAACAACAGGACTGCACGCCAAGATGGTGCAGTCCTGTTGGATATAGGGGTTATTGAAGTGATTCGGCTGCGGCTCCGATAATATGGAACTTGCCCATGAGATAGACCAGGCCAAAGCCCATTATCATGGAAATAGCACCCATGATGATGCCTACCTTCGACATATCCTTCTGCTTCACGAGGTTGGTGGAGAAGGCAAGGGCATTTGGCGGAGTGGAGATGGGCAGAATCATGGCACTCGATGCGGCTATGGCCACGCCGATGAGCACGGTCGATGTGCCTCCGATGGGGTCCAGTTTGTCGCCCATGGCCTTGCAGACGATGGCCAGGATAGGCATGAGCAGGGCTGCTGTGGCCGAGTTGGAGATGAAGTTGGACAGCAGATAGCAGATGGCACCACCCAAAATGAGGATGAGTAGCGGCGGGAACGTGTTGAAGGGAATGCTGTTGATGGCATTCTCAGCCAGTCCCGACTTGTTGAGGCCGAAGCCAAGGGCAAAGCCGCCGGCAACCATCCAGATGACACTCCAGTTGATTTGCTCCAGGTCGCGCTTGTTGATGACTCCTGTCAAGGCAAACACACAGAACGGAATGATGGCCACGGTGTTGGAGTTGATGCCCGTCCAACGGTCTGACAGCCACAGTGCTACGGTTGCGAAGAAGGTGATGATGACTACCCACGAGTGGAAGCCTTTCTGCATCTCGCCTTCAATGTTCAGTTCTATGGTCTTTTGCGTGAAGGGGAACATCTTCTTCAGTATCCACCAACTGATAAACAGCAACACAATGACCAGCGGGAACATGAACATCATCCACTGGCCGAAGCCCAGACCAAGGTTCAGACCTTCGGGGTCGTTAAGGTATTTCAGTGCAATGGTGTTGGGAGGGGTGCCGATGGGAGTGCCCATGCCACCCAGATTGGCGGCCACGGGAATGCTCATGGCCAAGGCTATGCGGCCTTTTCCTTCGGGGGGCAACTGGCGGAACACCGGCGTCAGGAAGGTGAGCATCATGGCGGCAGTAGCCGTGTTGGACACAAACATGGAGAACAGACCGGTGATGAGCAGGAAACCAAGCAGCACCATGTTGCTCTTGGTGCCGAAGGGCTTCAGCAACACCTTGGCCAATTGGGCGTCAAGGCCGGTCTTTGTGGCAGCAATAGCCAGAATGAAACCGCCAATGAACAGCATGATGACGGGGTCGGCAAACGTGGCCATCACGCCTTTATAGTCGAGCAGCGGTCCTACAACCTCTGGGTTGACCATGGGCTTGATGCCGCTGTCGCTGCAGAACAGTAGCATCAATACGATGACGGCAATTGATGTGGCCCACGACGAGACAATCTCGAAAATCCACATCAGCGTGGCAAAGGCAAAGATGGCGATGACGCGCTGCTGGATAATGTTCAGGTTCTCAATGCCATACCATTCGGTTGGCATGAGCCAGAGGGTGAGGGTCACTAATAACACAAAGAAAATCTTCGTCAGGCGAAGACTGTTGTTGCTGGGATGATACTTCCGGTTGTGGCGCAAATTATGGTATGCCTCAACAAGATGGAATCCTTCGTAAATATGAAACATCTTTTGGTTAGGTTTTGATTATTTGGCTGCAAAGGTACAAAAAGTGTCGAGAGAAAAGGGACGCGAGCACCCCGTTTTTTGGAATAATGAGTGTATATACACACAAAAACATCCCCATGGCACCATACCATGGGGATGTTTGTCATGTAGACTTTGCAAAAGTCGGGTGTTTCCGCAGCGCAGAATAAATGCGTGACGGGCTCCGGCTGTGCTTATTTTACCTCCCAGATGTCGTTGGTTTCGAGCAGTTCGGCGAAGTTATGATACTTCTTCATGGCCGATACCTCCTCAAGTTGGGCGTAGACGGCATCGTTATAGGTGGGTGCCTCTACATCGCGAATCACGCCGAGGGCTATGGGGAAACCGTCCTCGGGCGTCATCATGGCGAGTTTTAACTGCAGGGTGTTATCCTCACAGTGGGCATCGTGCACCAGCACATCGTCGAGCGTGTAGCCGTCTTTGCCTATCTCTACCACTTTCAGGCCAAAGCCCTGCTGCACCAGACCATATTCGTTGTTCTCTCCGAACACAAGTTTCTCACCGTGTTTTACATAGATGGCGTTCTTCTTGCGGCCTTCGTTGTTGTAGACAATGTCGTGGCAATGGTCGTTGAAGATGACGCAGTTCTGCAAAACCTCGGTCACCGATGCTCCTTTATGCTGATAGGCAGCCTTCAACACCTCTACCGTCCCCTTGGCATCGGTGGCCACACAGCGGGCAAAGAAATGGCCGCGGGCACCAAAGCAGAGTTCGGCGGGGCGGAAAGGATCCTCCACTGTGCCGTAAGGACTCGACTTCGAGACGAAGCCGCGGGGCGAGGTGGGACTGTACTGACCTTTCGTCAGACCGTAGATGCGGTTGTTCAGGAGAATCATGTTGAGGTCGATGTTACGACGATTGGCATGAATGAAGTGGTTGCCGCCAATGGCCAGACCGTCACCATCACCCGATACCTGCCATACGGTAAGGTCGGGGTTGGCAACCTTGGCACCTGTGGCAATGGCTGCGGCACGGCCGTGAATGGTATTCATGCCGTAGGTAGCCATGTAGTGGGGCAGACGGCTGCTGCAGCCAATGCCCGAAATAACGGCAACGTTCTCGGGAGCCACGCCTATTTCGGCCATGGCCTTATGCAGTGAAGCCAGGAAGAAGTGGTCGCCGCAACCAGGGCACCAACGAGGCTGGCCTTTCTTGAAATCTTGTGCTGTATAACTCATAATCGTTTTACCTTTTTACTTTTTTCCTTTTTACTTTTTCAAGATGTCCTCGAATGCGTTGACTAACTCTTCGACCACGAAGGGCTGACCTTTTACCTGATTGAACTGGAAGGGGACGAAATTGTCGACTTTCATGCGCAAATAGGCGGCCAACTGACCCATGTTCTGTTCGGCTACCACCACTTTCTTGTAGCGCTGGAGCACTTCTGAGGTGTTCTTGGGCAGAGGATTCAGATACTTGAAGTGGGTCTGGGCTACTTTCTTGCCCGATGCACGCAGTTCGTCCATGGCCGAACGGAGGTGTCCATAGGTAGAGCCGAAGCCTACGATGAGCAGGTCGGCATCGTCCACATCGCCTTCAACTTCCAGGTCTGGCACTTCAATGTTGGCAATCTTCTGCTGGCGCAGACGCGTCATCAAGTCATGGTTCTCTGGATTCGTAGAGATGGCACCGGTGTTGCTGTCTTTCTCCAGGCCGCCGAGGATGTGGGCAAAGCCTTCGCGTCCAGGCACGGCCCAGTAGCGGGTGCCGTTCTCGGCTCGCATGTAGGGTGTCCACTTGCCTTTCAGTTCCTCAGGAACGTATGGCGGATTGATGGGATCGAGACCATTGAGGTCTGGCAGACGGAAGGCACCGGAGCCGTTAGCCACGAAGGCATCGGTGAGCAGCACAACGGGTGTCATGTGCTCAAGGGCTATCTTGCAAGCCTGATAGGCGGCATCGAAGCAGTCGGTAGGACTGGTTGCAGCCATCACCGGCATGGGGCTCTCACCGTTTCGGCCAAAGAGGACCTGCAGAAGGTCGGTCTGTTCGCTCTTTGTGGGCAGACCCGTTGCAGGACCGCCGCGCTGCACATCAAGCACCACGAGCGGCAGTTCCATGATAACGGCCAGGTTCATGGCTTCCGACTTGAGGCAGATGCCAGGGCCAGAAGTAGAAGTGACACCGAGGGCACCTGCAAACGAAGCACCAAGGGCTGAGGCGCAGCCGCTGATTTCATCTTCGCACTGCACGGTGATGACGCCACACGACTTGTGCTTCGACAGTTCGTGAAGCACATCGGTGGCCGGCGTGATGGGATAGGAGCCCAGATACAGTTTCAGTCCGGCTTTCTCTGCAGCGGCAATGAATCCATAGGCCGTGGCCTTGTTGCCGGTGATGTCCATGTATCGGCCGGGCACTTTCTCTTTCGACTCCACCCGGTAAACGTTGATGGTCGAAGAGTGAGTGTTGTGACCATAGTCGTATCCTGCCTGAATCACCTTGATGTTGGCTTCGGCAATGGCAGGTTTCTTGGCGAATTTCTCGCGAAGGAAGTTGGCCACGAGGTCGAGGTTGCGGTCGAAGAGCCAGCACACCAGTCCCAAGGCGAACATGTTGCGGCACTTCAGCATGGCCTTGTTGTCCATGCCTGTGTCTGCCAGACAGTCCTTTACCATTGTGGTGAGCGGGCACTGGATAACACGGTCTGGGTCGATGCCCATCTCGCCGAGGTAGTCTTCTGTCTTGAACTGTGCCTTCTCCAGGTCTTTCGGCCCGAACGAGTCGGTGTCGATAATGACGGTTGCGCCTGGCTTGGCATAGCGGTACTGTGTTTTCAGTGCCGCAGCGTTCATGGCTACCAGTACATCGCACTTGTCGCCAGGTGTGAAGACCTTGCCGGCACCGATGTGGACCTGGAATCCTGACACGCCGGTGAGTGAGCCTTGCGGGGCGCGGATGTCGGCAGGATAGTCAGGAAATGTTGAGATACCGTTGCCTACGGTAGCCGATACCGTAGAGAAGATGTTTCCAGCCAACTGCATACCGTCGCCGGAATCTCCAGAGAATCGCACGACCACTTGGTCGAGTTCCTTCACTTCTAATTTTTCAGCCATTGTTTTTCTCTTTATAATATAAAGGTTTGAAAATAATTATTCAAGATAGGTGTAGCCATAGAGCCCTGAGCGGTAGTTGCTGAGGAACTCCTTGCCTTCTTCCAGGGTTATTTTTCCTGCCTTGACGCTCTTCGTGACCCATACTTCCAGTTGGCGCACCAGTTTCTTGGGGTCGTACTGCACATAGTCGAGCACCTCGGCCACTGTCTCTCCGTCGATAATCTGGTCAATGTGGTAGTGTCCGTCTTTCACCGACACATGCACGGCTGTGGTGTCGCCAAAGAGGTTGTGCATGTCGCCGAGTATTTCCTGATATGCCCCGACGAGGAAGACGCCGAGGTAATAATCCTCGTTCTCGCCTTGCGAGCGACTGGAATTTGAGCGTTTCTTAAGTGCATGTACTGGGAGTGAGTGCGAGTTGTGACGATTGGTGACGAAGTTGGATATTTTTCCGTCGCTGTCGCAGGTGATGTCCTGCAGCGTTGCGTTGCGTGTGGGCCGCTCGTCGAGTCTCTGTATGGGCATGATGGGGAATATCTGGTCCACGGCCCAGAGGTCGGGCAGGCTCTGGAAAAGTGAGAAATTGCAGAAATATTTGTCGGCCAGCAGTTTGTCGATATTCATCAGTTCCTCCGGCACATGCTTCAGGTTTTTGGCCAGAGCATTAATTTCGTGGCAGACGCTCCAGTACATAGCCTCTACCTCGGCACGTGTCTTCAGGTCGACGATGCCGTGGCTGAAGAGGTCGAGCACCTCTTCGCGAATCTGCTGAGCGTCGTGCCAGTCTTCGAGCACGTTGCGTGGCGACAGGTTATCCCATATCTCGTAGAGGTCTTTCACCAACTGGTGGCTGTTCTCGTCGGGTTCAAACTCCTCGGGCATTTCCGGTAGCGATGCCGTTTCCAGCACGTTGATGACCAGTACCGAGTGGTGTGCCGCCAGCGAGCGTCCGCTTTCGGTGATGATGTTGGGGTGTGGGAGACTGTTCTTGTTGGCTGCATCGACGAAGGTGTAGATACAGTCGTTGACATACTCCTGTATGCTGTAGTTCACGCTGCTCTCCGACGAGGGTGAGCGTGTGCCGTCGTAGTCGACGCCGAGTCCGCCGCCGCAGTCCACGAAGTCAACGTTGTAACCCATCTTGTGCAGTTGGATATAGAACTGCGATGCCTCGCGCAGTGCCGTCTGAATGCGGCGAATTTTCGTAATCTGCGAACCAATGTGGAAGTGGATGAGTCGCAGGCAGTCGCGCATGCCTTTCTTGTCGAGCACTTCCAGTGCTTCGAGCAGTTCGGCACTGGTGAGTCCGAACTTTGAGGCGTCGCCGCCGCTTTCTTCCCATTTGCCGCTGCCGCTGCTGGCCAGTTTGATGCGTATGCCTATGTTGGGCCTAACGTTGAGTTGCTTGGCTACGCGTGCGATGACATCGAGTTCGTTGGGCTTCTCCACCACGATGAAAATCTGCTTGCCCATCTTCTGTGCCAGCAGTGCCAGTTCAATATAACTCTCGTCTTTATAGCCGTTGCACACAATGATGGAGTCGCTTTGACACTGGACGGCGATGACGGCGTGCAGTTCTGGCTTTGATCCTGCTTCTACGCCGAGGTTGAACTTGCGTCCGTGGCTGATGATTTCCTCCACCACGGGTTGCATCTGGTTCACCTTGATGGGGTAGACCACGTAGTTGTCGCCCTTGTATTCATATTCCTTGGCGGCCTTTTTGAAGCAACTCCAGGTTTTCTCGATGCGGTTGTCGAGTATGTCGGGGAAGCGCAGCAGCACCGGTGCTGTGACATCGCGCAGCGACAGTTCGTCCATCACCTCGCGCAGGTCAATCTGCGCATCGTCCTTAGAGGGCGTCACATAGACGTTTCCTTTGTCGTTGATACCGAAGTAACTCGTGCCCCACCCATTGATGTTATAGAGTTCGCGGGCGTCGTCGATGGTCCATTTCTTCATAATTGTTGATAGGTCTTATGGGTCTTATAGGTCTTATGGGTCTTATGGGTCCTATAGGTCAAGGATTTTCTTTAATTGTTCTATGGTGAGTCTTATTTTCTCGTGGTTGTCCATGAGACTTACGTCAAGTTGATAGTGCGCCTTTGTGTAGTAGGGCTCGCGCTGCTTGAGGTGCTCGCTGATGAAGGCGATGAGTTCCTCGGGCGTCTTGCCTTCGAGCAGGGGGCGGCGCCCTTTTCCCATGAGCAGGTGGTTGTAGAGCACCTGTGGCGTTGCCTTGAGATAGACCACCTGTCCCTGCTGGTTCATGTAGTCCATATTGTCGAAGAAGCATGGCGTTCCGCCGCCGCAACTGATGATGACATTCTCAAACTCGGCCACTTCGTGCAGCATGTTGCGCTCTATTGTGCGGAATCCTTCCTCGCCAATCTCCTGAAAGAGTTCCGACACGGTTTTGCGCCGGCGGCTTTCTATATACCAGTCGAGGTCATAGAAGGGCAGGCCGAGTTCTTTTGAGAGCGCCCTGCCCACGGTGGTTTTGCCGGCTCCCATGTAGCCCACGAGGATGATTCTTTTCATGCCGTGCTATTTGTTGATGATTTTCATGCACTCGTCGTAGGTCAGATCCTTGGCGCGGTCGTGCATGTTCTTAGGCAGCCGGTAGTTGGCGCCGTCGTAGGCCAGGTATGGACCGTAGCGTCCGTTGAGCACTTCCAGTTTGCTGTCTTCGTCGAAACTCTTCAGGTGCTTCTGTGCGTCCTGTTTGCGCTTTTCCTCAATGAGTCTGACGGCGTCGGCAATGGTCACGGCCATGGGATCTGTGCCCTTTGGCAGCGATGTGTATGTCTTTTTGTGGAGCACGTATGGTCCGAAGCGTCCTGTTCCCACGGTGATGGGCTCGTCTTCATATTGTCCTAGCATTCGCGGCAGTTTGAACAGTTCGAGTGCCTGTTCGAGTGTGATGCTCTCCATGCTCAGTTCTTTCGGCATGTGTGCAAACTGCGGTTTGTCCTTGTCTTCGGCGGTGCCTATCTGTATCACGGGTCCGAAGCGTCCTATCTTGACGAACACGGGTTTCTTCGACCTGGGGTCGATGCCCAGTTTTCGCTCGCCGGCCTTGTGCTCCGAGCGTGCGTTCATGGTTTTCTCTACGTTGGGTTCGAAATCCTTGTAGAAGGTGGTCATTATTTTGTTCCACTTCTGCTTGCCTTCGGCAATCTTGTCGAACTCCTGTTCCACCTTGGCGGTGAAGTTGTAGTCCATGATGCTGGGGAAGTGTTGCATGAGGAAGTCGTTGACCACGATGCCGATGTCAGTAGGCATCAGTTTGCCTTTGTCCGAGCCTGTGAGTTCGGTGCGCATCTTCTGTGTTATCTGCTTGCCTTTCAGCGTGATGACGGCATAGTGGTGTTCCTCGCCTTTCTTGTCGCCTTTCACCACATATTCGCGCTGCTGTATGGTCGAGATGGTGGGTGCATAGGTCGACGGGCGTCCGATGCCCAGTTCCTCCAGTTTGTGCACCAGCGATGCTTCGGTGTAGCGCTGCGGACCCTGACTGTTGCGCTCGATGGCTGCAATCTCGCGTCGTGTGAGTTCAACGCCTTTTTTCAGTGGCGGCAGCACGTGTGCCAATTCGTCTTTGTTGTCGTCTTCTTCGTCGTCGTCGACCGATTCGCGGTATACTTTCAGGAAACCGTCGAACTTCACCACTTCGCCCATGGCGATGAATTCGAGTGGCGTGTTTGTGGCTGCGATGTCTGATGCGGCTGACTCGGGGGCAAACTCCACGCTGATGTTCACAGTGGTCTTCTCGATGTCGGCATCAGCCATCTGACTGGCCACGGTGCGTTTCCAGATGAGGTCGTAGAGACGGCGTTCCTGCGCGGTGCCTTCGATGGTGGCCTGCTCCATATAGGTGGGGCGGATGGCTTCGTGGGCCTCCTGTGCGCCTTTTGAACTGGTGTGATACTGGCGCACCTTGCTGTATTCATTGCCATAGAGGCTGGATATGGTTTCCTTGGAGGCATTGATGCAGAGCCCCGACAGGTTGACCGAGTCGGTACGCATATAGGTGATGCGTCCGTTTTCATACAGATGCTGTGCCACCATCATGGTCTGGCTCACGGTGAAACCCAGTTTGCGGGCGGCCTCCTGCTGCAG
>CAMHDT010000057.1 GCA_946183985.1 uncultured Prevotella sp.
GCCGATGTGGTGTGGTTTGATGGGCAGCATCCCGTGAGTTATCAAGTGGTGGGCAAGACTGACCCAGTGGTGACCATCGCCCTCCAGATGTTCAGTAGTGATATGGAACAAGTCACTGGCATGAAGCCCGTGGCATCCCGACAGGCAGCCATCCGCATCATCCAGGGGCACGGCACCGACGATGGCTTCCGCATCAGCATCAATGCCAAAGGTCAGATTGTGGTGGAAGGACATAATGGTCGTGGTACGGCCTATGGACTGCTTGAGTTGTCGCGTATGGCCGGCGTCTCGCCATGGGTGTGGTGGGGCGATGTGGTGCCGGAACGCAAGACACAACTCACCATCGACAGCGATTTCTTTTATGAGCACACACCATCGGTGGCCTACCGCGGCATCTTCATCAACGATGAGGACTGGAGCCTGCGCAACTGGGCATGGAAGCATTACGAGAAGACTGACCAGTTCGGTGCGATGGGTCCTAAGACCTATAAAGCCATCTTCCAGTTGCTGCTCCGTCTGCGTGCCAATGCCATCTGGCCTGGCATGCATACGGGTACACCCGGTTTCTTCACCATCCCCGGCAATAAGGAGATGGCCGACTCGTGCGGCATCCTTATCGGTACCAGCCACTGTGAGCCTCTCTTAAGGAACAATGTGGCCGAGTGGGACCATTCCGTGCGAGGCGCCTATAACTATATGACCAACCGTGAGCAGGTGCAGCAGTACTGGATAGAGCGCCTGAAAGAGGTAAAAGGCTCGGAAGAGTTCTTTACTATTGGCATGCGCGGCATCCACGATGGCTCCATGGAGGGTGTGAAGACCAAAAAGGAGAAACTCGACGGCCTGCAGCAGGTTATTGATGACCAGCGTGAACTCATCCGCAAGTATTATAACAAGGATGTTGAGAAGGTGCCGCAGGTGTTCATCCCCTATAAAGAAGTGCTGGAAATCATGGAGAGTGGCTTGCAGGTGCCTGATGATGTGACCCTGATGTGGTGCGACGACAACTATGGTTATATGACCCGTCTGAGTGATGCCGAGCAACAGAAACGACAGGGTGGGGGAGGTGTCTACTATCACCTTTCCTACTGGGGACGCCCCCACGACTATATATGGCTGACAACGACACAGCCTGGTCTTGTCTATTCTGAAATGAAAGCCGCCTATGACCATAACTGCCGCAGGTTGTGGATTGTGAATGTCCACGATCCGAAGGTGGCCGCCTATGATTTGGAGTTCTTCCTCGATATGGCGTGGAATATCGATGCTATTCATCCCAATACCATCAACAATCACTTACAGAACTGGCTCTGCACCCAGTTTGGCGAGGAAGTAGGTCAGAAACTCTTTCCTGCCATGAAGGAGTTCTATCGACTGTGTGGCATCCGCAAGCCGGAGTTCATGGGCTGGACGCAGGTGGAACTGGCCGACCGAAAGGCTTATCCACGGGGTCGCTCACAGGTGGTCGACACCGAGTTTACCAACGAGTTTGGCAATGAGACCAATCGCTACCTCAATGCCTATGCCGCAGTGGTGAAAACTGTCGATGAGGTAAAGTCCTCCATTCGCCCCGAGTTGCGTGATGCCTATTTTGCCGCCATTGAATATCCTGTGAAAGGTGCAAGGGCCATGGCCGACAAGCATCTCTTTGCGCAGATGGCCCGTTCCCGCTATCAAGGGCAGACCGGCCAGGCCATGGAGGGCCGCGACGTTTACATGAAGCAAATGGCTACGCTAAGCGTGCGTTCCTATCGCGACATACAGCAACTCACCGATTATTATAATAATGAGTTGTCTGGTGGCAAGTGGCATGGCATTATGAACATGATGCCACGCGACCTGAACGTGTTTAATCCGCCATTGCTGCCCTACCTGCCCACCGATGCCGAGCAGCAGGGTATCCGTCGCCCCACGCTACCTGTCAACGACTTGCTCCCCTCTGACGACTATGTCGCCCGCAATGCCTGCGACTTCCAAGATGCCACTGAAGGCCTCGCTATTATCCAGATGCTCGGTCATTCGATGAATGCCGTCAGCATTCCCAAGGGCGGTCAACTTATCTATGAATTCGAGACGGCGCAGCAAGGGGAGGCCATGCTCTACACGGCCATGATTCCCACACAGCCTAACGACAGGGGCGACCTGCGCTATCAGGTCACTATTGACGACCAAGAGCCCGTGGTCATCTCGCTGAAGGAAAAATACCGTTCCGAATTCTGGAAGACAAGCGTGCTGCGTGGACAGGCCTTGAAGACAACACCTGTAAAAGTGAACAGTGGTCATCACACGTTGAAGATAAAAGCCCTCGACGACCATATCATCATGGACCAGTGGATGCTCGACTTCCAACCCAACCGTAAGTTTTATGTCATACCCGTTACCAAATGAAAAAGATACTCTTTACGCTGCTCTGCCTGCTCACAACGGGGGCAGTAATGTCTCAGAAACACAGTTATAACATCGTGTTCATTGGTAATAGCATCACCTATGGTGCACTGCACCAGCAGCGCGAGTTAACGGCTCCGCCAGCACAGTGCGCCCGTTGGCTGTGCCAGCAGGAAGACATAGACACCGTCTATTTCCGCAATTGTGGCCGTAGCGGCAAGACCACCTATCATTTCCTTCCAAATAAGGCCGATGTGGTGCCGGCAGACGACAAGTCCTACTTTGCCGATGTGGTGGCCAGCACCCGTTCGCTTGTCAGAGAACATCCCGACATGCCACTCATCTTCAGCATCATGCTGGGTACCAACGACACCGTGGAGCGTCCGCGCAACGAGCATACCACTCCCGATAACTATGCCGCCAATCTTTGTACCATCATTGATTCGCTGCTCGCACTCTGGCCCGACGCCCATGTGGTGCTCAACAAGCCCATCTGGTACTATCCTGACTATGTGACAAAAGGAGGCTCTGTTGCTTCAAAGAAAAGCCTGAAACTGTTAGATGCCTATTACGATTGTTTCTCGCAGGTGGTGGCTCAATGCAAGCCAGGTCATGTGCACATCGGCGATAGCGAGGCTTACGGCTACTTTAGGCAGCACTATAAGACCGACATCTTCGAAGAGAAGGACGCCCGTGGCAAGTCCTATTGGCTGCATCCCAATGAGCAAGGCGCACAGGTGCTGGCATCATATTGGGGCAAGGCCATCCTGCCTGTCATAAAAGAAATGTCGGCCTTTGACCCGCTGAAAGGCAAGAAAATCGGTGTGATTGGCGACAGTTACGTGCGCAACCACCGTGACCCTATTGAATACACCTGGCACTATAAGTTTGCAAAGAGACATGGTATGCAGTATTATAACTATGGCAAGAATGGCAACTGCATAGCCCTTGACCTACAGAAATGGGGCAATGGCATGTATAAGCGTTATGCCTATATGAACGATTCGCTTGACTATGTGGTGGTGATTGCCGGGCATAATGATGCCTCGCAGGGACGTATTGATTCAATAGGCATTGACACCTTCAAGGAGCGTCTGGCTATTCTTTGCCAGGGCCTGATAGAAAAATATCCTCATGCCCAGATATTCTTCTTCACCCCTTGGGCTTGCGAGAACTTTGTGGGCAGTCCGCGTCAGCAGGTGGTCGATGCCATGATAGAAGTGTGTGGCAGTTACGGCATTCCTGTTTTTGATGCTGCCCGCAGAAGTAATATCTATGCCACGAGCGAAAAGTTTCGCAAAATCTACTTTCAGGGGGGAAAGGGTACTGACACTGCCCATCTTAATTCCAAAGGCCATGACCGTTTCCTGCCTGTGGCAGAACAGTTCATTCTCCAATATGTTCCGCGATGAGAAAAATCTTTCTCCTTGTTTTCATGAGCATGGCCGTCATAACGGCAAGTGCTGACAGAGGCGATGCCCTCAAGGACATCTGGCCTGTCACTGACCCCAGCCTTTTGAAGAGCCTTAACGGCGAGTGGCAACTGAAGGTGGTGAAAGGCATCAGCGATGACAAGACCGTTCCTGACAGGGATGTCACCTGGGGCACCATCCCTGTGCCGGGCTGCTGGGAACCCTACGGCTTCTCCGAACCGAAATACAACTATCCCGACTCGCTCACTGGCTATTATCGTACCACCTTCACCGTGCCAAAGGGGTGGAAGGGACAACAGGTCATTATTCGGCTCGACGGCGTGTTGCGAGGCTATGACCTCTGGCTCAACGACCAATATGTGGGTACATGGGAAAGCGGTTACAACACCTGCCTCTTTGACCTCACACCCTATCTCACAAAGAAGGCCTTCAAAGGTGAACCGCAGCAGTTAGCCATGCGCGTCTACAGTCAGTTCAAAGGCTACGAGTTCGACTGCTTTGACGACTGGGCTACCATGGGCATCTTCCGCGATGTGACACTCTTTCCTGTGCCGCTCACCCATCTCTCCGACCTCACTGTAACCACGAAAATCAATGGCGAGGTGACCGTAAAGACGGAGATAGCCAATGCAACACCACAGACCACCACGAACTATGAGATTCTTGATGCCACTGGCAAGGTGGTCTCCACAGGCGAAAAGATAATCGACCCCCAATTGTGGACGGCTGAGACTCCATATTTATATACGTTGCGCGTTTGCGTAAAAGAAGAAGGCAAAACACTACAGACTTTCACACAGAAGATTGGCATCCGTGAGATCAGCATTGACGGAAACATCCTGAAGGTGAATGGCCAATCCGTCAAACTGCGTGGTGTCAATGCGCACTCGACAGACCCTTATACGGTGAAGGTTATTTCTGATGCCCTTACCCTTAAGGACATGCACATGATGAAGGAGGCATCGGTCAACTATATGCGCTTGAGTCACTATCCCCGCGAACCTCGTTTCTACGAACTGGCCGACTCACTGGGTTTCTATCTCGTTAGCGAGGTGCCCTTCGGCTTTGGCGACAAGCACCTTAGCAAACGCAGTTATCAGGACATTTTGATGACACGTGCGCAGGCTACTGTCAGTCGCGACAAGAACCATCCGTCGGTTATCGTGTGGAGTGTAGGCAACGAGAACCCGTTGCCGCAGACCTGCGTAGAGGTAGGCGATTATGTGGGGCATATCGACCCTTCGCGGCCATACTGTTTCCCGCAGGTTGGCTCCTACTTTAGAAAATTCTGGGAGAAGGCTGGTGGGACCAATGGGCATCCGTTCCCGTCGAAGGCGCCCGTCTATGCCCCCCACTATCCAACTACGGAACAGATAGGCGGCTTCTATCAGCATCTTGATCGTCCCGTCATCTTCACAGAATACTGCCATACTCTGGGCATCTCGTTTGAAGACCACGACCGTCAGTGGGACATCATCGAACGTACGCCAGGCATCGCAGGCGGCTCCGTCTGGGAGTGGGCCGACCAAGGAATGCCGTTTAATACCTCCCCCGCCCCCTCCGAAGGAGGGGAGGGCTTAGCAGTACCAACTGAATTTTCGCGCTGGCGTACCGATGGGAGTGAGCGCGACCAGAAGGTATATACCTCCGAGACTAGCGGTTTTGAGATGAAAGGCAACTTCGGCACCGATGGCCTGCTCTATGCCGACCGCACGCCCCTGCCTAACTACTATGAGTTGCAGCATAACTACGCCCGTGCTTTCGTCGGCATACAAGGCTGCGGATCTTTGGCAGCCAACCTGTCAATAACCAATAGGTTTGATTTCATTGACTTGAAGGACCATGTCACTTTCAATTGGGCATTGACGCTTAATCGTGATACCGTGGATAAAGGTTCATTTAGCCCTGACTGTCCTCCCCACACCACCGTTCCTTACAGGTTCCCGCTGCCAATGATTCCTCAGGAGGTGATAGACAGTGCGCTCTACGCTCTCCACTTTGCACTCACAGATGCTGATGGTCACACCTTCCTACACCAGTCGTTTGTGCTGAACAAGCCCTACACCGTGTGGACAGGTTCAGGCAACCCCATGGAATTAGTGCAGGAACAGGCCATTCGCACAGGCCGCAAGCCAACGATGGCTGAACGCATCACGCAGAAAGGACGACTGCTGCAGAAATATCTACTGCCCCTTGACAGTAAGGAAGTAAAAGCCGAGGTGCAGCAGAACATCGCCGAGGGCTGCAACATCACTTTCACCCTTACACCCGACACGGCCAACGTGTTCCGCTCGGAACTCGGACTGGCTTATCTCTTAGACAAAAGCATCGACCGCGTGCAGTGGATAGGCTACGGTCCCTTCGCTTCTTATCCGGGCCGACAGCAAGCCAACCGCTACGGCTTTTGGGCCAAGCACATGGATGACCTCTACTTCGAGGGCAACCATGCCGGCATTGATGCTGCCCTCCTTTCTGACAAAGACGGCAATGGTGTGCTTGTCGTGGGCGACTCCCTCAATCTCAACTTCGAGCAGACTGACCGAGGCATCGTTCTCACCGTCAACGCCGCAGTCAGTGGGCAGGGACCAAAGTTTGCTAAGACAAAGTTCCCTGGATGGCAGGTTGGCGACGGCCCCGTCAGCGCCACCTTCCAACTATACCGGATAAAAGCAGATGATTGGCCATCTGTCGTCAGCAGCCTCTTCATTCCGGCCTGTCAGGTGCCATCGCCCTACAAACCTTTCCAAACCCAGTACGACACCTATCTGCTGAATTACGACAGCATCATCGCGCTCAGCGTGCCCGTGATACTCGTGGCAGGTCAGTCGAACGCCGATGGTCGTGTGCCCCTAAGTGCACTTCCTGACGAACTGAAAACATACAAATACTGCCAGTGGAGTTACGGCAGTGGTGATTATGAGACCGCTGATGGCACCTTCGTACCCTTCAGTCCTCGTGTAGCCAAGCCGGGCATAGAACAGAGTTGGGGCTTCGATGCCATGGTCTATCATCAGTTAGAGGAACATTGGCAGCGCCCCTTCTATGTCATCAAACATACCGATGGCGGCACCGCTATCGACCCTGCCTGCAAACGCAGTACCCACCATCTTTATTGGAGTGCCGACAGCATGTTCCTTCGCAGCACTACCTCTGCCAGCCATGGTGGTCGCTCACTGCTCAAAGCCTTTGAGCAGCAGATTGACGACTGTCTGCCACACCTGCCGCAGGATTACGACATCAAGTGCCTCGTCTGGCATCAGGGCGAGAGCGACTGCGAAGCCCCCGACCGCTATTATGATAATCTGAAAGCCGTTGTTGCTCACTTGCGCCAGCACCTGGCTGCAACAACTGGCAAGAAGAAATACCTGTGCCTGCCCGTGGTCTGCGGTACTTATGCCAAGGGCAGTCGCATGCGCACCCCACAAGTGGTAGAAGCCCTCGAACGCCTGCAACGTGAGGATCCTAATTTTCATGTGGTCGATGCAGCAGACCTCACCCTACAGCGTGACCGTCTGCACTTTGATGCCCGTGGTGCACAGACCCTAGGTCAAAGATTTTTTGAGTATATGAAAGGACATTTAATAGTGCTTTCATACTGATACGAAACATGGATTTATCTGTTTTTACCCTCCGCGGATAAACAATTTACCCTCCGTGGGTAAAATGATTACCTCTGGAGGGTATAATGTTTGAGACGGCAGAAAAACTTAGATGAGGTTGTTGCGCTCAATATCCTTGAAGTAGCGGTAGGTGCCCACCTTCAGTTCGTCGCAGGCGGCATCGTCGGCCACAATGATGCCGTGCTGGTGCATCTGCAGGGCAGAGATGGTCCACATGTGGTTCACCGAGCCTTCGACAGCGGCCTGTAGGGCGCGGCACTTGGCATGGCCGTTGACCAGAATCATCACTTCCTTGGCTGCCATCACGGTGCCCACGCCTACGGTAAGAGCCGTCTTCGGCACTTTGTTGATGTCGTTGTCGAAGAAGCGGCTGTTAGCGATGATGGTGTCGGTGGTGAGGGTCTTCTGACGAGTACGGCTGGAGAGACTGGAGCCTGGCTCGTTGAAGGCGATGTGCCCATCGGGGCCGATGCCTCCGAGGAAGAGGTCGATGCCTCCGAACTTCTCTATTTCCTTCTCATAGTTGGCGCACTCGGCGGCGAGATCGGGTGCATTGCCGTTGAGGATGTGTATGTTCTCTTTGGGGCAGTCGATGTGGTTGAACAGGTTGGTGAACATGAAGGAGTGGTAACTTTCCGGGTGCTCTACGGGCAGGCCTACGTATTCGTCCATGTTGAACGTGACCACGTTCTTGAACGAAACACGACCTTCCTGATAGGCTTTTACCAGTCCGCGGTACATGCCGATGGGGCTTGAACCTGTGGGTAGTCCAAGTACGAAAGGCTTTTCTGCTGTGGGTTTTGCGGCGTTGATTTTCGCTACCACATAATTTGCTGCCCATTGCGACATCAAATCATAGTTGGGTTCAATAATTACTCTCATTGTTTTTTTGTTGTTTAAAAATAAATATAAAGTTTATTTAAATACTTTCTTGATGGTGCCATCAGACAGGCGGATGATGTAGATGCCTCTCTTACCTGTGGAGGTCTTGCGTCCGCTGAGGTCGTAGACGGCCCCCTCTCCGAGGGAGAGGGCTGGGGTGAGGTCCTTAATGCCTGTGGGGTCGCCTCCCATGAAGTCGAAGGATATGAGACCGTCGGCGGTCATGGTGATGTGGGTGATAGGCTTTGATAGTAATGTGCTACTTTGGGTGTTATTGTTATACATTTCTGTAGCGGGTAGCGATGTGTCAGTGAGGCTGTCATGAATGGTCTCTGCAGTTTCTTCCCAGGGATAGGGGGCGAGGCTGAACACATTGCTGTTCATCCTGTTGGATTTTGCATACTGCTTCAATCCTGCTGTCTTTATGTAGGCAACACATGTGTTATAGTCGTTGCGGTTGTCGGCAGCCACGAGATGGTAGTTCGGTTTGTCCTGGGTGTCGTTCACGGAATTGCCTTTCCAGTTTTGTGGCTTGTAGTTGACATGGTAGACGATGAGTCCTTTGCCTGGTGCGCCTACATCCCATCCGCGCTGCTGACGGTTTTCGAGCAGCAGGTATTCGTCGTCGGTGTGTTTCACAATATAAGCGTCGCCGTCTTCGGCCAGTGGCTTCATGTTGGTGATGGTGGTGCTGGTGGTCAGTTCTATGGGCGTATACCAGCCTAGAAGCATTTTCTCAAGGGGGGAGAAGTTGGGCGGACATGAGCCGTAGTTGGTGAAGTTGCCGCCGTCCATGAGGTCCCATTCGTCGACGGCGGAAAAGATCCATCCGTTGTGGGCGGGGTAGATGTCGGGAAGGCCAAGACTATGGGCATATTCGTGGCAGATGGTGCCGATGCCGCAGGAGGTACCGTTGTTCCATGTCTCATTGCTGATGGTGTAGGAGTTGATTATTGTTTCGTCGGGTGCTTTGATGGTACTGAAAGAGGAGGTGTTGGGCCATATGTAGCCGTAGCACTCTGATGCATCCTGGTTGCCTGTCTTGCCTGCTGCGATATAGATGACTTGCTCTATGGTGCCGTCACCGTTCCAGTCATATTGCTTGTAGTTGAGGCTTGGGTTGGCGCCAATCCACATTTGTGTGGCTTCTCTCATGACATTGGAACCAAAGTTTCTCGTGTCTTCTGTGGGATTGTCGTAGGGCTGTGCCTTGGTGCTGACCTTATAGGGGCCGTAGATGTCGCACTGCAGGTTGAACAGTCCGCGTGACTGGTCGCGGAAGTAGTCGGCGAAACTGCCGGCACCTTGGCGCTGGCTGTAACCTTGCTGGTTGAACATGGCATCATAGTAGGCATGCGGGTCATCGGAGAGTGTGAATCCCTCGTCGGCAAACTCGATGAGCAACACGGCCTGATGGTAAGTCCTGCTGGCGTCCCACTGGGTGTTGATGGCGGGCAGACGGCGGGAGGCCTGCTGGTGTGAGGGTACGCTCGTGTTTTCCTGCATAGGCATACAGTCGCCGTGCCTCAGCACAGGTGTCTGTGCTGAGGCGGTGGCGAATATGCTGAGTGCGGCAATGATGTATGCTATTTTGCGCATGGTGTCCAAGGCTTCAGTTGCTTGAAGAAATCGTTGCCCTTGTCATCGACAAGAATAAAGGCGGGGAAGTCTTCCACCTCTATCTTCCAAATGGCTTCCATTCCCAGTTCGGGATATTCTACGCATTCGATGCTCTTAATGCTTGATTGCGAGAGGACGGCTGCTACACCGCCGATGCTGCCCAGATAGAAACCTCCGTGCTTCTTGCAGGCCTCGGTGACGATGTCGCTGCGGTTGCCTTTAGCAATCATGACGAGCGAGGCGCCGAGGCTCTGGAACTCGTCTACGTAGGGGTCCATGCGGTTTGCCGTGGTGGGGCCCATGGATCCGCAGGGATAGCCCTCTGGTGTCTTGGCAGGTCCGGCATAGAGCACGGGGTATTTCTTGAAGTATTCAGGCATAGGCTCACCAGCGTCAATGCGTGCCTTGAGTTTGGCGTGGGCAATGTCGCGGGCTACGATGATGGTACCTTTCAGGTTGACGCGGGTGGAGACGGGGTACTTGGAGAGTTCCTTGCGGACGGCGTCAATGCCTTCGTTTAGGTCAATCTCGATGGTGTTCTTTCCTTCACCAGCCTTGGCATACTCGGCGGGAATCAACTCTGAGGGGTTGGCGTCCATCTTCTCCAGCCAGATGCCGTCGGCATTGATCTTGGCCTTGATGTTGCGGTCGGCCGAGCAACTGACACCCATGCCGATGGGGCAGGAGGCTCCATGACGGGGCAGGCGGATGACGCGGATGTCGTGGGCCAGATATTTGCCGCCAAACTGTGCTCCCAGACCTATTTTGTGTGCTTCGTTTAGCAGTTTCTCTTCGAGGTCGATGTCACGGAAGGCGCGGCCGGTCTCATCGCCAGTGGTGGGGAGTGAGTCGTAGTATTTGATGGAGGCCAGTTTCACGGTGAGCAGGTTTTTCTCGGCAGAGGTGCCGCCAATGACGAAAGCGATGTGATAGGGCGGGCAGGCAGCAGTGCCTAATGACTTCATCTTCTCTACGAGGAAGGGGATGAGCGTTCCCTCGTTTTGGATGGTGGCCTTGGTCATGGGATAGAAGTAGGTCTTGTTGGCTGAGCCGCCGCCCTTGGCTACCATCACAAACTTATACTCTGCACCTTCGCAGGCTTCAATGTCAATCTGTGCGGGCAGGTTGCAGCGGGTGTTCACCTCGTCGTACATGTTGAGCGGAGCATTCTGCGAATAGCGCAGGTTGTCTTGTGTGAAGGTGTTATAGACACCCAGCGACAGGGCTTCTTCGTCTTCAAAGCCGGTCCATACCTGCTGGCCTTTCTCGCCATGGATGATGGCAGTGCCGGTATCCTGACAGAAGGGGAGGATGCCCATGCATGCTACCTCGGCGTTGCGCAGGAACTGCAGGGCCACATATTTGTCATTCTCTGAAGCCTCGGGGTCGGTCAGAATCTTGGCCACCTGTTCGTTGTGCTCGCGGCGCAGCATGAACTCCACATCGTGGAAGGCTTGCTGTGCCAGCAGTGTCAGGGCTTCTTTCGATACTTTCACGATTTGCTTGCCTTCAAATTCGGCGGTGGTTACACCTTCCTTGGAAAGCAGTCTATACTCGGTCTTGTCCTCGCCCAACTGGAACATTGGGGCATACTTGAATTTTACTGGTGTTGCCATTGTCTTTTTGGTTTGTTGTTATTGGGTACAAAAGTACAATAAAAAAACGAAACTCACAAGCATGAGTCTCGTTTTTTTTGAAAGGTGGATGGTAGAATCTCTCAACTCTCATCTTTCCTAATATCCGAATACTTCTTCGGTGGTGAGACGGCGGATGGGACCAATCTTGCCAAGTGCCTCCATGTCCAGTTGGCTTTCGTCGCCCAGAATGATATAGCGGTAGGGCTTGTTGGCCATGTTGGCTTTCTCGAAGTCGACGATGTCTTGCAACGTCACCTTCTGCAGGTCGTTGTAGATTCGCTGGTTGAGGTCGCTGTCAAGGCCAAGGTTGTTCATGGCGTGCCACATGCTGAAGATGGCCGTCTTGGTGGTGCGTAGTGTGGCCAGTTGCTTAGTGAGTCCTTCCTTGGCTACGCCGAAGGCTGTCTCACTGGCCGGCAGTTCGTTGAGGATGTGGTGGAAATGGTTGATGCAGTCCATCATCTTGTCGTTTTGCGTGATGATGTGCGTCATGTAGTATTCGTTCTCTCCTTTTTTGTCTGGACGTGCATAATAGGCCGAGGCGTTATAGGCCAGTCCGCGGGCCTCGCGCATCTCCTGGAAGACGATGCCGTTCATGCCTCCGCCGAAATATTCATTGAATACCGACTGTACGGCAGTCTCACCAATGTTCCACGGCCGCTGTTCATTGTGGTACATGCGCATGTAGATGTTCTTGGCCTCGTAGGGGGCTATCCATACCTCGTTGGTGTTGGCCGTCAGACGCTCATATGGCTTGTTCTGCGGCACGGCCTTCAGTTTCTTTGCTGTCTTGTGGTGTTTGCTCACGATGGCGTCCACCTCTTTCATGCTCATGGGACCATAGTATTCCACGCTGTGCTCATAGGTGCTGAGATCCTTGATAAGGTCGACGAAGGTCTGCGGGTCGGCCTCGTTCAGTTGCTGTTCGCTGAGCATGTCGGTATAGGTGTTGCGTGAACCGTAGACACCATAGGCATAGAGATAGTTGAAGTAGGTGCGCTGACTCTTCTTGGCATCGTTGCGTCGCTTCACAATCTGCCCCACCATCTTTGTGTAGGCCTCCTTGTCGGCCTTGGCATTCTGCATCAGTTCCTCGGCCAGGATGAGGGCGGCCTCCATGTTCTCGCTCAGACCGTTGAGACGCACATTGATAGCATCGGCACCTTCGCTGAGGCGGAAGTCGCATCCCAGTTGGTAGAACTTCTGTTTGATTTCCGAAGCCGAATATTTGTCGGTGCCGAGGAATTCGAGGTAGTTGGCGGCAGTGCCGTAGCGGTTGTCGGCCTGGCGTCCGAATTCATAGCGCATGTTGAGCATGAACAGACCGCCGTTTGCCGTTGCGGCCTCGCTCTTCACATAGCGCATGGGCAGCCCCTTCTTGGTCTTGGTGGTCTGCATGTCGGTGGCAAAGTCTACGAAGCGCGGCTGTATGGGTTCCACCTGCTTACTCTGGATGTCCTTGACAAAGGCACTCATCTGGTCGCGATTGGCGGGGATGGGGGTAATGGCAGGCTTGTCAATCTTCTTCTGCAGGGTGTCGGTGCCTTGTTCCTTATAAACGGTGATATAGCCGTTGGTGAAGAATCTAGTGGCAAAGTCAGCCAGTTCCTGTTTAGTGATCTTTGAGATGCGGTCAATCTTGCCCACCTCTTGCTGCCATTCTACTTCGTTGATGAAGGCATCGACAAACATGTCGGCACGTCCGCGATTGCTTTCAATCAACTGGTAGTATGAGCGTTTGCGATTGTTAATGATGCTGGGTAGCAGATTGTCAGGAATATTACCCTGCTTCAGTTTCTCAATCTCAGCCAGCATGAGGGCTTTCACCTCGTTGAGGCTCTGGCCTTTCTTGGGCGATCCGATAAGAAAGAAGGCACCGTGGTCGCGTAGCAATTCGGCCGTGGCACCAGCGCGCTGCACTTTCATGGCCTGGTTGAGGTCGAGGTCGAAGAGACCAGCGCGTCCGTTGCTGAGCACATCCTCCATGAGTTCGAGGGTGTCAGCCTGCAGGGCGTTGGCTCTTTCGGCTCGCCATGCCACCCAAATCTGCTCGGCTTCCTGCCCGATGACGGTAGTGTCCTTTGGCTGTGTGAGCGGTGGCAGTGGCGCAAAGGTGGGCTGCCTTACATCGTCACCAGGTTTCCAACAGGCGAAATACTTGTCGATGATGGCGATGGTCTTCTCTGGGTCAAGGTCGCCAGCCATGCAGATGGCCACGTTGTTCGGTCGGTACCACTTGTTGAAGTAGTTCTTTATATTCGTAATGGAGGGATTCTTCAGGTGTTCCTGAGTTCCAATAGTGGTTTGAAGACCATAAGGATGGTTGGGCCACAGCATCTTGCAGGCCGCGCTGAAGAGTTTGCGCTGGTCGGAAGTGAGGCTGATGTTATACTCCTCGTAGACGGCTTCCAACTCGGTATGGAAGCCTCGGATGACCATGTTCTGGAAACGGTCGGCTTGGATGCGTGCCCAGTTGTCAATCTCGTTGGCGGGAATGTCCTCGGTATAGCAAGTCACATCGTTGCTGGTATAGGCATTGGTACCCTCAGCCCCGATGGCGGCCATGAGTTTGTCGTACTCGTTGGGGATGAAATACTGTGCGGCAACCTGCGAGATACTGTCAATTTCGTGGTACTTGGCCTTGCGTGCATCGGCATCCTTGAGCAGACGGTATTCCTCATAGAGGTTCTCAATCTTGTTGAGCAGCGGTGTCTCTGCCTCTGCGTTGTTGGTGCCAAAACTATTGGTGCCCTTAAACATGAGGTGCTCCAGATAGTGTGCCAGACCAGTGGTCTCTGCAGGATCGTTCTTTGAGCCTGTGCGCACGGCGATGAAGGTCTGAATGCGCGGCTTCTCGCTGTTTACCGAGAGATAGACTCTCAGTCCGTTGTCAAGGGTATAGATGCGGGTGTTCATCATATCGCCCGGCACCGTCACGAACTGATAATCTTTTGCCTGAGCGTTCAATCCCAGTGCCATGCAGACAATAGCAAGCAAAAATCTAATTTTCATATCATTTCCAATTTTAAATCTCAGTTTTCATAGTCAATTTCGTGGTCGAGTTTCGACAGGAAATCCTCATACACCTCCTGGTCCACATCGCCCATGGCAAATTCTTTGTCGGCATCCTTTCGAATCTCGACAATCCATGCGCGGCGGGCCTTGACATAGTCCTGGCGGATGCGCTCGCAGGCAGCATCATCGAGGTGGTCCAGGTGGTAGTAGTCGAGCAGAAGTTGATAACTCCATGCCCAGCGATAGTCGCTATAGTTGTTGTTGATGTGCTCAAATCGGTCGAGCACCTGCTGGATGTTCTCAATGTGCCCGCTCTTGATATCATCGATAAGGCGCTGCTCCTCGCTAGTGGGCAGCAGCAGTCCGCTGAGGTCTGACCATTGACCTTTTCCAATCTCAGACTTGGGCTCGCCGAAGAATCCCTCTTTCTGTGCTCGTTTCAGCACGGCACCCATGTAGATGCGCAGTGCTATGTCGTAGTATTTCAGCCCTTTCTTCAGCGACGAGGCGTTAATGACATATTCGTGGAAGTTATAGGTGGTCACATTGTCGCCCGAGGCATTGCGCAGTGCTTTCAGAATGTCGATACCCTGCATGATTTCACCTACGGTGAAGGGGCTGAGCCAGTCGAAGTTGATGATAGACTTCTTCGACTGCTTTGAGCGTTTGTCGCGCTTGGGCCATTTCTTGATGTCGCGATACAGTCCGACGGTGGTGATGTTGCGACCTGGCACCAGATACATCGTTTCGCCATAAGCGATAAGATAGGAGAAGGGCAGGTTGCGTGTGTCGGGGTGGTGCATCAGTTTGCCGAAGCACACTGAGAAGGCACCGATGGTGGCAGGCATAAGAATATAAGAGCCCGAGGCCGTCTTAGTGCCGCGCTCCAGCATACCATAGTGCATGGGTCCCATCTTGTAGGCATGGTTGGAGAAGTTGGTGTTCGAGCCAGCGTTGTAGAACGAGAACTGTCCGCCAATCAAGAGGCTCGACTTGTGGTGACTGGCCGAGAAGGGTCCGCAGAAGGCGGCGCAGGCCTCGCCGTTGGCCATGAACGAGTTGGCGAAGA
>CAMHDT010000058.1 GCA_946183985.1 uncultured Prevotella sp.
GGAGGTTAGTCGTCGATAGTTTGGAGGCTAGTCGTCGAGGGAAAACAAAAATCTTCAAAAATCTAACAAAAATGAACGTATATTTTTGAAAGATTTTTGAAGATTTTTGTCTGTTATGATACGTCGCAGGGACGCATGATGGAGGCTACTGCCTTAGCCACCGAAGTTGTCGTACATGATGCTCTCGGGGTCGACGCCCAGCGAGTCGAGCATGGAGACCACAGCCTTCGACATGGGGCCAGGGCCGCACATGTAGTACTCGATGTCCTCGGGGGCCTCGTGGTCCTTCAGATAGGTGTTGAGCATGACCTGATGGACGAAGCCCGGCGTGTACTTCACGCCAGCGTCGTCGGCAGCCTTGTCGGGACGGTCAAGGGCCAGGTGGAAGTGGAAGTTGGGATACTCCTTCTCCAGGCCCAGGAAGTCGTCGAGATAGAACACCTCGTTGAGGGCGCGGGCACCATAGAAGTAGTGCATCTCACGGTCGGTGGTGTGCAGCGTCTTGGTCATGTGCATGATCTGTGCACGCAGCGGGGCCATGCCGGCGCCACCGCCCACCCAGATCATCTCGCGCTTAGAGTCGAAGTGCGGATGGAAGTCGCCGAAGGGTCCGCTCATGATGACCTTGTCGCCTGGCTTCAGCGAGAAGATATACGACGAGGCGATGCCGGGGTTGACCTCCATGAAGCCGCTCTTGTCGGCCTTGAACGGCGGCGTGGCGATACGCACGGTGAGCATGAACACGTCGCCCTCGGCAGGATAGTTGGCCATAGAATAGGCGCGGATGGTGGGCTCGGGGTTCTTACACTTCAGGGGGAACAGGCCGAACTTCTCCCACGAGGGCAGATACTCGTCGCCGATGAGCGACTTGTCGAAGTCCTTGTCGTAGTCGATACAGTCGAAGGCCGGTATCTTGATCTGTGCGTAGGAGCCGGGCAGGAAGTCCATGTGCTCGCCCGGAGGCAACTGCACCTTGAACTCCTTGATGAACGTGGCCACGTTCTTGTTGGAGATAACGGTGCACTCATATTCCTTGACGCCAAGGATAGACTCGTCGACATGTATCTTCAAGTCGCCCTTTACCTTGCATTGGCAACCCAGACGCCAATGGTCCTTGATTTCCTTGCGCGTGAAGTGGGGCTTTTCGCTGTCGAGAATCTCACCGCCGCCTTCGAGCACCTGCACCTTGCATTGGCCGCAAGAGGCCTTGCCGCCGCAGGCTGAGGGCAGGAAGATGCCGTTCTGATTAAGCGTGGCCATGAGGTTGTTGCCCTGGGGCACGTTGAGCACGCGGTCGTCGTTGACGGTGATATTCACATTGCCTGAGGGCGAGAGGTATTTCTTTGCCACAAGCAGGATGATGACGATGGCAATGATCGTCACCAGAAACACGATAATGCTATTGATTACAAACATAACTTTCGCCCTCCTTTAGATTTTAAGTCCACTGAAACACATCATGGCCATAGCCATCAGACCAACGGTAATAAAAGTGATGCCGAGGCCCTGCAGAGGCTTGGGCACATCGCTGTACTGCATCTTCTCGCGGATGGCGCCCATGGCCACGATGGCCAGCGTCCAGCCGATGCCTGAACCCAAGGCGTAGACCACGGCGTCGAGCAGACTGCCGATGGCTTTTGTCTCTGTATCAGCATCGAGCAGGATGCGCTGCTGCATGAAGAGCGAGGCGCCCATGATGGCGCAGTTGACGGCTATGAGCGGCAGGAAGATGCCCAGGGCTGCATAGAGCGAGGGGCTGTATTTCTCGACTATCATCTCCACCAACTGCACGATGCCTGCAATGACGGCGATGAAGAGGATGAACGACAGATAAGAGAGGTCCATACCGAAGATGCCATCCTCGCCCAGCACCTTGGTCTGCAGCAGATAGTCAACAGGCACGGTGACCAGCAGTACGAAGGTGACGGCCAGGCCCAGGCCCAGTGAGGTCTTCACATTCTTCGAAACGGCAAGGAATGAACACATGCCCAGGAAGAAGGCGAAAATCATGTTGTCGACGAATATCGACCTGAAGAATAATGATATTGCGTGATCCATAATTACTTCTCCTTATTAAAATATGCACGATGTACCCAGATGACGATTCCCACCAGGATGAGGGCCATGGCCGGCATCGTCATCATGCCGTTGTTAAAGTCCTTGCAGTCGATGATCTGGAAACCCAGCAACGAGCCACGCCCGAAAAACTCGCGCACGGCACCTACGATGATGAGGATCATGGCATAGCCAATGCCGTTGCCCACACCATCGAGGAACGACGGCCAGGGCTTATTCTGCATGGCAAAAGCCTCGAGGCGACCCATCAGGATACAATTGGTAATGATCAGGCCCACATATACAGAGAGTTGTACGCTCACATCGTAGACAAATGCCTTCAGCACTTGCGACACGATGGTAACGAGGGCTGCCACCACCACGAGTTGCACCACGATGCGGATGCGGTTGGGTATGGTGTTGCGGATGATTGAGATGATCACATTAGAGAAAGCCGTGATGACCGTGACGGCGAGACCCATCACAATGGCGGGTTTCAACTGACTGGTCACAGCCAGCGCCGAGCAGATGCCAAGCACCTGTACCAGTATGGGATGATCGAGGTTCAGCGGATTGGTGAAGGCATCTTTATTTTGCTTACTGAATAGTGCCATAACATTAGTTCATTAAAAAGTCCATATACTTGTTCTTCAACTGATCCTGCAGCATCTTGCTCACGGCGGTGGAGGTGACGGTGGCACCTGTCACGGCATCAACGGTAGTAGCAGCATCGCTCACCACCTTTTCGACTGACAGGGCTACCGTGGTGTCGTTGTCGGCTGCGAAGATGGTCTTGCCCTGGAATTTCTTCTGCCATGCAGCATTGTCCTTGATCTCGGCGCCAAGGCCGGCGGTCTCGCCTTCATGGTTGAAGTAGGCACCATAGATGGTGTTCTTGTCGCTGCTGACGGCCAGGAAGGCGCTGATGCCGCCCCACATGCCCTGGCCCTTCAAGGGCAGGACAAAGACTGAGTCGCCATTGACAATGGCCTTGTAGACCTTTGGCTGGGGCTTCCCCTTCTCGTCGTTTTCCATAAGGGTATCTTTTACCACATCCTTATACAGACTGACTATCTGCTGGTCGGTGGCACCATTGATGGAATCACGCAAGTTGAGCGAATAGAGTATCTGCTTCTGCGTGTCAAGTTGCACGTTGGCATCCTGCCTGCCCTTCAGCAAAACGTAAGTGCCTGCAAGCAGGGCTGCCACAATAAGCACCAGAAACGTACTATAAATAATGATGTACGTGTTGGAATTCGTATTCAGTTTACTCATAATTATCAATTTTTAATTATCAATTATCCATTATCAATTATCCATTATGAGTTACCTCTCTTCATGCGGTTCTTGATATTGCGGTCTACCACGAAATAGTCAATGGCAGGCGCAAACATATTCATCAACAGGATGGCCAGCATCATGCCCTCTGGGAAACCAGGGTTCATCACACGCACCACGATGGCAACGGCACCAATGAGGAAACCGTAGATCCACTTGCCACACTCCGTGCGACAGGAGGTGACGGGGTCGGTGGCCATAAACACGGCGCCGAAGCAGAAACCGCCCAAGGCTATATGCTTATACCATTCGACGCTGGCACCTGGGTAGTCGTTCGGATTCAGGCCGAGGACATTGAACAGAAGGGCTGTGAGGATGCCGCCTGCAAAGACACTCAGCATGGTCTTCCACGAAGCAATGCCCGTGCAGAGCAGGATGACGGCACCAATGGCAATGGCAATGACGCTGGTCTCGCCAATGGAACCGGGAATAAGACCGTAGACAGCATCCATACTGAAGGAATAGTCGCTGAGGTTGGCCAACGGCGTTGCACCCGAGAAGGTGTCGAGTTTTGTTCCACCCAAACTGAAGATAGGACTGTCGGCTATCCAAGCCTGGTCGCCCGTCATCTTCTGCGGATAGGCAAAGAACAGGAAGGCGCGAGCCAAGAGTGCCGGATTGAAGATGTTCATGCCCGTGCCGCCGAAGATCTCCTTGCCGATAATCACGGCGAAGGCAACGGCAATGGCCAGCATCCACAGAGGCAGGTTGACTGGAACGATGAGCGGAATGAGGATGCCGCTGACAAGATAGCCCTCTTGAATCTCCTCGCCTTTCCATTGAGCCCAAGCAAACTCAATGCCCAGGCCAACGATGTAGGAAACCAGAATTTTCGGCATCACAGCCAAGAAGCCAAACATAAACATTTCCATAAAGGAAGAGTCGATGCCTGATGCCTTAGCATTCTGATAGCCAACATTATACATGCCAAATAGTAAAGCAGGCATCAAAGCGATGACCACGATACTCATAATACGCTTCGAATCGATAGCATCATGGATGTGGACACCCCTTTTAGCCGTTGTGTTAGGCACGAAAAGGAAGGTCTCGAAACCATCGAAGAGGCTACGGAAAGCGTGCAGTTTGCCGTCCTTCTCAAAGGAGGGCTTTATCTTGTTGAGATAATTTCTTAGTGCTTTCATCGTCGTTATGCGTTTTCTTTACGTAAATTATTCAGTCCCTCACGAACGATGCGCTGCAGTTCCAACTTCGAAGAGTCCACGAACTCGGCCAGGGCAAAGTCTTCTGGGGCCACCTCGTAGATGCCCAACTGCTCCATCTTGTCGATATCGCCGGCAATAATGGCCTTAATCAGGTATTCGCCATAGATGTCCATGGGCAGCACACGGTCGTATTCGCCACTCATGATCATGTGGCGCTCGCCACCCTTTACACGGGCATCGAGGGCATACTTCTTCTTGCCAAAGAGCCATGAGAAATAACTGCGGCTGACGGAGAACTGGCCGAAGCGCGGCATGATCCATCCCAGCATCTCGTTGTTGTCATCGCCCTCGGGAATGACGGTAATCTCAGAGGTGTAAGCACCCAGATAGCCGTCTTTCGTGGTGATGCGGCCTGTGAGCACATTGCCATTGATGATGCGCACCGAATGGTCGGCATCATAACTGTTGCTCAGAAGCGTGGAGAGTTCCTCGCCCACGAGCATATCCACATAGCAGGGCTTCTTCACCTCGCTGCCGCAGAGGGCCACGGTGCGGCGCAGGTCCACCTTGCCGCTGTTGAACAGGCGGCCGATGAAGAGCACCACCGTGGGGTCGCCGATGGTCCATACCACCTCGCCCTTGTTCACCGGGTCGACATGGTTCACCTGGACGCCCACATTGCCGGCGGGACACTTGCCGTCGAAGATGTTCACCTCAGCCACCCGCTCCACCTGGCGCTGCTGCAGTGCGGCCTGCAGGTCGGGCTGGATGCCCAGACCCAGGTGGGTCTTGGCAATCTTCGAAAGAGCCGTCAGGCCGGTGACGAAGTCGTCTTCCTGGCCCTCTATCTCATACTCGAACCGTCCGGCCAGCGGCTTATCTCTCAGGGCCGACACAAAGATAGACTTCGGCAGCACCGAAGGATTGGTGGACACGGCATAGGGCAACTGGTTGATGTAGCCGAACAGTCCGGCTTCAAGCAGCGCGTCGATGACGGCCTTGCCATCCATTTCCTGTACATTTTTCTTACCGAAATCTACATACTCCTGCTGTGCATCGGCATCCACCTTGATGCAAAGCACTTTGCGACGCTCACCACGCTCAACGGCAGTCACCTTTCCACTGACAGGGGATGCGAAACGCACTTCGGGATAGGCTTTGTTGACAAACAAAGCATCCCCGGCTTTGACCATATCGCCTTCACGGACCACAACTTTAGGAACGACGCCCTCAAAATCGTCGGGCACAAGCGCATAATGCCCGTTTGACTTGAGGTTTAGTTTCGTTTCTTCTGCTTGTCCCTGAAGGTGAATGTCTAAGCCTTTTCGTAGCCTAATAACATTTGCCATATAACAAGAATTGGTTTGATTGTTCCTTTTGATTTGCAAAATTAATAATTTTTAGGAAAACGAGGAAGAAAAGATAGAGAAAAAACACGCGATTCGGAACTTTTGTAGTAATTTTGCACATAATTAAAAGAGGCATTCCTGATATTTGCAAACTCCGATTGACAGAAAGTGAAAAAACTAAAGCACATCATTAACTGGAGCATATGGAGCATCGTGGCTCTGTATGTGGGGTTGATGGTCGTCATACACATCCCACAGATACAGCAGATGCTGGGCGAGAAGGTGGCATCGGAACTGAGCAGCAAACTGGGAACGAAAGTGACGGTGGAGCGTATTGACCTGGGATTCCTCAATCGCATCATCATTGACAATATACTCATCTGCGATCAAGCCGACGAAGAACTGCTGCGTGCCGGCCGTATGTCGGTGAAGGTAGACCTGCTGCCACTGCTCGAAGGCAAGGTCAGCATCTCGTCCGCACAACTGTTCGGCGCCAATGTGCATCTCTATAAGACAGACTCTCTGGCCAAGCCTAATTATCAGTTTATTGTAGACTCGCTGGCATCGAACGACTCAACCAGCAACAGCAGTCTGAACCTGCGCATCAACTCGCTTATCATACGACGCTCGAACATTGCCTACGACGAAAACGACGCGCCGGAAACCCCAGAGAGAATTAACCTCAAACACCTGAACATAAATGACATTAGCGCACATGTCATTCTAAAAACGTTAGACAAGGATTCGCTGAACCTGAACGTAAAACGACTGGCATTCAACGAGCAGTCTGGTCTTGAGGTAAACCGCTTCGCCATGAAGTTGGAAGCCAACAGTCAGAAGGCCAGCCTCTATGACTTTTCGTTCAGTCTTCCCCACTCTACTATCTGTATAGACTCCCTGAAGGCGTCCTATCTGGCAGACCGTTTGAACGAAACACTTCAATATAGGGGAAGTACACGTGGCACCCAACTCACCCCTTCTGACCTTGCCTTCCTTAGTCCTACCTTGAAAGACTTCAATCAGTCTGTTAACGCAGATTTTGACTTTCAGGGCACAGCCTCGTCACTTATGGTTCCTCGTTTTCTTCTTCATGCCAATGACGGAAGCATCAACCTGCTGGCATCGGGTTCGGTTGAGACGGCTGACAACCATCCGTCATGGAAGGTGCGCGTGGAGAATCTGGACATGAAGAACAGCCTGCTTCAACAACTGGATCATGCCTTGCAAGAATCTGGAGGCATGATTTCGAGAGCAGGCAGCATACACCTGAACGGCCATGCACAAGGAAACGACAGGAACATTAGCGTTGAAAGCCATGTGTCAACAGACATTGGGCGCGCCTCGGTCAATGCCTCATACAACTTAAAGACAACGGCCTTCAACGGACATCTTGACACAGACCAACTTCATCTCGGCAAACTTCTTGATAATCCTGACCTTGGTGCCATTGTTGCTGAAATTGAGATGAACGGCAACTCACAGGAACTCAAGGCCAACGGTATGATTCCACACCTTGAATATAAAGGCTATTCATATAAGAATATTGCCATCAACACCACCCATGGGCGTCAGGAAATGTCGGGATTCGTAAAGATAGCCGACCCGAATTTCAACATGACCATTGATGGTACGATGCGCTGGCGGCAACTGCATTCAGGCAAGAAACAGGCCGCAGTCAACATTGCTGCCAACATTTCACACCTGGTGCCACAAGCACTTCACCTATCCGACAAATGGGGCAACGCACAGTTCTCTACGATGTTTGAGGCAGACTTCGTGGCCAGTAGTCTTAATGATGCCGAGGGTACGATTGACATCGATGACTTCATCATGACAATGCCCGACTCTACAAACATGAGATACCATATGGACAACCTGCACATCAAGTCTGGATATGACGACGACAGGCACTTCCTGAAAATTGAAGGCGACATGGGCGAGGCTGTTCTCAATGGCGAGTTCGACTGGAACACACTTCAACATAGTGTCATCAACTATGCCCAGTCTATCCTACCTACATTCCCCGGGCTGTCTAAGACCACCAGGCATACGGCAAATAATTTCCAGGCAAACATCATGTTGAAAGATGCCAACTTGTTCAATCATCTGTTCAACATTCCCATCACCCTCGACCAGCCGCTGACGATGGATATCAGCATGAATGACCCTGAGCGCCAACTAAGCATAAAAGGCAATGTCCCCGCTTTTACTTACGACGGAAACAAATATATGCAGGGCAAGGTGGATGTCTATCTGAAGGAAGAAGATGCAAACTGCAATGCCCAGATCATAAAAGTGATGGACAATGGCGACCATCTCGACATGCAGTTGTTTGCCAACGCTGCCGACAGTAAACTTGCAACATCATTCCTTTGGGACAACAATAAGGCTGACGATGATTCGCTCAAGTCGGTAAGAGGTATCCTCAACGCCATTACTGAGGTTTATACCAACGACTATGGCAATCCCGAAGCACATGTCCGCATACAGCCATCACAAGTAACGCTCAGAGGCACGCCTTGGCGACTGGAGCCATGCGACATTCTCTATACCGACAAGCATCTGATGGTTGACCGATTCTTGATAGCCAACGGCAATCGGCATCTTATCATTGATGGTATAGCATCAGCACAACCCACAGACTCCCTCATGATTGACATGAACGAGATGGAAGTGGCCTATATTCTCGACCTCGTCAATTTCCACTCCGTGAGTTTCGAAGGCATGGCTACCGGAAAGACCTATGTCAGCCAAGCGTTCAACGAACCAGACATACAGGCAGACCTCTTTGTAAGTGATTTCAAGTTCGAGGGCGGAAACATGGGAACACTCCTTGCCCAGGCACAATGGAACAATGCCGACAAGCAGGTAGACATTCAGGCTGTGTGCGATGCTGGGGCAGAGTGTCAGACCTATATCGACGGCTATATCTCGCCGGTACGCAATGACATTGATTTATCTATACGCGCACGAGGTACAAACATTGAGTTCTGTAACTCATTCACCAATTCATTCCTCAACAATGTGAGCGGAAAAGCCACGGGCGATGTGCAACTGGCAGGGGCGTTGAAGCGCATATACCTGACCGGGCAACTCGTTGTTGACGGGCAAGCCACCGTCACGGCCCTCAACACCACCTATCAGATGCGTGGCGACACCATCGACTTTGTGCCCGACGACATCCTGTTCAAGAGATGTTCTATCGCCGACAGGCATGGAAACACGGCCGTGCTCACGGGTGGCGTGCATCATGAGAGTTTCAAGAACATCACCTTTGATTTGGACGTCGAAGCCGACAACTTCCTGGCCTACGACTTCCCACAGTTCAATGAAAGCATTATATGCGGCACCGTCTATGCCACAGGCCGTGCCGACCTTCACGGGCGTTCTGGAGAGGTGGTCATCAACTGTGATGTAACGCCCCAGCCGCACTCTTTCTTCGCCTACAATGCCGCCAACCCTGATGCTATTAGCCAACAGGACTTTATTACGTGGGGGGAGAGCACGCCTCACATCGCTCATGTGTCATCTGTCAACTCCCAGCCGGTCTCTACCAGCGACATACACATCAACTTCAACATCAATGCCACGCCTGAGGGTACGCTGAAAGTTCTCATGGACCAGCATACAGGCGACTATATTACGCTCAACGGACAGGGACAGATAAAGGCATCCTTCTATAACAAAGGGCCTTTCAACATGTTTGGCACCTACACCGTTAGCCGTGGCACCTATGGCATCACCATACAGAATATCATCAAGAAGAATTTTACGTTCAACGATGGAGGCACAATCGTCTTCGGAGGCGATCCCTTCAATGCAAACCTGAGCCTGCAGGCGCTCTATACAGTCAATGGTGTATCGTTGTCAGACCTGAATATCGGCAATTCATTTGCCAACAACACCGTGCGTGTCAACTGTCTGATGAACATACAGGGAACCCCAGGGGCACCACGTGTGGAGTTCGACCTCGACATGCCTACAGTAAACACAGAAGAAAAGCAGATGATTCGTTCTGTGATTACCAGCGAACAGGAGATGAACCAACAGGTGCTCTACCTGCTCGGCATCGGACGCTTCTATACACAGGGAGCCAACAATGCCAACACGCAGCAATACGACCAGACATCTCTGGCCATGCAGTCGTTCCTCTCAGGTACGGTGTCGACACAAATCAACGAGGTGCTTTCTCAAGTGATTAAGAGCAACGACTGGAACTTTGGTGCCAACATCTCAACAGGCAACGAAGGATGGCATAATGCAGAATACGAGGGTACGGTGAGCGGTCGTATGCTCAACAACCGACTGCTCATCAACGGACAGTTTGGCTACCGCGACAATGCCACACAAGCCACCCCTTCGTTTATAGGCGACTTTGACATTCGCTATCTGCTTAACCAAAGCGGGAACATTGCCCTCAAGGTGTACAACCAGACCAACGACCGTTATTTTACACGTTCTTCGCTGAACACCCAGGGCGTAGGCATCATCATGAAGAAGGATTTCAACGGTCTATACGACCTGTTTCGGACGCGGAAAAAGTAGCACAACTTCTACTTCTCATTTTTATTGCTCTCGATAATATTGAGCATCTTGAATGTTGCCTTGATGGCGGCCTCTGTCTGGTCGGCATCGAGACCTCTTGTGCGCAGGATACCGTCATTATAATGCCATGAGATGACCGTCTGAACAAGGGCATCGGTCCGGCCTCCAGGAGGAATAGATACCTGATAGTTGGCAAGGATGGGGAATGTGCGGTTAAGATATTTCTTGTAGATGTATCTTAATGCCTTGACGAAGGCATCATACTGGCCATCGCCGGTGGCACCAGCCTCATACTGCTGACCATTAATCTCTACTCTCACGTTTGCCCCAGGCTTCAATCCATAGGCCGTTGACACAACATAACTCACGAGTTTGACCTTATCTTCTGGCGCATCGTGCTTGAGCACATCGCTGACAATATACGGAAGATCTTCTTGCGTGACGATTTCCTTCTTGTCGCCCAGTTCTATAATGCGCTGCGTGACGCGACGCGTCTGCTCTGGCGTGAGTTCAAGTCCCAGTTTCTCCAGGTTCTTCGCAATATTAGCCTTTCCGCTATTCTTACCAAGGGCGTACTCCCGCTTGCGTCCGAAACGTTCTGGTACCAGTTCGTTGTAATAAAGTTTGTCTTTCGAGTCGCCGTCGGCATGAACGCCAGCCACCTGCGTAAACACATATTCACCCACGATGGGCTGATTGGGGGCCACGGCAATACCGCTGTAACTCTCCACCATACGGCTGATGCCGTTGAGTTGGCTCTCGTTGATATTCGTCTTGGCATGAAACTGATCCTTCAGGATGGCCTGCACGGATGCCATTGGCGCATTGCCACACCGTTCGCCCAGCCCGTTGACGGTAACATGCAGTCCGCGTGCGCCACTAAGCACGGCTGCCAACGAGTTGCTGACGGCAAGGTCGTAGTCGTTGTGTGCATGATAGTCGAAATGCACCTGCGGGTAACGCTTTATCATCTTACGGAAATACTCAATGACCTGCAAAGGATTCATCACACCCAGCGTGTCGGGGAGCATGAAGCGGGCAACGGGAGTGTCTGTCAGTTCATCCATCAACTGATAGACATAATCAGGCGAATCTTTCATGCCATTGCTCCAGTCTTCAAGATAGAGGTTGACACTCATGTCTCTCTGTGCGGCATAGGCCACAACACTTTTAATATCGGCGATGTGCTCTTGAGGTGTCTTCCGCAGTTGCTGTGTGCAATGTTTCAACGACCCTTTGGCCAGCAGATTAACCACACGACCGCCACAATCGGCAATCCAGTCGACCGATTTTCCTCCATCGACAAATCCCAGAACCTCTACCCTATCCAGTTTCCCTATTCTCCCGGCATAGCGGCAAATCATGCTGACAGCCTCTTTCTCACCATCGCTAACACCTGCCGATGCCACTTCGATACGGTCTACATTGACATCGTGCAGCAGTTTGCGTGCGATGATAAGTTTCTCATGCGGTAAAAAAGACACGCCATTAGTCTGTTCTCCATCGCGTAGCGTAGAGTCCATGATTTCCACGAACGGTGGAATGCGCTGGTAGTCGTTTACTTGTTGCGTTGTTCCCATGCTTCTGTTTTTGATGTGTTGGCAAGAAGGAAGTCAATATCGTCGAGTCCGTGCATCAGACAATGTTTCTTATAGGCATTGATGTCGAAATGCTCACAGGTTCCTGTTTCAAGATTGGTGACCGTCTGCTGAGGAAGATCGACAGATACCAGAGTCTTCGGATTCTCTTTTATGCTTTGGAACAACTCTTTAAGGAAACCGTCGCTCACCTGCACAGGAAGCACAAAGTTATTGAGTTCATTATTCTTGTGAATATCAGCAAAGAAACTGCTGATAACCACGCGGAACCCATAGCCGGCAATAGCCCATGCCGCATGTTCACGACTGGAGCCCGAGCCGAAGTTCCGACCTGCCACGAGGATGCATCCGCCATAGGCAGGGTCGTTAAGAACAAAGTCACGAATGGGCTGTCCCTTCTTGTCGTAGCGCCAGTCGCGGAAAAGGTTCTCGCCAAAGCCTTCTTTGTCTGTTGCCTTGAGGAAACGTGCTGGAATAATCTGGTCGGTGTCAATGTTCTCCAGAGGCAACGGCACGCAGGTAGAAGTGATGATATTGAATTTCTGTTTCATATGGTTTACTGGGGCTTTTCTTTCTTATGGGTCTTATGGGACCTATGAGTCCTATAGGTCTTATAGGTCGTATGAGTCTTATGTCAAAGTCCGGGGATCAGTAATGACTCCTGTGACGGCGGCAGCGGCAGCCACCAGCGGCGAACAGAGAATGGTGCGCGAGCCTGGTCCCTGACGGCCTTCAAAATTGCGGTTGCTGGTGGAAAGGCAGAGTTTTCCGGCAGGTACCTTATCATCGTTCATTGCCAAGCATGCCGAGCACCCAGGCTGACGAATATCGAAGCCGGCATCAATAAGAATTTTGTCGAGCCCCTCCTCACGTATCTGTGCATCAACAGCCCAACTACCAGGAACGAGCCATGCCACAACATCAGCCGCTTTACGGCGTCCCTTGACAATGCTGGCAAAGGCACGGAAATCTTCTATACGACCATTCGTGCATGCACCAAGGAACACATAGTCAACCTTCTTGCCCAGCAGCCTTTCGCCTGCTTCAAAGTTCATATAGGGAAGCGCTTTCCTGAAGTTCCCGTCACCATCAAGGGGAATGCTCTCCGTGATGCCAATGCCCATGCCAGGATTGGTGCCATAAGTGATGCGCGGCTCGATGTCTGCTGCATGGAAGGTCAATTCCTTGTCGAATACGGCATCATCATCACTATGCAACGTTGACCAGTAGGCTACCGCCTTGTCCCAGTCCTGATCTTCAGGTGCATTCTCGCGACCTTTCAGATAATTGAAGGTGGTCTCGTCGGGGGCGATGAAACCGCCACGCGCTCCCATCTCTATCGACAAGTTGCAAAGGGTGAGCCGTCCTTCCATGGACAGGTTCCTGACCACCTCGCCCGCATATTCTACAAAATAGCCGGTGGCGCCGCTCGTGGTGAGTTGCGACATGAGATAGAGGGCCACATCCTTGGCCGTAATGCCCTTGCCGAGCGTGCCATCGATAGTGATGCGCATGGTCTTTGGCTTCTGCTGTAAAATACATTGGGAGGCCATCACCATCTCAACCTCGCTGGTACCTATGCCGAAAGCCACGGCACCCACGGCCCCATGGGTGGAGGTGTGCGAGTCGCCACACACGATCGTCATGCCAGGAAGCGAAAGTCCCTTTTCTGGGCCAACCACGTGGATGATGCCATTGTCTGGCGACATCATGCCATAGTAGGTGAGGCCGAACTCGCGGGCATTCTTTTCAAGCGTCTCCACTTGATGGCGCGATACGGGTTCTTCAATAGGCTTGTCTTGGTCGTGTGTCGGCGTATTATGATCGGGCATGCAATAAATCTTCTCCGGGCGGAAGCACTTCAGCCCGCGTGCCCTCAACCCATCGAACGCCTGCGGCGATGTCACCTCATGACAATAGAGACGGTCAATATATAATTGTGTAGGGCCGTCAGTCACTTGCTGCACCACGTGTTTATCCCAGATTTTATCAAAAAGTGTGTTCATTCATTCCCCTTTTTAAACTTGTTGATACAGTCTATATATGCCTCAACGCTGGCTGTAACGATATCGGTGTTGGCACCAAAGCCATAGTACATTACACCGTCGTATTCTACCTGCATATGCACCTTGCCCACATCATCAGAGCCCTTTGATATGGCCTGGATGGTGAACTCCTTCAGCGTCATCTGCTTCATGATGATTCGCTTCAGAGCCTTGATGGCAGCATCCACAGGGCCATTGCCGCTACTGGCAGCCTCAAACTTCTGTCCGCTGATGTCAAGGCCTATGGAGGCTACGCTCTTCACACCCTTGCCTGTGGTGACCTGCAGAAAATCGAGTTTCACAGAGTGCTGATCGGCCGTATCGGCTCCTGCCAGCATCATCACATCATTATCTGTCACTTCTCCCTTCTGGTCAGCCAGTTCCAGGAAGCGCTGATAAATCTTATCCAGTTTTTTCTCATCGCTCACATCCACGCCATTGGCATGCAGGCGATGCTTGAGTGCAGCCCTCCCGCTTCTGGCCGTAAGCACAATACTATTGTCATCGATGCCCACATCCTTAGGGTTCATGATTTCATAGGTATGCACATTCTTCAGCACGCCGTCCTGATGGATGCCGCTGCTATGTGCAAAGGCATTGCGCCCCACCACAGCCTTGTTGGGCTGCACAGGCATGTTCATGAGCGATGAAACAAGGCGCGATGTGGGATAGATGCGTTGCGTATTGACATTCGTCTCAATTTGCAAGGCTTTGTGACATTTCAAGATCATCGCTATCTCCTCAAGCGAGGTATTGCCAGCGCGCTCACCAATGCCATTGATGGTCACCTCTACCTGACGGGCGCCGTTGAGCACACCCTCAAGCGTGTTGGCTGTGGCCATGCCCAGGTCATTATGGCAATGGGTGGAGATGATGGCACGGTCAATACCATCAACATGTTCCATAAGGTATTTTATCTTGTTGCCATATTCATCAGGCAGACAATAGCCTGTGGTGTCGGGAATGTTCACCACCGTAGCACCTGCCTTAATGACCGCCTCTACCACCTGAGCCAGATACTCATTATCCGTACGACCGGCATCCTCGCAGTAGAACTCCACATCGTCCACAAAGCGCTTGGCATATTTGGTAGCGGCTACGGCACGCTCCAGAATCTCCTCACGAGTAGAATTGAACTTATACATGATGTGCTCATCGCTCGTGCCTATCCCCGTGTGAATACGCTTGTGCTTGGCATACTGCAGGGCCTCGAAAGCCACATCAATATCACGCTCGACAGCACGGGTCAGCGCACAGATCACTGGCCACGTAACCGCCTTTGAAATTTCAATCACGCTGTTAAAGTCGCCTGGACTTGAGATAGGAAATCCTGCTTCGATCACATCCACGCCCAGTTGCTCCAATGCTTTGGCCACCTGTATCTTCTCAATCGTGTTCAACTGGCAGCCGGGCACCTGTTCGCCGTCGCGGAGCGTTGTGTCGAAAATAAACAATCTGTCAC
>CAMHDT010000059.1 GCA_946183985.1 uncultured Prevotella sp.
TACAGGGTGTTGATGAAGTCAGCACCACCCATGGCACCGCCGGGGTGACCCGACTTAGCCTTTTCAACCATCGAGGCAGCAAGGATACGGATATTGTCCGCTGCCATGTTCATAACTTTGTTGTCGTTCATATTTTTATTAATTGATAAGATACCTTATATTATAAGAATACGACTTGTGGCCTTTTTTCCCTAATAATCCTTCTTATTTCTTAAACAGCACAAACAGTTTCAGACCGAAACAAGCCAGAATCAGCACCCATGCAATAAGTGAGATGAACGAGGTGAACCCGTAGAAGAATGATCCAGGATAGAAACTAAAGAGATTGATGACGAAATACAGAAATTGGCAGAACAGCAGTATCAAAGCACCTGCTGCACCAGCAATCAAAGGAATCTTTGGGTCTTTTAAGAAATCCATAGTTGTTTGTTTTAATGATTGTTATTTCTTGTGGTCTACGGCACTTTGCTCAATGGCGAGGCCTGCCTTGTAATTCTCTATATAACGCTCGAAACCGGCTACATCCTCGGCTGTGGGAGCAATGCTGACACCTGTGTTACCTGCAAAGACCACGGTCTCGAGATAGTCGGCCAGTGATAACTTGTTGGGATTCTTGACCATATAGCCTGCCAACAGGGCAATGCCCCATGCACCGCCTTCGCCGGCCGTCTCCATAACGGAGATGGGCGAGTTGATGGCAGCAGCCAGCACGCGCTGGCCTACGCCCTTGGTCTTGAACAGTCCGCCATGGCCCGTAATGCGGTCTACCTGTATTTTCTCTTCCTTGAAGAGGATGTCGTTGCCGATTTTCAGTACGCCGACGCTGGCATAGAGGTGGGCACGCATGAAATTGGCCAGGTTGAACTTGTCGTTGGCAGAGCGGACAAAGAGGGGACGGCCTTCGGAAAGACCGGTCACAGGCTCGCCACTGATGTAGTTGTAGGAGATAAGGCCGCCGCAGTCGGCATCGCCGGTAAGGGCGTTGTTATAGAGTTTTCCAAACACCTCGTTCATGTCTACGGGCACGCCGAGCAGTTGCTGATACTCTTTAAAAAGGTTGACCCATGCATTGAGGTCGCTGGTGCAGTTGTTGCAGTGTACCATGGCCACAAGCGAGCCGTCAGGCGTGGTCACCATGTCAATCATTTCGTAAGGCTTCGACAGTTCTTTCTCCAGCACAATCATGGAGAACGAAGAGGTGCCGGCACTCACATTGCCCGTGCGCTGCTTCACGGCATTGGTGGCTACCATGCCTGTGCCTGCGTCGCCCTCGGGAGGACATACGGGGATGCCTGCCTTCAAGTGGCCGCTGACGTCGAGTTTCTTTGCACCTTCGGGGGTGAGAAAGCCTGCGTTTGCGCCTGCATTGAGCGACTTTGGCAGAATGTCGAGCAGAGTCCACGAGAAACCTTTCGGGGCAATCAGTTCGTCGAACTTCTTGACCATCGTGGCATCGTAGGTCTTCGTCTTGGGGTCTACGGGAATCATGCCCGAGGCATCACCGACGCCAAGCACGAACTGTCCTGTCACCTGCCAGTGAACATAGCCGGCCAGCGTGGTCAGGTACTTGATGTCGCTCACATGCTCCTCGTTGTCGAGAATGGCCTCGTAGAGGTGTGAGATAGACCAGCGCAGGGGGATATTGTAGTTGAACAGTTGGCTCAATTCTGCGGCGGCCTTGCCTGTGTTGGTATTGCGCCATGTGCGGAAGGGCACCAGAATCTCCTGTTTCTCGTTGAAGGCCATGTAGCCGTGCATCATGGCACTGAAGCCGATGGCGGCCAGCGACTCTATCTCGCAGTCGTACTGTTTCTGCACATCCTTGCGCAGGTCGGCATAGCAGTCCTGCAGGCCATACCAGATGGCTTCGGTGCTATAGGTCCAAAGGCCATCGACCAACTGGTTTTCCCACTCGTGAGAGCCTTGTGCAATGGGTTTGTTGTCCTCGTCGATAAGTACGGCTTTGATACGTGTGGAACCAAACTCGATTCCTAAGATGGCTTTTCCAGCCTCAATTGTTTGTTTTGCGGTCATTGTTTCTTTAGAATTTAGGTGTTTTGACCGCAAAGATACCTTTTTTTTTGTAAACAACCAAACAATTAACCTTATTTTTGTATGTTACAGACTGTCACTTCTAAGATGTCAGACACAGGCAGCCGTCGTCAGTGGTATAGATGATGTTTTCATTGACAAGGCGGCGGAGTGCTTCCTCTAGTGGCGTATAGTCCATGGGGATGCTGTGTATGACGGAAATAGGATGCGGCACTTTGTCTGACAGCAGGTCGAGAATGGCTTGCTGTGCTAATTGGATGCGTTCGTTTTTCTCTTTGTCTTCCTTCTGCTCCAGACATACATCGCACTGGTTGCATGGATGCGTGTCGGTCTCGCCAAAATAACTTAGGAGCATCTCACTGCGGCACTGGTCGCTGGTGCTGGCATATCTTATCATTTGCTGGATGCGCTGTGCAAAGCGTTCCTTGAGGTCATCGTAGACTTGCGGGGGAATGATGATGTGCTCCGATTGTTCGCGTCGCTGAGTGTAGTGCACATAGGGTGTTTTCTTCTGGGGGATAAATTGCAGGATGTGCTTGGCATGAAGGGATTTTAGTGTGAGGTATATCTGTGGCAGGGTGAGTCCTGTCTGCAGGCTGAGAATGCTCTCGTCGATATAGCAGAAACCGTTGAACAGTCCTGTGTAGTTGCGCAGGAGGGCAACGATGACGGCGTCTTCTTGTGCATCGTTGCCTTTGAGACGATAGAGGTCGTCGCGCTCGAGGGTGAACATCACTCGTGCCTTGCATTCCTCTTCCTCACGATATTCTATATAGCCGGCACGGGTAAGGATGTGCAGGGCAGACTCTACTTGTATGGGAAAACGCTTGTATGCGCTGCAGAAACGCTGCATGGGAAACTCGAAGATACAGCCATAGCCTGCGCCAACGCCTATCTGATAGAAATAGGCCAGTTGGTCGTAGATGTCTTTGATAAACTGTTTAGGAGGGTATTGGTCGTTGATGCGTTTGGTGAGTTTTGCAGCATCGCTATGATTGTAGAGCAGTACGGCATAGGCTTTGCGACCGTCGCGACCAGCGCGCCCCGCTTCTTGAAAGTAGGCTTCGATGCTGTCAGGGCAGTCTATGTGTATGACCAGTCGCACATCGGGTTTGTCTATGCCCATGCCAAAGGCGTTTGTGGCTACGATAATGCGTGTGTTTCCCAAGAGCCAGGCCTTTTGGCGCTCGTCTTTTTGCGAACTGTCGAGACCGGCATGAAAGAACGTGGCTGATAGTCCTGCCTTGCAGAGTGCCTCTGCAGTATCCTTGGTGCGCTCACGGCTGCGGACATAGACGATGGCGGCCCCCTCTACATGGCTGAGGATATGGATGAGTTGCTGCATTTTGTCGTCAGTTCTTCTCACCACATAGATCAGGTTCTTGCGTTCGAAACTCATGCGGAAAACACGGAAGGAATTACGAATTCCGGAATTCGAGTTACAAGGGGCTAAATCGTCATCCGTCATTCGTAGTTTATCACAGATGTCGTTGACGACCTCGGGGGTGGCAGTGGCGGTAAGTGCCAGTAGGGGTGTTTGAGGTAGCAACTTGCGTATGTTGGCTATTTCCAGGTAGGAAGGCCGGAAGTCGTAGCCCCACTGGCATATGCAATGTGCCTCGTCGACACAGATGAAGCACACTTTCATGTGCTGCAGTTTAGCCTGAAAGAGTTCGGTAGACAGTCGTTCGGGTGATACATATAGGAATTTGACGCCACCGAAAATAGCATTCTCAAGTGTGGTGACAATCTCGTTGTGCGACATGGCGGCATGGATGCAGGCGGCCTTGATGCCTTTTTGCCATAGATGATAAATCTGGTCTTTCATCAGTGCAACGAGTGGCGTAATGACGATGCACACACCTTCCATAGCCATTGCCGGCACTTGGAAGGTGATGCTCTTGCCGCCTCCCGTGGGCATCAGTCCCAGAGTGTCGTGACCACTGCCTATTGATTCTATGATTTCCCGCTGAATGCCGCGGAAATCATCATAGCCCCAATACTTCTTTAATAATAATTGATAATTGACAATTAACTGATGCGTTGTTCTCATTATCCATTATCAATTGTCGAAGGCTGAATGTCTTCAATCTGCAGTTGCACCTCGCCGCGTTTGTAGATATTCTCTTCTATTGTGTAGCAGATGTCGAACGAGCGCTTTGACTTGATGTAGCGTGCTGCCTGACTTTGTCCGAAAGCAATGCCGTTCATCACGTTTGACGACTTCGAATCTACCAGTTCCAGTTTGATGTGCTCTTGTTGCTTGCCCACTACTTTTGAGGTGCCGTAGTCGTAGACACCGCGTGTGCAGAACAGCGGCTTGGGATTATTAGGTCCGTGGGGGGCAAACTTCTTCAGGTCGTTGTGCAGTTTCTTGGTGATGTCCTTGAAGTCGATCTCTGCCTCAATGTCGAGGGCGGCTTCTGTCTGCTCAATATGAATATGCTCGCTGACATACTGCTGGAACCGGCGGCGGAACTCGGGAATGTTTTCCACACGGAGCGTCAGGCCTACGGCATAGGTGTGCCCACCGAAGTTCTCAAGCAGGTCGCGGCAGTTCTTCACCGCATCATAGATGTCATAGCCAGCCACGCTGCGTGCAGAGCCGGAGGCTATACCGTTGTTGCACGACAGCACCACGGTGGGGCGGAAATACATATCGGTGAGGCGTGATGCCACGATGCCAACCACGCCCTTCTTCCAGCCCTCGCCGTAGAGTACGATGGCGGGTTGGTGCTCCTGACTCTCCAGACGCTCGACAATCATGTTGGCCTCTTCGGTCATCTGCTTGTCAATATCCTTGCGCTGCTCGTTATACTCATTGATGTGTGAGGCTTCGGCCAAGGCACGCTGGAAATCTTTCTCCACCAGCAGGTCTACCGTCTCAGTGCCGTTTTGCACACGGCCGCTGGCATTGATGCGCGGGCCTATCTTGAAGATAATGTCGCTCATGGTCAGTTCGCGCCCGGTGAGTCCGCATATCTCAATAATGCTCTTCATGCCTACCGATGGGTTCTGGTTCAGTTGCTTCAGACCGTGATAGGCCAGGATGCGGTTCTCGCCCGTCACAGGCACGATGTCGGCTGCTATGCTCACGGCACAGAAGTCGAGTAGGGGGATGAGTTGTGAGAAAGGAATACCGTTGTTTTTGGCAAAAGCCTGCATGAACTTGAAACCTACACCGCAACCGCACAGATGCTTAAAAGGATAGGTGGAATCCTCACGCTTGGGGTTGAGGATGGCCACCGCACAGGGCAGTTCGTCGTCTGGCACATGGTGGTCGCAGATAATGAAGTCAATGCCGAGGCTCTTGGCATAGGCAATCTCCTCGATGGCCTTGATGCCACAGTCAAGCACGATAATGAGTTTCACATTGTGCTCGGCTGCATAGTTCAGCCCTTTGCGGCTGATGCCATATCCCTCCTCATACCTGTCAGGGATATAATACTCGATGTTTGAGTAGAATTGCTGTAAGAACTTATACACCAGAGCCACTGCCGTGCATCCGTCCACATCGTAGTCGCCATAGACCATGATGCGTTCTTTGCGCCCCATAGCATCGTTGAGCCTGTCGACAGCCACATCCATGTCGTTCATGAGGAAGGGGTCGATCAGTTCGCTCAGCATTGGACGGAAGAAGCGTTTCGCGGCCGACTCGGTTCGGATGCCCCTGATAATGAGCAGTTCTGCCAAAATGGGACTCATTCCAATCTTGTCGGCCAGTTCTTTAGCCAACTGCTTTCGCTCGGGTGTAGGTTGTTCGTAGTTCCATTTGAAATTCATTATATCTTTTGTTTTTATCTTCGCTTTAGGTGCCGAAAATGCCTATTAAGGCAAAATAGCATACAAAGGTAACGATAAAAAATGAAAAACGGAAGATTCTGCGTTTTTTTTAACAGAATCTTCCGTTTTTTTAAGTCTTGCCTTTTCAGATTCCCAGTTTCTTGCGGATGTTCTTGGGGATGGCATTCTTGTTGATGAGGAAGTCCATGGTGTTGGCTGCAATAAAGGTCTTGGTCATATACCAGATGCCTTTATACTCGCCAGTCTCGCCCCATGAGTTCTTCACCATATAGTATTCCTTGCCGTTCTGGTCCTTGGCCACACCGTAGATGAGCATGCCGTGGTCGTCGGTCAGTTCCCAGTTGTCGAAACGTTCCTGGCGCATCTCCTGCGTGGCGGTCACTTCGGGAACGGTGCATCCCAGCGAGTCAATGAGATTCTTCTTCTTGGCGGCAGTCATCTTCAGCCATTTAGCCATGTCGCTGCCCTGCAGGCTCTCCGTCTTCTTGGTGTCGATGGCGTAGGCCAGTCCCTGACGGGTGAAGCCGTCTTCGCTCACATCGCCACCCCATGCAATGGTGTAGCCGTTTTCTACGGCATTGTCAATAACCTGCATCATCTCGTCCATAGGCAGGTTGTATGACAGCGGGAAGCGCCAGTTGTCCTGCACCTCTACGGCAAAGCCGGTGTAGAAGGGATGGTGTGTGTAACTGGTGATTGACACATAGTCGTCGAGGTTGATGCCGAGGCTCTGCACGAATGACTTCGGAGTGTATTTCTTTCCTTCATAAGTAAACTCCTCGGGGCATTGTCCCAGATAGGCGTCGAGGATGCCCTGCATGCCCACTTTCCACTGTCCGCTAATCTTCTTGGCTTTGCTCTTCGACACGGCCTCCACATAGGGCTCCAGTACTGAGAAGAACTCGTTGAAGTTGTTGAGCGAATCGCCGTAGAGTGAACCGGGGAAAGGCATGGCTTCCTCGGGACAGATGCCGTATTGCTTCATCGTAGCCAGCACATCCTCTGCCGAACCGCCCTGTGCAAACTGGCAGTCGCCGTGATAGCGCACTACTTGTATGGCGCGGTCCATGTAGGTTTTGTTGGCCACGAACGACTCGCAGAGGTCGTAAGTCTTGCCTGTGGCTTTCAGGATCTCTGCTTCGAAGAACGAGAGTGTGGAATAGTCCCAGCAGGTGCCGCTACGGTTCTGGTCTTTGATACTGGTGATAGGATTCTCTTTAATAATGGTGAAGACCGGTTTGTTTGACTTCACCGGGTCTTTCTTTTCTTGTGCCTGTGCGCTGAGTGCAAGTGCAGCCATCAAGGCAAGTGTCAGCATTTTTTTCATTGTGTAGTTTTTTATTGATTGGTGTTTTATGCATTTTGCTTGCAAATATACGAATTAATTTTTAATTATTGGCCATATTCCCCAACTTTTTAGGGATTTCCCTATGAAAAAAAGGATATTTCCTTTGTACGGCTATGATATTATTCCTACTTTTGCAGCATCAGAACTAATGATAGTAATTTAGAAACGATAATAATATAAACTAAAAACAATACGATTATGAAAAAGATTTCTTTCCTTACTCTGGCATTTGCCTGCATGACTTCACTCAGCAGCATGGCGCAAGACAACAATGTGTTTATCACCATTACCAGTGATAACTTTTTTTCTCATTGCTTTGAGAACTGCGACACCGACGGCAACGGTATTGTTACCTATACAGAGGCTAACAAGGCAGAGATATTGGGGCTCGACCGAGGCGGTCGCAGCAATATCATTACCGACTATACTTTCCTGAAGTATTTCCCCAACCTCAAGGCTTTGTCGGTGGGCAACACACCCGTGGACAGCATCAACCTGCAGAATCTTACCAAGTTAGAGCACCTCAGCCTGGCTAATGCGTCGTGGCTGAAGAAACTGGTGCTGGCTGCCGACTGCAATCCCGAGATTGAATATCCGCGCAGCGATACCCAGGTGGAGGTTGTTCATGCTGCCAAGGCCGAGACCGTGGCTTTTGCCGATGCCGGCATCCGCGACTTTTGTCTTCGCAACAAGGTTGACGCCAATAACGATGGTGAAGTTACCGTTGATGAGGCAGCGCTGATCACTCGTCTCAGTCTGATGAACTTCCGCAGTTTCATGCGCACCATCGGTTCGTATGACGACCTGAAGTATTTTCCCAATATTGAATACTTCCATGCCGGTATGACCTATCAGGAAACACTCGACCTTTCGTGTTGCGAGAAACTGAAAGAGGTTGATGCCAGCGATTGCCGTATGCTGAAAACCATCATCCTGGCCAAGGGCTGCAAGCCGGAAATAAAATATCCTGTGGCCTACAAGGGCGAGCAGGCCAAGGTGATATACAAATAACCAAGAATCAGTTCGGCACATGTGTTACAAGAAAAGCCCCGTGGTTGCGGGGCTTTTCTTTTGCATGCTACTGAGCCATGAAGTCTTCCAGTTCCTGAGGATGATAGGGAATGCGCCTCGTGCCCAGGAAACGGCAGCCGTCGGCGGTGATGAGCAGGTCGTCCTCAAGGCGGATGCCGCCGAAGTCCTTGTACTGCTCCAACATGTCGAAGTTGAGAAACTCCTTGCAATGCCCTTCTTTCTTCCACAGGTCGATGAGGTGGGGGATGAAGTAGATGCCAGGCTCGTCGGTAACGACAAAACCTGGTTCCAACTTGCGGCCCATGCGCAGACAGTTGGTGCCAAACTGCTCCAGATTGGGGCGTGTCTCGTCATCGAAACCCACGTATATCTGCCCCAGTCCCTCCATGTCGTGCACATCCATGCCCATCATGTGGCCCAGTCCGTGAGGCAGGAACATGGCGTGGGCACCGGCACGGACGGCCTCGTCCACATCGCCCTTCATCAGTCCCAGTTCCTTCAGCCGCTCGGTCATCAGCCGGCACACGGCAAAGTGCACATCCATATATCTCACTCCAGGCTTGGCCACCTCCAGCACATAGTCGTGACAAGCCTCTACGATGGAGTAAATCTCCAGTTGTTTCTGTGTGAACTTACCGTTAACGGGCATGGTACGGGTGTTGTCAGAGCAGTAGTCGTTCAGTTCGCACCCGGCATCGCACAGGGCCAGACGGCCAGCCTCCAATTTAGCATCCGACGGGTTGCCGTGCATAATCTCGCCGTGTTGAGAGAAGATGGTGGCAAACGATACACCTTGGGCCAGTGAGCGGGCAATGCCGTCTACCTGTCCGCCCACAAAGCGTTCCGTAACCCCTGGCTTGATCAGCATCTGCGCCGTGGTGTGCATCACATAGCCCACATCGCAGGCCGCATCGATAATGGCAATCTCCTCGGCACTCTTTGTCGAGCGCATCTTCACCACGGCCTTGATAAGGTCAATGCTTGAGGCGGCCCTTTGCTGCGAGGGGTGGATGCCGAGCAGATCCATGATTTGTATCATGGTGTCGTGGCGATAGGGTGGCAGGAAATGGACTCGTTTAGAGGTGAGAGGTGAGAGGTGAGAGGTGAGAGATGAGAGTGGTGCGGTCTTTGTCACGCCCACCTCGGCAGCCAGGTCGCTGACGCTGGGAGTGTAGCCCATCCACACGATGTCTTCCACATCAATGTCGTCGCCCAGGAGCCATTCCTCATTGTTGTCAATGTCGATGACGCCCACGAGACCGTCGCGGTGCTGTCCGAAATAATACAGAAAGGTAGAGTCCTGACGCATGGGTGCGTAGGCATTGGCCGGATAGTTGGCGGGAGCGTCGTTGTTGCCGAAGAGCACGATGATGCCCTGTCCCACCAGTCTTTTCAACTCCGCACGGCGGCGGATATAGGTTTCTTTGCTGAACATAATGGCAATAAAATGAGTCTAAAAATAGAAAATCGATGCAAATTTAGTCTTTTTTTATGGAAAAATAGTATCTTTGCATCAAATTATTGTTAAACAATGATGAAACAGCGATTGCCACACGATACTGGACTGGTGCTTGAAGGCGGCGGCATGCGCGGCGTCTTCACCAGCGGAGTGCTCGATGCCCTGATGAAGCACGAACGCAGTTTCAACTATGTGGTGGCCGTGTCGGCAGGTGCCTGCAACGGACTCTCGTATATGAGCGGTCAGCCCCGGCGGGCACGCTTCTCCAACATCGACATGCTGCGCAAGTATGGCTACCTTTCGCTGAAAAACCTACTTATCCAGGGCAGCATCTTCGACCCCAATATCCTTTATGAACGCTTTCCTGCCGAGATTGTGCCATTTGACTATCAAGCCTATGCCAATAATCCTGCCACCTATGAGATGGTCACTACCAACTGCCTTACGGGCAAGGCCGAGTATCTGAGCGAGAAGTACAACCCTCGTCGCATCACCGCCATAGCCAAGGCTAGCAGTTCATTGCCTTATGTGGCGCAGATCACCAATGTCGACGGCGTGCCCATGCTCGATGGGGGCATCGTCGACTCTATTCCCGTGTTACGGGCCACGAGCCTTGGTCATGCGTTCAATGTGGTGGTGATGACGCGCAACAAGGGCTTTCGCTCGTCAGAGCGCGACATCAACATCCCCTCCTTCATCTATAGCGACTATCCCCACCTGCGCGAGGCGCTGAGCCATCGGGTGGAAGTATACAACCGCCAGTTGGAACTGGTAGAACGTATGGAGCGTTGGGGCGAGGTTATCGTCATCCGCCCGCAGCGCACAATGGAAGTGGGGCGCACCTGCAGCGACCCATCCAAGTTGGAACGCCTCTACGAGGAAGGCTTTCAGGAGGGCGAGAAGTTTTGTGCAAAGTATAGTTCAGGCGGATAAGTCATGTCACGGCAAAGCATCTTTCAGCGTCCTCTGTGGGCGGCATTTTTTGCGTTCACCGCAGCCTTTCTGTGGGGATGGGCCTATCCGTTCATCAAACTCGGATTTGCCGAATTTTCCATCACCACCGATATGACGGGCAGCAAGATGCTGTTTGCCGGCGTCCGTTTTCTGCTGTCAGGCATTATCATCCTCACCATAGCCCGACTATCCCGCCGTTCCTTTCATTTCAAGTTAAGCAGCACTCCCTTTCTTCTCACCTTCACGCTGCTGAACGCCACCCTGCACTATGCAGCGTTCTATATCGGCCTGTCGCATAGTCAGGGTAGCCGTGCCGCTATCCTCAACTCCCTGAGCGTGTTTACGTTAGTCCTTTTGGCCTGCCTGTTTTTCAAGAGCGACCGCCTGACCACCCGTAAGGTTCTAGGCTGCACCCTTGGCTTCGGAGGCATTCTCTCGCTCAATCTCGGAGGAGAGGGGAGTGGCAGTTTCACCTTTCTTGGCGATGGCATGATCATCCTTAATGCGCTGTGCGGAGCCTTTGCCGGACTGATGACGCGAGGCGTAGGCAGGCGTGTGGATGTCTTTGTGGGCACGGGCTATAGTCTCGCAGTAGGTGGCGCCCTGCTGGTCGTTGCCGGACTGTTGCTAGGCGGTATGCTGCCCCGAGTCACGCTGCTAGGCCTCTTTTATCTGTCGATGCTCATTGTCATCTCCACCGTTGGTTTTGCGCTCTACAATAAGTTGCTCACGTGCAATCCTATTGGCAAGATAGCCATATGGAACTCGCTTATACCTGTTGTTGGAGCCGTCACCTCATGTCTGTGTCTGCATGAAGCCTTCCTGTGGAAGTATGCCGTTGCCGCCGGTCTGACCACGGCGGGCATCTATATCATTAATAAAGGAAAAAAATAACCTTGGCGGGGGAATCTGAAAGTTTTTATACTTTTTTTTTGTGATTTGGAATTTTTTATTTATATTTGCACATCTTTATTATTATAGATGATGTAAGCCTCTGTTAAGAACTTGAATAACTAAATACAAAAAAAACTATGACTGCTCTCGTTTCTGTTGTCTTCTTGCCAGAGGGCGTTGGCTGCTGTGGCTTTGCTGGCGACAGAGGCTTCACGTTTCCTGAACTCAACCGTTATGGACTGCGTAAACTCCGTCCGCAGATAGAGGCCAATCATATTGAAGTTGGCTATTCTAATAGTCGCACCTGCGAGATTGGCCTGGAAAGTAATACGGGCATACCCTACATGAGTATTGTCTATTTAGTCAACGAATGTACAACACCCAAAACAAATAAAGATTAAGTATGAAAATAGGACTATTCATCCCCTGCTATGTGGATGCTGTCTATCCGGAAGTGGGAGTGGCAACATGGAAGTTGCTGCGCCACCTCGGACTTGATGTGGTCTATCCGGAGAAGCAGACATGCTGCGGACAGCCCATGGCTAACGCTGGATTCGAGAAGCAGGCTGTGCCATTGGCCGGAAAATTCGAGGAGAAATTCAAAAACTTTGACTATGTGGTGGCGCCTTCTGTCTCGTGTACGGCATTTATCCGGCTCAACTATCCGCGTCTGCTCAAGCATGAGTGCGAAACGGCCAAGCGCTGCATGGATGTGGTTGAGTTCCTGCACGATGTGGTGAAGGTAGACCGCCGCCTGGGCACCTTCCCGCACAAGGTGTCGCTGCACAACTCCTGTCATGGCGTTCGCGAACTCGGCCTCTCATCGCCCAGCGAGCAGCATGTGGCGAAGTTCAACAAGATCAAGGACCTTCTGGCATTGGTTGATGGCATAGAGGTGGTTGAACCCGAGCGCCCCGACGAGTGTTGCGGCTTTGGCGGTATGTTCTCTGTCGAGGAGACCGCCGTCTCGGCACAGATGGGTCTCGACAAGGTGGAGCGGCATATTCAGACTGGCGCGGAATATATCACGGGCCCCGACTGCTCATGTCTCATGCACATGGCCGGCGTGGCCAGGAAGCGGGGCCTCAACATCCAGTTCAAGCATGTCGTCGAGATTTTGGCCGCCGGCCTCTGAATGGCGGAAGCCAATTTTTCACTTTTCACTATTCCCTTTTACCTTAAAATATGAGTACACAACATAGTAAAGCAGCAAAGGCGTTTCTGAAAAACCAGACCTATGCCCACTGGCACGATGCCACCTTCTGGGCTGTCCGTCAGAAACGCGACAACATGGCCTATGGGCTGGACGAGTGGGAACAACTGCGTGAGAAGGCCAGCGCCATCAAGCGCCATACCATCACCCATCTCGACGAGTATCTCGACCTGTTTGCCACCAATGCAGAGAAGAATGGCGTCGAGGTGCATTGGGCCAAGGATGCCAGGGAGTTCAACGAGATTGTCTATGGTATCTTGAAAAACCACAATGTAAAGAAGATGGTGAAGTCGAAGTCCATGCTCACCGAGGAGTGTGGCATGAACCCCTATCTTGAGAGCAAGGGCATCGAGGTGGTGGAGACCGACCTGGGCGAGCGCATCATACAGTTGAAGGGTCAGGCGCCCAGCCACATCGTCATGCCTGCCATCCATCTGAGCCACGATGATGTGGGCGAACTGTTTGAAGAGAAGGGCATCTCGAATGAGAAGGGTAATCACGACCCCACCTATCTTACCTATAGGGCACAGCTAAGCCTTCGCAATGAGTTCCTTACGGCTGATGCAGGCATGACGGGTGCCAACTTCGGCATCGCCGAGACTGGCGACATCGTCGTCTGCACCAATGAGGGCAATGCCGACATGAGCACATCGTGTCCGAAACTGCATATCGCCGCCATCGGACTGGAGAAAATCATTCCCAACTATGAGTGCCTTGCCGTCTTCCAGCGCATGCTCTGCCGGGCGGGTACCGGACAGCCCACCACCACCTATACCTCGCACTTCCGCAAGGCACGCCCGACGGCGCATCACATGCACATCGTGCTTGTGGACAATGGCCGAAGCCAGTGGGTGGCCAACCCCGAGCATTGGGAGAGCCTGAAGTGCATCCGTTGCGGTTCGTGCATGAACACCTGCCCTGTCTATCGGCGTTCAGGAGGCTATTCCTATTCCTACTTCATTCCCGGTCCTATCGGCATTAACCTTGGCATGCTGCGCGATGCACACAAGCACTCGGGCAATGTGTCGGCCTGCACCCTGTGCAACTCCTGTCAGACGGTCTGCCCCGTCAAGGTGAATCTCGGCGATCAGATATACCTCTGGCGCCAGCAACTTGAACAGTTGGGTACGGCCAATCCGCAGAAGAAACTGATGTGTCGTGCTATGAGTGCAGTCTACGGCTCGCCGAGCATCTACAACATTGGAACCGCCCTTGCTCATTGGGCCAACTACCTGCCGTCGCCCGTCATGAACAGCGATATGAACCCTTGGGCCGAGGGGCACCAGATGATGGAGTTCCCAAAGAAACCGTTCCATGAGATATTTAAGGGAATAGGGAAGAGTGAAAAGTGAAAAATTTGCTACCGCTTATGTCATATTTACAACAGAACAGCACTCCTCTTACAAAGAAAAGTTATCTTTTCGGAGTGAGGATTGTAAAAATGGTAAAACACATCAAATGCAGTCCGAAAGAGTATGGAATACTCAATCAAGTGTTCCGTTCTGGAACTGCCATTGGTGCATTGGTAAGTGAGGCGACATATGCGCAAAGCCCTGCGGATTTTATCAACAAGTTGTCTATTGCACTAAAAGAATGCAACGAGACACTCTACTGGCTCAATATCCTCAAGGATACTGAATATGTGAATGAAAAGGAATACGAAAGCATGAATCATGATTGTCAGGAAATTCTTGCTCTCCTTATTTCCTCTATTAAAACAACGAAACAAAACAACGAAAAGAAGTGAAGAAGGAAGAGCGGAAGCAAATTTTTCACTATTCACTATTCACTTTTACCTTAAAATTATGTCAAGCAAAGAAGATATATTGAAGAAGTACAGGGCAAACGTGCGGGAGAAGTACGACATGCCCGACCTGAGCGATATTGCAGCCATACACTATCCTAATCCGCTGCTGCAGTTTATCAGCATGACACGTGCCGTAGGGGGCAATGCCATCGAAGTGGACAGAGGACACGATGTCAATACCCTCATTCGCGAACTCTATCCCGATGCCAAGGAGATTGCCTCCAACCTGCCCGAGATAACCATCGCTACCCGCAATCCTGACGATATGGGGCGTGCACGCGACCTCAATGGTACTGATGTGGGCATCATCCGAGGACAGTTTGGCGTGGCCGAGAACGCCTGTGTGTGGATACCGCAGACCATGAAGGAGAAAGCCGTCATGTTCATCTCAGAGAACCTCGTCATCCTGCTCGATAAGAAGCAGATTGTACATAACATGCACGAGGCCTACGCCCGTCTCGCTAAGCGCGAGGACTGCGGCGCCGACACCTTCGATGCCTATGGCTACGGCACCTTTATCAGCGGCCCGTCAAAAACGGCCGACATCGCACAGGTCCTGGTCATGGGTGCGCAGGCCGCCCGCTCGGTCACCGTACTGCTTCTGGAGGAGTAGAAAGGTTATGGGTTATAGGTTAT
>CAMHDT010000060.1 GCA_946183985.1 uncultured Prevotella sp.
TCGGCAATCTCGGCCTTGATGGCTGCTGCCGTTGCTTTTCCGTCAATTAACTGCATCGTTTTCTTTTCTGAGTTTTTAGGTCTTATAGGACTACTCATAGGACCTATAGGTCTTATGGACCCTATGGGGCTTATCTTTTCATATTCTTCATGGCTGCAGCCATCTGGGCCATCTTGCCACGGTCCATGCCACTCACCATCTTCATCATCTTACGGGTCTGGTCAAACTGCTTCATCAGGCGATTCACCTCTTCCAACTTCGTGCCCGAGCCCTTGGCAATGCGCACACGACGGCTCTGGTTGATGATGTCGGGGTTGGCACGCTCCTTGGGTGTCATCGAGTTGATGATGGCCTCAATGCCCTTGAAGGCATTATCGTCAATGTCAAGGTCCTTAATCTGCTTGCCCACGCCGGGAATCATGCCTGCCAGTTCCTTGATATTACCCATCTTCTTGATTTGCTGTATCTGCGACATAAAGTCGTTGAAATCGAACTTGTTCTTGCGAATCTTTTTCTCCAGTTCACGAGCCTGTTTCTCGTCAAACTGCATCTGCGCACGCTCTACGAGCGACACCACATCGCCCATGCCCAAGATGCGGTCGGCCATGCGCTCAGGGTGGAACACATCGATGGCCTCCATTTTTTCGCCCGTACCCACAAACTTGATGGGCTTGGTAACCACGGAGCGAATGGAGAGGGCAGCACCGCCACGGGTATCGCCGTCGAGTTTGGTCAGCACCACGCCGTCGAAGTCCAGACGGTCGTTGAACTCCTTGGCGGTATTCACGGCATCCTGACCAGTCATCGAATCGACCACGAAAAGCGTCTCATTGGGATGGATTGCATTCTTCAGCGTCTCAATCTCATTCATCATCTCCTCATCGACGGCCAGACGACCAGCGGTATCGACGATGACCACATTATACGACTCCTGCTTGGCCTTTCGGATAGCGTTCTGCGCTATCTCAACCACATTCTTATTGCCTTCCTCGGTATAGACATCCACGCCCACGGTCTGGCCCACCACCTTCAACTGCTCAATGGCAGCAGGACGGTAGACATCGCAGGCCACCAACAACGGTTTCTTGTGCTGACGCGTTTTCAGCAGGTTGGCCAGTTTACCAGAGAACGTGGTTTTACCAGAACCCTGAAGACCCGACATGAGGATGATGGCAGGACGGCCTTCCAACTTCAGTTCTACGGCCTTGCCACCCATCAGTTCTGTGAGTTCATCGTGCACAATCTTCACCATCAACTGACTGGGCTTGATGGCTGTGAGCACATTCATGCCCAGGGCTTTCTGCTTTACAGTATCGGTAAATTGCTTGGCCACCTTATAGTTCACATCGGCATCAAGCAAGGCACGGCGCACATCTTTCAGCGTTTCAGCAACGTTAATCTCGGTGATTTTCCCTTCACCCTTCAGTATCTTGAACGACCGTTCAAGCCGTTCACTCAAATTTTCAAACATAAAAATCTATAATTGCAATTATTGGGGTGCAAAGGTAGTGCAAATCGAGCGAAAAACCAAGAGAAAATCCCATTTTCTTTTGTTTTTCCGAGATGCAGCCTACCTTCGACGCCAGTCAAAGGCACGAATCAATGAGCAAAGAAGCAAATAATTAAGCAATAACCTCATTCATAGCGACATCATGCTCCTCGGAAGGCACCTCGGCCACCCGTTGAAAAGGGAAGCATACACCAATCTTATATAGTTGGGGGTGAGCAGAAAGGAAACGGTCATAATAGCCACGGCCACGGCCTAGACGGTGACCTGCGGCATCGAAAGCCATGCCAGGAATCAGCGCCACACTGATTTGTTGATAGTCAGTAAAAGGCAGTCCTGCAGGCTCCATGATATGGAAGGCTCCCTCAGAAAGGTCGGCACATGAGGTATAACGGTGCAGTTCCATTTTGTCATCATCAAGAACCTTTGGCAACACCACCGACCAGCCCTGATGGATGAGATGGCCGACAAGAGGACGGATATCGACTTCATCGGGCAGGGGCCAATAGGCAAGCAGTGTCTTGGGAGAGGTTGGACAATCCGGATTTTCTGGAGATTCCGATTGCACAGAAACCAAGCGTTGCAGCAGTTTACTTGTCACATTCTCCGACAAGGCTGGCAATTGCTGCTGGTGCTGCTGCTTGGCCTGACGCATCTGCTGGCGCAACACAGGTTTGGTAAGGGCAGCCCCGTGGGCAGAGAATTCACAGCCGCAATACTGCTGATTATAGAAGCCATATTCCCTGAGCAGTTGATTGCGACGCTCCTGTAGTCCACCCTTACGCCAGTTTTGCGCCCAGAAACGAGTGCCGGGCACCAACGCCTCGGCCTGCAAGCCAGCACGTGTTATCTGATCGAGACTCTTCCATCGGCTTGAGGCCAGCGTGGTGGCAAACCACTCTATGCCCAATTCACGGGCTTTACGGGCCGTAGCAGTAAGGCGCAGCGTAAAGCACTGCTCGCAGCGAAGGCCCCGTTCAGGCTCGCCTTCAAGTCCGCTGACGCCACAACGCCAGTCCTCATGGTCATAGTCGCCATCGAGCCACGCTATGCCAAGGCTTTCAGCATGGCGTTTGCTTTCCGTCTTGCGAATCTCATACTCTTCGCGAGGCCAGATATTGGGATTGAAATAAAAGATGGTGGGATGTACGTCATTATTGAGCAACCACTCAACAATGGCAGATGAACAAGGGGCACAACAAGCATGCAACAGCACACTGTTACAGTCCGCGGGCTTTCCAAATACGGTCTTTTGCTGCATTGATTTCCTGAAATTTTTTCTCGGCCGCACGACGCACATCTTCACCCAATGTGGCCACACGGTCGGGATGATGCTCCAAAGCCAGTTTACGATAGACGCGCTTCAGTTCTGCATCGCTTACATCAGGGCTCACGCCCAGCACCTGATAGGCATCCTCCAGAGAATCGCCCCGCAGATGGAGCATGGCGTCGACCTCCTGCGGTGACATCTGCATCCATTGTGCCACATCCTTCAAAGCCTGTACCTCTACGGGCGGCACAGCGCCGTCGGCCTGCGCTATCATGACCAGGAAGTTGAGCAACTGCAGGCGTCCGGAATAATCCACGTTGCGGGCTATCTGCCAGCAACTCTGCATGATACGCTCACGAAAAGCCTGGGTACCCATACGCTTCTGCTCGTCGAACAACTGACGCAATATCTGGTCACCTTGCTGTGCCCCCTGCTCGCCGAAGTTCTGGCGCAGCACATTGCGCACGAACTCCATTTCCGAATGCATCACCTTGCCGTCAGCCTTTATGATATAGGCCGACAGGACAAGCATGGAGATGAAGAAACTGTTGCGGTTGCCCTCCATGGCCTGTTCGTCAGACAGTTGCACACGTTCGCCCTTGCTGCCATAACTGGATACCGCCACATCAAAGAGTGCACCGACGATGAAACCCACCAGTGCACCGAGAGGACCATAGGCACTCCAGCCGATATAGCCGCCTATCCACTTACCGAGAGCCACTTCTTAAATTGAAATTTGAGAATTGGAAAATGAGAATTAGCCGATAACATTCATCAGGAAGTCGACGGCACCGTTGACGCCAAACTTACGCACATTGAGCGACACATCGTAGTTACGAGCATCCTGCCAGTCGCTACCAGTAAAATTCTTGGTGTAGAGTTCGCGGCTATAATCATTGTCGACAATCATGGCAGCAGCATCGGTCTCCGAGATATCATACTTCGTACCGATACGCTTCTTGCGACAGCCATCGTCGGCATGGATAAAGATTTTCAGGGCATTGGGATGGTTACGGAAGATGTGGAAGCCGCAACGACCGATAAGCACACACGACTCCTGCGCCGCAATCTTTCGGATAACCTCGGCCTGTGCGTCAAACAACTGGCGCGAGGTCTGGTCGTGCTCCTGACCGTTATATTCTACTGCAGCCATATACGAACGGTAGAACTGGGTGAAGTCATCGCGCCACAACGGATTGCGGGCCTCAATTTTCTCCACGGCTTCTTCCACAATATTATACTTACGAGCCATCTCGTTCAATATCTGCTTGTCAAGCAACTTTACATTAAGCCGGCGAGCCAGTTCGGCTCCAATCTCATGACCACCCGTGCCAAACTGTCGGCTGATGGTGATGACGAATTTCTCCTCCTTGTTCATAAGCAAATAGGTTTTGTGGTTTAACTTCTGTGGCAAAGATACGGAAAAAAAATGAATTAAGCAAGCATTCAACCATTTTTTTCCATATACGCAACGCACATTTCGGCACAACGCTCACCATCGACACCTGCCGACACAATGCCACCGGCATAGCCAGCACCCTCGCCACAGGGGAAAAGGCCATTAACCTGCACATGCATCAGGGTCTCAGCATCACGCACAATACGAACGGGCGAAGAAGTACGGGTCTCCATGGCTATCATCACGGCTTCGTTGGTGAGAAAACCGTGAGCCTGCCTGCCAAAGGTGCGGAAGCCCTGCTGCAGACGAGCAGCGACGGTCTTAGGCAACCAGAAATGCAGTGGCGAGGACACCAGACCAGGAGCATATGAACTCTTGGGCAGATCATAACTCAACTTACCATTCACAAAGTCGGCCATGCGCTGCGCCGGTGCCGTCTGCTTCATATTGCCCTGTTGCCAGCACATCCGTTCCAGATCCTCCTGGAAATACATCATGGCTAATGGGTCCTCTGTCGCAATAACGTTTTCACGAGATGACGACATCAAACAAGATAAATCCTCCGGTCTCACCTCAACCACCATGCCTGAGTTACTCCATTGTGTACCTCTATTGGCTGGACTCATACCATTGACCACAATTTGTTCCGGCCCCGTAGCGGCAGGTATGACGAAACCGCCTGGACACATGCAGAACGAATAGACGCCGCGGCCATCGACCTGTGTCACAAACGAGTATTCGGCTGCTGGCAGCCACTGTCCGCGGCCCTCCTTACGGTGGTATTGTATCTGGTCAATCAACAGAGATGGATGCTCCAGACGCACGCCTACAGCAATACCTTTTGCCTCCAAATGAATCTTTGCCCCATTCAGGTAGCGATATACATCGCGGGCAGAATGGCCTGTGGCCAGAATCACCGGACCAAGGAATTCTTTTTTTAAGTGGTTAGAGGTTAAGGGGTGGAGGTTAGAGGTCACCTCTGCCTCTACGCCTATCACACGACTTCTGTCACCAACATCTATTCTCTCACCTCTAACCCCTAACTTCTCACCACTTAAGATTAACCCCGTCATCTTAGTCTGGAAATGTACTTCGCCACCACAACGGATAATGGTGTTGCGCATAGCCTCGATCACTTGCGGCAGACGGTCGGTACCGATATGGGGATGAGCATCAGCAAGGATATTCGTTGAGGCGCCATGCTGGCAGAACACACGCAGGATTTTCTCTGTGTTGCCGCGTTTTTTTGAGCGGGTGTAGAGTTTACCATCGGAATAGGCACCTGCCCCACCCTCGCCAAAACAATAGTTGCTCTCGCCGTCCACCTGTTGGGTGCGACTAATGTTAGCCAGGTCTTTCTTACGCTCATGCACATCCTTGCCACGCTCCAGCACAATTGGACGACAGCCCAGTTCTATGAGTCTCAGGGCTGCAAACAGTCCGCCTGGGCCGGCACCAACAACGATGACCTGAGGCCGCTGGCTTACATCGGGATATTCCACTCTTTCAAACTCATCGTTATCAGGCTGTTCGTTCACATACACACGCACCTTAAGGTTAACGAAGATGGTACGCTGACGAGCATCAATGGAGCGTTTCAGGATGCGCACACCCTTCAGTGCACTCAGAGCAATACCTTGCTCCTCGGCAACATATTTTCTCAATATTTCCATGCTGGCCGCTACTTGCGGCAAAACACGAAGTTGGTATTCGTTTATCATTGAATGCAAAAGTACAAAGAAAATATGGAAAAACGATATGCTGTAGCAAATTTTTCACGCTTCACACGTCACTTTTCACTTTAAAATGATTACCTTTGCACCATATAACAAAAAAACAATCAATTATGAAGTGCCCTAACTGTTCACACGAAAACGACGAGAATGCCCAGTATTGCAACAAATGCGGTTCTAAATTCGAAAAGAAACAAGACTGGAACAGTATTTTTATTTTGGCCTATTGCGTCTCCATCCTTTTCTGGGCCATCACATACCTACTTCTGAAGTTCATCTTCGACTGGGTTGATTGTCCCTGGCAAACTCAAAATTACATCTATCTGTCTCTGAGCATCATCTCCGCATTGCTCACTTTTGTCTTGCCTCTCGGCATCCGCACCACATGGATGAAGATTGTGGCATTCGTCGTGATTGCCATTGCCGCAATAACCAACATCTTCAGGAATATTCATGCGATGATTGAGATTGCCAACTCTTAATTGGTCGAAAAAACAAAAAAAATTTTGGTATTTTGCTTACTTATTCGTAATTTTGCAGCGCCAATGGAGTAAGCCCCGCTTGTTGAGGGGTACCGTTGGAAAGATAAATTGCATAGGAATATGAAAGTAATGAAATTCGGCGGAACGTCCGTAGGTTCCGTAAAAAGCATTTTGAGCTTAAAAGAAATTGTGGAGGCAGAGGCTCGGACGCAACCTGTCATTGTAGTAGTAAGCGCACTCAACGGCATCACCGACAAACTGATTGCGATGTCGCAGATGGCAAAACAGGGAGACGAGCACTATCGCGAGGAATTCGATGCGATAGTAAGACGCCACCATTCGATGATAGACACCATCATCCCAGACATCAACAAGCGCGTAGACTTAATTAACAACGTAGATCAACTCTTTGACCAGTTGAAGAGTATCTACTATGGCGTATACCTCATTCACGACCTGTCAAAAAAGACCGAAGACACTATTGTTTCGTATGGCGAACGGCTATCGTCGCACATTGTAGCAGCGATGGTGAAAAATGGGGTCCGCATGAACAGCCGTGACTTCATCCGCACAGAAAAGAAAGAGGGAAAGCACGTGATTGATGCCGAGTTGACCACCAAGTTGGTGAAAGAGTCCTTCAAGAACCTGAGTGAGAAAACGACGACGAGCACCAATCGTTCCATCTATGTGGTGCCCGGCTTCATTGCCCGAGACCGTGACAGCCACGAGACAACCAATCTCGGCCGTGGTGGTTCAGACTACACCGCTTCCATTCTTGCCGCTGTGCTGAATGCAGAGGTGCTGGAAATCTGGACTGATGTTGACGGTTTCATGACAGCCGACCCAAAGGTTATCAAGAGTGCCTACACCATCAACGAACTCTCTTACGTAGAGGCGATGGAACTCTGCAACTTCGGTGCGAAGGTTATCTATCCGCCCACCATTTATCCTGTCTGCGTAAAGAATATTCCCATTAAGGTGAAGAACACCTTCAACCCGGAACATCCAGGAACACTCATCAAGGCCAAGATAGAGAACGACCAGAAGCCCATCAAGGGTATCTCAAGCATTAAGGGCACCTCGCTTATCACCGTCACAGGCCTTTCCATGGTTGGTGTCATTGGCGTTAACCGCCGTATCTTCACCACGCTGGCCAATAAGGGCATCAGTGTGTTTATGGTTTCGCAGGCATCATCAGAGAACTCTACTTCTATTGGTGTGCGCGATGAGGATGCTGCCGCCGCTACCGAGGTTCTGAATGCAGAGTTTGCTAAGGAAATAGAAACGGGTGCTATGTTCCCCATGCAGGTGGAGAGTGGCCTGGCCACCATCGCCATTGTGGGTGAGAACATGAAGCAGACACCTGGTATCGCTGGTAAACTGTTTGGCACACTCGGACGCTCAGGTATCTCTGTGATTGCTTGTGCTCAGGGTGCTTCGGAAACAAACATCTCATTCGTGGTCGACGGAAAGTTCCTGCGCAAGTCGCTGAACGTGCTGCACGACTCGTTCTTCCTGTCTGAGTATAAAGTGCTCAACATCTTCATCTGCGGTATCGGTACTGTTGGCGGCATGCTGCTTGAGCAAATCCGCACCCAACAACAATTCCTCATGCAGTCACGTCGTCTGAAACTGAATGTGGTCGGCATTTCCGATGTTCAGAATTTCGTACTCGACCGTGACGGCATCGACCTCGACAACTACGAGAAGATTCTGCGTGCAGGTTTCAAGGCCGACACCGACCACATGCGCGAAGAAATCATCAAGATGAACATCTTCAATTCCGTCTTTGTCGACTGTACTGCCAGCAAGCAGATAGCAACGCTCTATCAGACCTTCCTGGAGCACAATATATCCGTCGTTGCAGCCAACAAGATTGCCGCTTCAAGCGACTACGACAGTTATGTAAAGTTGCGCCAGACGGCCCGCGACCGTGGTGTCTGGTTCCGCTACGAAACCAACGTAGGCGCAGGTCTGCCTATCATCGGTACCATCAATGACCTGTGCAACTCAGGTGACAAGATCCTGAAGATTGAGGCCATCCTCTCCGGTACGCTGAACTTCATCTTCAATGAGATTGCTGCTGATGTGCCATTCTCTGAAACCGTTCGTCGTGCCAAGGAACAGCGCTATTCGGAGCCTGACCCGCGTATCGACCTCAGTGGTACGGATGTGATCCGCAAACTGGTCATCCTTACCCGTGAGGCTGGCTATAAGGTTGAACAGGACGATGTAGAAAAGCATTTGTTCGTACCCGACAGTTACTTTGAAGGCTCTATTGAAGACTTCTGGGCTAAACTGCCGGAACTCGATGCCGATTTCGAGGCTCGCCGCCAAAAGTTGGAAGCCGAGAACAAACGCTGGCGTTTCGTGGCTACGATGGAAGCCGACGAGAACGACCCCACGAACTTCAAGACCAGTGTTGCCTTGAAGGAGGTGCCCTATGGCCATCCCTTCTATGGATTGGAAGGCTCTAACAACATCGTACTCCTGACCACCGAGCGTTACAAGGAATACCCGATGCTCATTCAGGGCTATGGTGCCGGTGCTGCTGTTACCGCTGCCGGTGTGTTTGCGAATATCATGTCAATCGCTAATATTTAAAAGCCTACCCCACCCCCCATCCAAGGGGGAGGGGCTTTTTTATATTCCCTATATGAAGCACATTATCATTTTAGGAGATGGCATGGCGGATCACAAGGTGGAACGCTTAGGTGGCAAGACACTCTTGCAGTATGCCCGTCCTGAATACATGAACCGATTGGCAAAGATTGGTCGCACTGGCCGGTTGATTACCGTACCAGAGGGGTTTCCCCCAGGTTCAGAAGTGGCAAACACCGCCATCTTGGGCTATGACCTCAATAAGGTTTACGAAGGACGAGGTCCCCTGGAAGCGGCCTCTATCGGTTACGAGATGCAGCCCGATGATTTCGCCATCCGCTGCAACATCATTACGCTGGAAGACGGAAAGATTATCACCCATAATGGTGGTAATCTCCAGACGGAGGATGCCCGCATACTCATCGACTATCTCAACGAGAAACTCGCCAAGCCCATCAACGAGAAAGAGGGCTGCGAGCGTGTCAAGTTCATTTGCGGCATCCAGTATCGTCACCTATTGGTTATCAAGGGCGGCAACAAGCACATTGTATGTGCCCCACCCCACGACCACCCCAACGAAGAATGGCGAAGACTCATCCCCCGGCCCCTCCCTGAGAGGGAGGGGAGTAATTACTCTCAAGACAATGACGAAACGAAAAAGGTAACCACTCCCCGCCCTTACAGGGAGGGGCTGGGGGCGGGTCGTACCGCCGACCTCATCAACGACCTGATCCTCCGCTCTCAAGAACTCCTTGCCAAGCACCCATACAACCTTGCGAAGGCCGCCAAGGGCGAACGTCAGGCAAACAGCATCTGGCCGTGGAGCGGTGGCTACCGCCCATCTATGCAAACGCTGATGCAGCAATACCCTCAGATAAAGACGGGTGCAGTCATCTCGGCCGTCGACCTCATCCAAGGCATTGGCAAATATGCCGGGCTGCGCATCATCAAGGTGCCCGGAGCCACAGGACTGGCCGACACGAACTACGAAGGCAAGGCACAGGCCGCTATCGAGGCTCTTCAAAAGGACGATTTCGTTTTTGTACATGTGGAAGCCACCGACGAGGCTGGCCACGACGGCGACCTTGACCTCAAACTCAAGGCCATTGACTATCTGGACCAGCGCCTCATCAAGCCCATCTTCGAGGCCGTTGAGCAAATGGACGAGCCCGTCTGCATTGCCATCCTTCCCGACCACCCCACTCCAGTGGAGCAACGCATTCATGTGAACGAACCCGTGCCCTTCCTTATATATTATAAAGGTATAGAGCCCGACGAGGTGGAACACTACGACGAGGAGTCGTGCGTGGCAGGCTGTTACGGCTTGCTCCGCCTCAATGAGTTTATGCAGGAATTTATGAAAATCAATTAAAATTATCAATTATCCATTGTCCGCTCGACCTATGGTCGCTTGCAAGGCAAGAATTATCAATTCATATGAAATACTATAGCACCAATGGACAGGCCCCTGTGGCCGATTTGCGGAAAGCCGTCGTAAAAGGACTGGCTGAAGACCGCGGACTATATATGCCTGAGGAGATACACAAATTGCCGAAGGCTTTCTTGAATGACATGCCACAGATGCGTTTCCAAGACATTGCCTTCAACGTAGCCAGCGCCTTCTTTGGCGATGATGTGGATCTCGACAGCCTGCAAGACTTAGTTTATGACACCTTGCAGTTCGACTGTCCGGTGATCAGGGTGAAAGACAATATCTACTCCCTTGAACTGTTCCACGGCCCCACCCTCGCCTTCAAGGATGTAGGTGCAAGGTTCATGGCACGTCTGTTGCGATATTTCATCGGAAAAGCCGAAGGCTCTGGAGCCAACAGGCTCGTCAATGTTCTCGTTGCCACCAGTGGCGACACTGGCTCTGCCGTGGCCAATGGCTTCTTGGGCGTTGAAGGCATCCACGTGTATGTGCTCTATCCCAAGGGCAAGGTATCTCCCATTCAGGAATGCCAGTTCACCACGCTTGGGAAGAACATTACGGCCATTGAGGTAGACGGCGTGTTCGACGATTGCCAAGCACTGGTGAAGAGCGCCTTCATGGACAAGGAATTGAACCAGCACATGATGCTCACCTCGGCCAACTCAATTAATGTGGCCCGATTCCTGCCCCAGGCCTTCTATTATTTCAATGCAGTGGCCAGACTCATTGCCCTTGGCCACAAGCCAGAAGACATCGTCGTCTGCGTGCCGAGCGGCAACTTCGGGAACATCTGCGCCGCCTTGTTCGGACATGCCATGGGCATGCCAGTGAAGCGTTTCATCGCAGCCAACAATGCCAACGACATCTTCTACAACTATCTGCAGACAGGAAAATACGAGCCCAAGCCCTCGAAGCAGACGCTGGCTAACGCTATGGATGTGGGTGATCCTTCAAACTTTGCCCGTATCATCAACCTCTATTCAGAAAATGGCAGGTTAACGCCAGAGGAGACCCACCAGCGCATCACCAGCCTTATTAGCGGTGCTACCTATAACGACGAGCAAATCCGCGAGGCCATGCGCCAGTGCTATAAGGAGACTGGCTACATTCTCGATCCTCATGGTGCCTGCGGCTATCGTGCCCTGCAAGAGCAGTTGCAACCCGGCGAGGTTGGCATTTTCTGCGAGACCGCCCACCCTGCCAAGTTCAAGGAGAAAGTAGATGATATTCTGGGCATTGATGTGGAGATACCCGAGCGTCTGGCCGCTTTCATGAAAGGCGAGAAACAGAGCATCCCCATGACAAAGGATTTTGAAGACTTCAAGGCCTTCTTGATGACCAGATAATCTATAACATCTGGATATTATCTCGACAGTCTGAACAGAACCGCTATCGCCACCACGGCAGCCACCACTGTGGTCACAAAAGCAGCCGCTGCAAACAGTAGCACTGCAACCACACTGTCTGCAGGCGAGACACCACCAAGCAGCATACCTGCAAAAAGCAATGGCATGGCCACTATCAGCGGCTGTGCCATTGTTTTTAGTTGGGGCTGTACCGATGCACGCAGGGCGCGGCGCACACAGGGCAATAGCGACTCCAGCCGCGTAGCACCGTTAGCCAATAAATAGCGGCGATGGATCTCAGTATGCAACAGACTGCGTTCATAGGTTTGAATGGTCTGTGTGACAGCCACCATCAGATGGGCCAACAGCACACCCGTCACTGGCACGAAGCAATGCCACGGCAAGGCGAGCATCAGACAGCCGCCGCCCACAAGGATACCAGCAACCATAGCAGCCGCAACAGGCAGCAGCAGCCGTTTCCACTGACGCCCCGTCTCACGAAGGCACCAAGCCAATGCCAGCAACAACATGACCACGAGCCACAACAGATGTACCCACCAGGTGTCTACCCTAAAAACGATCCACACGCTACCGCCCAATACGGCTACCTGTGTTCCCATCAAGGCAAAGGTTTTCACCAATCGCAACATCTCGCGGCGATCTATCAGTATAAAAAGTGCCACAGTAAGTGCCATTAGCACCAGTGTCAGCAATATGCCAAGCAATTCATAATTCATACTACTCATATTTCCACAACCTCGTCGGCTTTTGAAAGAATAAGTCTGTCGGTGCTTGTCACAATCACCATGCGCCCATCGGTAGCAAGGCGATACAGGTAGTCGGCTGAAGTGCCATCAGGCTCTTCCACAAGCAGGATGGGACGCTGACGCAACACAGCCACGGCCAGCAGGCGCGCTTTCTCGTCAGACAACGCCCCCGTGCGCTTCATCTCTTCTGCCAACAGACCATTGGAAATAGGTGCCTCACGGTTGGCCTTCAGACCAAACACATCCTGCACCGTTGGCGGCTCATAGACCACCACCTCGCCGTCGGCTTTCAAGGCAGCAGGCACATAAGCCATCATCTGCCTGAAGAGCGCCACGGTCTGTTGTTCCAGCGGTTCTCCGTCCATACTGACAATGCCGTTTCTCACAGGCTCGAGTGCCATCATGGCCAGCAACAGGCGTGAGCGCACCGCAGGTGTTGCCCCCGTAATACAGGTCATACGCCGCTCACGTGCCATCATCGACACCGTTTTCTCGGCTCCTTCAACCACTACATCGTTCAGTTCGAGCATCAAATAATCTTGTTTTGTGTGCAAAGGTACGAAATAATTTATAATTCATAATTTATAATTAAAAATATTTCCTATCTTTGCATCATGAATACACAAAAAAGACGAATGCCGGCGGAATGGGAGCCGCAAAGCATGATACAACTCACATGGCCCCACAAGGACACGGACTGGGCTCCTATCCTTGCCGAGATTACCGCTGTCTACGAAGAAATGGCGTGTGAAATCAGTAAGCGTGATGAGCTACTCATCGTAGCCCCTGAAGGCACTCCGTTGCCCTCAATTATCAATTATCAATTATCAATTATCAATTCTAACGACACCTGGGCCCGCGACCATGGGTTTATATCCGTAGAAGAGAACAATCAGATATTGTTGCTTGACTTCAAGTTCAATGGATGGGGCGAGAAATTCGAAGCCAAGAAAGACAATGCCATCAACAAGCATCTGTATGAACAAGGACTCGTGAAGGGCACCTATGAAGACCATCTCGACTTTGTGCTCGAAGGCGGCTCTATAGAGAGCGACGGAAAGGGCACCATCTTCACCACCACCTGCTGTCTGATGGCGCCCCACCGCAACCAGCCTCTTACGCAAGCCGAGATTGAAAAGCGACTGAAAACATATCTGGGTGCCGAGCGGGTGGTATGGCTCAACCATGGCAGCCTTATCGGCGATGATACCGACGGACACATCGACACCTTGGTGCGCATCTGCCCTCACGACACCATCGTATATACCGGCGGCGACGACGACCATCCTGACCTCGCGCTGATGGAGCAAGAACTGCAGGCCCTCCGCACCATCGAGGGGAAGCCTTATCGCCTGCTGAAACTGCCACTCCCCCGTCCCATTTACGACGGCGAAGACCGGCTGCCCGCCACCTACGCCAACTACCTGGTCGTCAATGGTGCCGTGCTCGTGCCCACCTATGCGCAGCCCGACCTCGACGCCAGGGCCATGCACATCATTGGCGAGGCCTATCCCGACCGTGACATCCTAGGCATCGACTGCCGTGCCGTCATCAAGCAGCATGGCTCGCTCCACTGCTGCACCATGCAATACTATTAAGAAAATATGAGAAAACTGCTGTCCTTTCTATTCCTGATCAGTGCCATCAGCCTTGCTGCGCATCCATACAAAGATGCCAACGGCTGTGTGTTCAAAGGACTGCTCAATGGCAGGATTGCCGTCGAAATCGTATTTCACACAGCCTATAACAACGGCGATACGCTAAGGGCTGGCTATATCTACTACCCCAAGGCCAAGAGCCCTGCCCCCATTCTCATCGTAGGCCAGCCAGTCCAGGCTGACGACAGGCCGAGACAGGGTCTCTCCAGCATTCGCTTCGAGGAGTTCCAGCCCGATGGAAGCATCTCCGGCCGCTTCAACCTGATATACACGGAAGCAGACGGTTCCTGCGAATTTGTGAAAGGCACGTGGACCCATCCGTCGACAGGCAAGAGCCTGCCCATGACCAGCATGACGGCTCCCGACGAGATACCATCGTGGTATCCCGGTCTCCCTGCTACACTCACGGCTCCCAAGCGTGAAGCATGGCATTTCAAGCACCATTTCATCAAAGACGACGACGGCTGGCTGCGCACCATCTGTGTAGACACCTTCGTTGGCAGTCAGAAGAACGAACTGAGTATTGAAGAACCCCTCTGCGGTGCCTTCGACGACTATCAGGAAAAGAACCTCCCCTGGATTACCGAGGATGACATCAACTTCGACGGCATCCCAGACCTGATGGTGTACACCGGCCTTACCATACATGCACAGAGCATGTACAAGGCTTATGTATGGAACCCTGCCACGCGCCGGTTCTACTATGTAGAGGCCTTTGAAGACATGGTGGAGCCCAACATCGACATGCAGGCAAAAGCCATCGTCTGCTACACACGCGATGTGGACTGCGTTTATACCGACACCTTCCGCTGGAAGAACGGGAAACTAACTAAAATCAGCAGCAAGAAAAAATCACTCCGATAAAAACCAAAATTAT
>CAMHDT010000061.1 GCA_946183985.1 uncultured Prevotella sp.
GGTCGTTCACGATGTTCGTCTTCACCACCTTGTTGCCGTTGGCCTCCATGATCTGAGCCAGCGACCAACCAAGAAGATTATTGCGCACGTGACCCAGGTGCAGGGGCTTGTTGGTGTTGGGTGAAGAGTATTCTATCATGACGAGAGGCGAACTCTCGTCCGCTGTCCTCATTCCGAAGCGGTCGTCCTGGTCCATAGCCTGCAGCAACTGCAGCCATGCACCTTCGCCGATGCTCAGGTTCAGAAATCCCTTTACTACGTTGAACTTCTCCACGGCCGGGCAGTTGTCGACCAGATACTGACCAATCTCCTGAGCAGTCTGCTCGGGTGATTTCTTGGCGGCTTTCACAAAGGGGAATACCACCAATGTCAGGTTACCCTCAAACTCACTTCTTGTCTTCTGTAACTGTAGCATCTTTTCTGTGGCATCCATGCCATAGAGGTTCTTCACGGCCTGTGCGGCGGCCTGACTTATAATCGATTCTATGCTCATTATTTATAAATATGTATATGTGTTCTGGGGTGCAAAGGTACTACTTTTCCTTGAAATCCGCAAATTATTGCCTGTCTGTTTTTGGGTCTACCGGCAGTAGACTCATGGTCTACTCGGAGTAGACCCTCGGTCTACTGCCGGTAGACCGTCTTTTGTGAGGCAGATGCAAAGAGTTTATGAAACGGATGCGTAGAGCCTTTCCGTGAACTTGGAAAGAGTAAGATTTGGCTGAAATGAAGAAGATGTCTATGTTAATTATGTTTTATTCTGTTAAATAAATATAAATCATGAGTTCTAGGGCGGTTTAGATGCTTTCCAATTATTATTAAATTTGTACCTTTGCAGTCCGATTATTGGGGGAGAGTCTTAGAATCCCCGTGGATGTCGTGTAAATAGTGACCGTCTTTGGCCAGACGGCACGGTTTGTGAATCGGCATTCAACAAAGAGCTTTATAAAGTAAAAGAAACTGTTTTTTAGTAAATTCAAACGAAGAAATGAACACTTTAAGTTACAAGACCGTCTCCATCAACAAGGAGACTGCTAAGAAGGAGTGGGTCGTGATTGACGCTACCGACCAAGTGGTTGGACGCCTCGCTTCGAAGGTCGCTAAACTGATTCGTGGCAAGTACAAGCCCAGTTTTACTCCGCACGTTGACTGCGGTGACAATGTCATCATTATCAATGCCGCCAAGGTGAAGTTCACTGGCATGAAGGAAACCGAGAAGGTTTACACCCGCTATACTGGCTATCCCGGTGGTCAGCGTTTCAATACCCCGGCAGAACTGCGCAAGCGTCCCAATGGCGTAGACCGCATTATTCGTCATGCCGTGAAGGGTATGCTGCCCAAAGGTCCTCTCGGCCGTAGCCTGTTGAACAACCTCTATGTCTATGAGGGCACTGAGCACAAGCATGAGGCTCAGAAGCCAAAGGCTATTGATATTAACCAATATAAATAAGGTATAAGAGTAAAACATTAAATAAAATGGAAGTAATTAACGCAATAGGTCGTCGCAAGAGTTCAGTGGCTCGCGTTTACCTGTCGGAAGGTACCGGCAAGATCACGATCAACAAGAAGGACTTAACCGAATATTTCCCCTCAGCCATTCTGCAGTATGTGGTGAAGCAGCCGCTGAACCTGCTGGAGTGCGCCGAGAAGTATGATATCAAGGTCAATCTGGACGGTGGCGGTTTCACCGGTCAGAGCCAGGCTCTCCGTCTGGCTATCGCCCGTGCACTGGTAAAGGTTAACGCCGAGGACAAGAAGACATTGAAGGGTCAGGGCTTCCTCACCCGTGACAGCCGTGAGGTTGAGCGTAAGAAGCCGGGTCGTCCCAAGGCACGTCGTCGCTTCCAGTTCAGTAAGCGTTAATGCGCTGAAGAACTTAGCGAACAGTTTAGTATCTAAACCCGCTGGATTCATAATGACTACCATCGGGCTGATCTAACAAAGATTAAAAAGAAAGTAAACAATTAAAACATTTAGTAAAAAATGGCAAGAACAAATTTTGATATGCTGCTGCAGGCTGGCTGCCACTTCGGTCACCTGAAGCGCAAGTGGAACCCCGCCATGGCTCCCTATATCTACACTGAGCGCAATGGCATTCACATCATCGACCTCCACAAGACCGTCGTTAAGATTGACGATGCTGCCGAGGCTCTGAAGAACATTGCCCGTCAGGGTAAGAAGATCCTCTTCGTAGGTACTAAGAAACAGACTAAGGAAGTGATTGCCGAGAAGGCAACCAGCGTGAATATGCCTTATGTTATCGAGCGTTGGCCGGGCGGTATGCTCACCAACTTCCCCACCATCCGTAAGGCTGTGAAGAAAATGGCCACTATCGACAAACTGATGGCCGATGGTACTTATAGCAATCTCTCGAAGCGTGAGTTGCTGCAGGTGACTCGTCAGCGTGCCAAGTTGGAGAAGAACCTCGGTTCTATCGCTGACCTGACCCGTCTGCCCAGTGCCCTGTTTGTGGTGGATGTGATGAAAGAACACATCGCTGTGGCTGAGGCCAACCGTCTGGGCATTCCTGTGTTTGGTATTGTTGATACCAACTCTGATCCTAAGAACATTGACTTTGTGATTCCCGCCAACGATGATGCAAAGGACAGCGTTGAGGCAGTGCTGAACGCCTGCTGTGCCGCTATTGCTGAGGGTCTGGAGGAGCGCAAGGCCGAGAAGGCTGACGAGAAGGCTGCTGAGGCTGAGGCTGAGGGCGAGGCCGAAGAGGCAAAGCCCAAGCGCGCACGCCGTGCTCGCAAGGGTGAGGAGGCTCCCGCCGAGGAGGCTGCTCCCGCTGTGGTAGAAGAGGCTCCTGCCGCAGAGTAAAAACTCAAAATATCGAGATATCGGTATATCGAGATAAAGAAATAACGAATAATCGAAAAAAGAATTTAAAACAATGGCAATTTCAATTGACGATATCAAGAAACTGCGCGCTATGACCGGTGCCGGTCTTGCTGATGTGAAGAAGGCCCTGACTGAGGCTGAAGGCGATTTCGACCGTGCCAAGGAACTGCTCCGCGAACGCGGACTGGCTATCGCTGCCAAGCGCTCAGACCGTGAGACATCTAACGGCTGCGTGCTGACAAAGGTGGAGAATGGCTTCGCTGCTATTGTCGCCCTCAAGTGCGAAACCGATTTCGTGGCTAACGGTGCCGACTTCATCGCTCTGACCAAGAGCATCCTCGACGCTGCCGTGGCTAACAAGTGTAAGACTCTGGACGAGGTGAAGAATCTCGACATCAACGGACAGACTGCACAGGAGGCTGTGACACAGCGCTCGGGTATTACCGGCGAGAAGATGGAACTTGACGGCTACAACGTGCTCGAAGGCGAGAACATTGAGACTTACGACCACATGGGCAAGCACACCCTGTGCACCATGGTGCAGACCACTAAGGAGAATGCCGAGGTCGGTCACAAACTGGCCATGCAGGTGGCTGCCATGAAGCCTGTGGCTCTCAATGCCGAGGCTATGCCTCAGGCCATTCTCGATGAGGAGTATAAGACTGCTGTTGAGAAGACCAAACTTGAGCAGGTTGAGAAGTATGTGGAAATGAAGTTGAAGAAGGCTGGCATCAACCCCAACCTCGTTGACAGCGAAGACCACATTGAGAGCAACATGGCAAAGGGATGGCTCACTCAGGAGCAGGCCGACGAGGCCCGCAAACTCATTGAGACCTCTAAGGCAGAGGGCGAGGCTCAGTTGAAGATGCAGATGATTGAGAACATCGCTAAGGGTCGTGTGCAGAAGTTCTTGAAGGAGAACTGTCTCGTTGACCAGGAGTTCCAGTTCGGCGACGGTGACAAGGCTACTGTTCAGCAGTGGCTCGCTGCTCAGGACAAGGAACTGAAGATTGCTGACTTCAAGCGCTTCACGCTTGTAGCTGAGTAATATAGTCATAATGGTGATTATTTAGAAATGAAGGTGGAGTAATCTGCCTTCATTTCTTTTTTTACGGTTATTTATCCCTTTGTGCGTTAAGAACAATCTCGTGGTCTATAACGTCGATGATGTCCCTATTTTAATATATTTAATATAATTGTGGCAATGGTTTGGGGAAAAATTCTTAAATTTGCAGGCAACATAGACAATAAGCATTGAAAGCCTAATGAAAATACAATGAGAAAGGAAATATGCATTAAGAACCAGATAGCGGAACTGGACCATGTGGCCCAATTCGTCGAGGAAATCTGCGATGAACTGGGACTTGACATGGAATTGCAGATGAACTTGAATCTGGTGATGGAAGAGATGGTGAGCAACATTATCTTCTATGCCTATCCGAAAAATACGGATGCCACTATTGAACTGATGGCTGAAAGTGACGGAAAAGAACTGACCTTCTCGCTGAGCGATCAAGGCAGGGAATTTGACCCCACACTCAAGAACGATTTTGATGTCAGTGCCAATCCTGCTGAGCGAGACTTAGGTGGCATGGGTATCTTTATCGTGAAGAATATCATGAACCAAGTAACCTATCAGCGATTGGAAGGAAAGAATCTGCTCACAATGAGAAAAAAGATATAAAATAACGAAAAGCAAATCAATGACCATATGACACAAATAGTAAAAGAGGGTGGCAAGACCATCATTAAGACCGACAAGCGAATCGATACCGTTAATGCCATTCAGTTTGAAAAAGACATTGAGCCAGCCTTGCAGGAACAGGGCTTGGACTTGGAGATGGACTGTTCGGAACTGATCTATATGGCCAGTTCTGGACTGCGCATTATTCAGAAAACCATGCGTGTCGTGATGATGAAGAAAGGACATTTCAAAATGACCAATGTCAACCCTGAAATATACAAGATTCTTGCTATGACGGGCTTTACAAAGTTTATGACCGTAGAACAGAAAACCACATAACAAACATGTAGCCATGGCCGATGACTATCAGAAACTCCTCAGTGAGAACGAACAACTGAAGGCTGAAGTTGTACAACTCAAGGAAGACTTGCAGTTGCTGGAACAGAACTTCGATAGCATGTCGGAGGGTTATCAGCAGTCATTACTCCTTTACGACACGCTGGAGGAAACCTACCATGAGTTGGAGAAAACCAATAGTGAACTGGAGATTGCCCGTTGCAAGGCAGAGGAATCTTCGCGTATGAAGACCAACTTTATCCAGCAAATATCGCATGAGATACGCACACCGCTCAACATCCTCTGCGGATTCACTCAGATTGTGACAACGCCTGGCATGGAACTTGACGAGGCAACCAAGGCAGAGGTGACCAAAGGTATTTCAGATAACACTGAGCGTATCACTAATCTGGTAAATAAGATGCTGGAATTAGCCGATGCCAGCAGTCAAACCGAAATAGAACGGTCTGACGATGTGCTGGCAGTGCAGATTGCAGCCCAGGCAGCCGAAGACTCGCTTATCACGCAGACTGACAGCCTTGTCTTTGATATGGAGATTGCTGACGGTGCCGATTCGGTCATGCTTCATACTAATCTGGCTCAAGCCACCCGCGTATTGGTGCTCTTGCTTGACAATGCACGTAAGTTTACCCGGCCTGCCGAGGCTTCCATGGGTGCTGGTGCAGAGGCTAAGAATGCCAAGGCGCTGCTGGCGGTGCAAATCGTGGGCAGCGATGCTGCAAATTCTGCCAATATGCTGGCATTCGTTGTTGAAGACAATGGTATTGGCGTGCCGGCTGCCGAGGCTGAACATATTTTCGATGAATTCGTGCAATTAGATGAATATTATGATGGAACAGGCATCGGACTTACCGTGGCACGTTCCATCGCCCGTCGTTTGGGAGGCGATGTTTGTCTTGATACCAACTATGTTGGCGGTGCCCGATTTGTCTTTACCTTGCCCTTAACTCTCTAATCCTGTTACTGCGATGAAGATTTTTGCAGTAGGAATGAACTACGCGCAGCACAATAAAGAACTAGATGGCGCGTTATATAAACCAGAGGAACCGGTTATCTTCACCAAAGCCGACTCGGCACTCTTGAAAGACGGAAAACCGTTTTTCATACCCGACTGGTCGGAAAGGGTGGACTACGAGACGGAACTGGTGGTGCGCATCTGCCGATTGGGAAAAGGAATCCCAGAGCGCTTTGCCCATCGTTACTATGATGCCGTGACTGTGGGGATTGACTTCACGGCACGCGACTGGCAGCAACGGGCAAGACAGAACGGGCGTCCGTGGGAGATATGCAAGGGCTTCGACGGCTCGGCTGTCATAGGGCAGTGGGTGGAGGTGGAAAAGTTCCACGATGTGCAAGCCATCCATTTCCATCTTGATATTAACGGAGATACCGTGCAAGAAGGCTGTACCAGCGAGATGCTCTATAAGATAGACGAACTGATTGCCTATATCTCACGGTTCTTTACCTTGAAGACGGGTGACCTTCTATATACAGGAACACCTGTTGGCGTGGGGCCGGTAAAAATCAACGACCACCTGGAGGGTTGGCTGGAGGAACGCAAGGTGCTTGACTTCAGGTGTAAATAGAAAGAAAAATGAAGAGCGAACGGATGTCATTGAGGAAAACACGATGGACAATGCTCGTTGCATTGTTCATTGTTCATTCATGTATCCCCATGCTCGCTAATGCTCTTTATGTAGCAGACAATGACGCTGCTGAGGTCTGCAAACCACATCCGTTCTTTAATCTCACGGCCAGTGAAGTGCGAATCGACTCAGTGCTGCCTGTTTTCCACTATTCATATCCCTTGGGGCCGCATTATGCTGATTCGCTCTATGAGGTGAGTATAGACTATCCTGAATTTATTGATATGTCGGCATCTGATGTGGCTCGTTACCAGTCGCTGACAACTCAACCTCTGCCTTTTATCCCGAAGATAGAACAATATGTGGGCGTTGCGCGAAAGGAGGGCACACTCTATGTCTCGTTCATTCCTTTGGTCTTCCGCGATGGCAAGTATCAGAAACTGGTCAGTTTCAGCCTGTCGGTCAAAGCCTTCCCTGTGGCTAATGCACGCAGGGCTTCGGAGGCTCCGGGCCGCTATGCCGACCACTCAGTATTGGCAACGGGCACATGGGCGAAAATCAGGGTGCCGGAAACGGGCATCTACCAGTTGACCGATGCCGTAGTGCGGCAGGCAGGTTTCTCAAATCCGTCGAAAGTACGAATCTTCGGATATGGCGGAGCATTGCAGCCGGAACGTCTTACGGCCAATTACCTGTTGCAGACCGACGATTTGAAAGAGGTGCCGTCTTGTATGGTGGGCGGCCGGAGGCTGTTCTATGCAGTAGGTCCTGTGAACTGGGCTTCGGCCTCCAATGCTACGCGTCAGCGCAATCCTTATTCTGACTATGGCTATTACTTCCTGACTGATGGCGATGAAACACCGTTGATGGTAGACAGTGAAACCTTCATGGCGGGCTATCCCACGGCCAACGATTATCATTCGCACCATGAAATAGACGACTATGCGTGGTTCCATGGTGGTAGGAACCTTTATGAGCGTGCGGCATTGGTTGTCAGTCAGCCGAGTGTTTATACTTTGCCAGCCTATTCTAAGTCGGGACAACTTGTGGTGACGATGTCGTATAATGGTGCTTGTGAGGCAACGGTGGCACTCAATGATTCGGTAGTGGGACAGATCTTTACTGGTTCTGGGTCGGGGAAAGCGTCTGTCGACAAATATAGTGTGGCGGCTGCCGACCAGTGGACCTTTAATCTTTCCGATTGCCTGCTTGCTTCAAACAAGATTGCCATTACGCAGAAGTCGGGTACTGACATGCGACTTGACTATATGACAATAATCAGCACGGAAGCCAAGCCTGTTGATCTTTCGGCTTCCTTTCCCGCACCAGAATATGTGTATCGTATTACCAACCAGGACCATCATGCTGATCCTCAGGCCGACATGGTCATCATCATACCTACGACGCAGAAATTCCTGTCGGAGGCACAGCGGTTGAAAACTCTTCATGAGCAGAACGACCAGATGCGCGTGAACATTGTTCCAGCCGACGAACTCTTCAATGAGTTTTCAAGTGGAACGCCCGATGCAAATGCCTACAGACGCTATCTGAAGATGCTCTACGACCGTGCAGAGACGAGTGCTGATCAGCCGCGCTATCTGCTGCTTTTTGGCGATGGCGCTTGGGATAACCGTATGCTTTCAAGTGACTGGCAGTTGTGCTCACCCGACGATTTCCTGATTTGCTATGAAAGTGAAAACTCGTTCAGTGAGACCGACTGTTACGTGAGCGATGACTATTATGGTCTGCTTGATGATGACGAAGGGGGTAATATGTTGTCTGATAAGATTGATGTGGCTGTGGGGCGCTTGCCTGCGCGTAGTCTGGAGGAGGCACGAATCCTTGTTGACAAGATAGAAGCCTATTGCTCAAATGTCAATGCAGGTGCGTGGCAGAACGCGCTTTGCTTTATGGGCGACGATGGTGATGCCAACTTGCATATGAATGATGCCGAGGCCGTGGTGGCGACAGTAAAAAACAACTATTCTGCTTATCAGATAAAAAAGATCTATTGGGATGCCTATACTCGCATTTCGTCATCCACAGGGTTTACTTATCCTGATGTGACGCAACTTATCAAACAGCAGATGCGTAATGGCGCGCTCATCATGAACTATTCGGGGCATGGTGCTGCCTATTGCCTGTCGCATGAACAAGTGATTCGCTTGACTGACTTCAAGGAAACCACATCTTCAAGATTACCCCTATGGGTGACGGCATCGTGTGACATTATGCCTTTCGATGGACAAGAAGAGAATATCGGTGAGACGGCAATGCTCAATGAACGGGGCGGTTCTATTGCCTTCTATGGTACCACGCGTACGGTCTATGCCAGTTACAACCGCCCCATGAACCAGAAGTTCATGACTTATGTGCTGGGTACTACCGATGGCATGCGAAACTCTATTGGCGAGGCGGCGCGGTTGTCGAAGAATGCCTTCACTGCTGAGAGTGTGAAGATGCTCGTCAACAAACAGCAGTTTACTTTGCTGGGCGACCCGGCATTGGTACTTGCAGCACCTACGTTGTCGGTCAGTATCGATAGTGTCAACGGACAGGCCGTTGGTAATGGCATCTGTAGACTGAAAGCCGGCAGTAGTGCCAGAATAAGCGGTCATGTGGTTGGACAGGAAAGTTTCAGAGGCGTCGCCACCATTACGGTGTTTGATGTGGAGGAAACAATTGTCGGGCATAAGTATGACGAGAATGCTGATAAACCTATTGAGTTCAAAGACCGTCCCAGTATAATTTATTCCAGTAGTGACAGCGTGGCTGGCGGTCATTTCTCGTTTACGTTCATGGTGCCGAAGGATATTAGTTATTCTGATGATACGGGGATGATACAGGTCTATGCCGTCAATAATGATAGGACGTTGGAGGCGCACGGACAGTTTGACGATTTCGTGTTGACCGGCAATGATGATCTGGCAAACGATGGGGTTGGCCCGTCAATCTATTGCTATCTCAATAGCGAGCAGTTTGTAAATGGTGGAACAGTGAATGCTACGCCATATTTCGTGGCACAACTCATAGATAAGGATGGCATAAATGTGGCAGGAAACGGTATTGGCCATGACCTGGAACTGACGATTGATGGCGACATGGCGCGCACCTATAATCTGAACAACTACTTCCAATATGACTTCGGCGAATATCGCAGTGGCGTTGCGGGCTTTAGTATTCCGGCATTGGACAACGGACAGCATCGCTTGGTATTCAAGGCTTGGGACATGTTGAACAACTCCTCAACGGCCGAACTGACCTTTACGGTTGATGCCAAGCAACAGCCGACGATAATGGATATAGTGTGTACACGCAATCCTGCCACCACCTCCACTCAGTTTGTTATTACGCACGACAGAACGGGCAGTCAGATGGATGTGATACTTGAGGTGTATGACACCTCAGGACGAAAACTGTGGGTGCATGACGAGAGTGGCGTGCCTACCGATCAGACCTATGTGGTGGATTGGGATTTAACTATAGGCAGTGGTAGCAGGCTTCATACTGGTGTCTATCTCTATCGTATGCTCATCAGCAGCAATGGCAGCACGAAAGCCTCAAAGGCTAAGAAATTGATAGTGCTAGGCAATAATTAGGCAATACCTCCGTTTTATTAGATGATGAAACAGACCATAAAGACATATCTGGCCTTTGCTGCCCTGTTGGTAATGGGAGTGCAGACATGGGCCGACGACTACAAGACCACAACGTTCAATCCTGTGGAACATGCAGTCATCTCGCAGACGATAGCCCCTGATGCTCGCGCTGCTGGTATGGGCGACGTAGGTGCAGCCACCGATCCTGATGTGAACTCGCAATACTGGAATTTGGCCAAGTATCCGTTTTGTATCAGCAGGGCAGGCATCTCGCTCAACTACACGCCTTGGCTGCGCCAACTGGTTAATGATATTGACATGGCCTATGTGGCAGGTTATTACCGCATTGGTGACTATGGTGCCTTATCGGGCTCGCTACGCTATTTCTCATTGGGTGAGGTCTATACCAGCGATGCGCTCGATATGACGGTGAAACCATACGAGATGGCACTTGATGTGGCTTACTCGCGAATGCTGAGCGAGAATTTTTCGCTGGGTGTTGGCCTGCGCTGGATCTACAGCGACCTGCGCTATGACTATAGTGAGGATTCCAAACCGGCCTCGGCCTTTGCTGCCGATATAGCCATGTATTATAATAATTATATGATGCTGGGCAACCGTGAGTGCCAGTTGGGCTTGGGTGCTACGGTGACGAATCTTGGCAGCAAGATTTCATATTATGGCGACGATGAGAGCCAGTTTATCCCTGCTAACTTGCGTATTGGCGCATCGCTAATGGTGCCTGTCGACGACTATAATCGCTTTTCCATCTCGGCCGATGCCAATAAACTGCTGGTGCCAACCGTGCCTCTGCAGGGCGTGGATGAGTCGAACTCAGACTATCAGGACCGCGTGCGGCGCGAATTTAGCGACATGTCGAGTATCAAAGGCGTATTCAAGAGTTTCAGTGATGCTCCTGGCGGATTCAAGGAAGAGTTGGAAGAGGTGCAGTGGAGTGTGGGTGCAGAGTATATCTATCACGATCAGTTCTCGCTGCGTGCCGGCTATCACCACGAGAGTGAGTCGAAGGGTAACCGTAAGTATTTTACCGTGGGCGGCGGTTTCCGCATGAATGTGTTCTCGCTTGATGTGGGCTATGTCATCTCTACGGCTCAGAGCAACCCGCTTGATCAGACCTTGCGCTTTACCTTGGCTTTCGACATGGACGGGATAAAGGATTTGTTTAAGAAATAAACTAGATATATCGTTACAACGTCATAACGAAAAGACTATGATAAGAATAGGCATGGGCTATGATGTCCATCAGTTGGTAGAGGGCCGCGACCTGTGGATGGGCGGAATTAAGTTAGAGCATTCAATGGGCCTCCTTGGCCATAGCGATGCCGATGTGCTGATTCACGCCATCTGCGATGCTATCTTGGGTGCTGCCAATATGCGTGACATTGGTTATCACTTTCCAGATACCTCTGCTGAGACAGAGGGCATGGATAGCAAGATTATCTTGAAGAAAACCATTGAACTTGTAGCCGCGAAAGGCTACCGACTGGGTAATATTGATGCCACTATCTGTGCCGAGAAACCAAAGATGAACCCACACATCCCCACCATGCAGCGGTGCATGGCCGAGGTCATTGGCTGTGACCCAGACCAGATCTCAATCAAGGCCACCACGACCGAGAAACTGGGCTTCACCGGGCGGCAGGAAGGAATCAGTGCCTATGCCGTGGCCCTGTTAGAGACCGTATGACGAACCACAGATGCATCATCGCCGTGCTGAAGAAACCATAGTGGCGGCGCATCACATCGAACCTTTCTTTCAATGACTCGCCATGATGGCGGGTCGTTTCGCCTTCTTGGGTATAGTTGGCCACTACTATACCTATATTATATAGTGGTAGTCCCATCCTTTCACATTCATGCATCACGCGAATGCACCAGTCCACATCGGCCGAATACCTGTAGCGCGTGTCGTATTGCAGGTTTTTGGCAATGTCGGCACGGGCATAGAAAGCCTGATGGCATACTAGCATGCCGTGGCGGAACGAGCGCCATGTGAGTGTGGCTGGCGGCTGCAGACGGCGTGGGTGCAGATACTGACCGTTGCTGTCGACAATATCGGTGTTGCCATAGAGCACGCCAGGCAAGGCCTCCGACGGGCATTCGGTGAGTTTGCAGCGGTGTACAATCTGCTCCAGCGTGTTGTCGTCTGGGAGGAAGTCGCCTGCATTCATGTAGACGATATAATCGCCGGAGACCTGTGTCAGTCCCTTGTTCATGGCATCATAAATGCCGTGGTCGGGTTCCGACTGTATGATGACCTTGTGGTTGCCACAGGCATCGCTCTGTTCCTTGTAGGCTTGGGCCATGGCCAGTGTGCCGTCGGTCGATGCACCGTCTATAATCAGGTGCTCCACACCCTCATAGGTCTGTCGCAACACGCTTTGCAGCGTGCGTTCTACAACAGCCTCTGCATTATAAGTAATGGTGATGATGGTGAATCGTATCATAATTCGATGTGGGTTTTCATGCCGTCCTTACGCACGATAACAGCAGGGTTGCCAACTACCGTACAGTTGGCAGGCACATCCTTGCGTATCACGCAGTTGGCCCCGATAGTTACATTGTCACCAATGGTGATGCCGCCAAACACTACGGCACCCGTGTAGATGCTGACATGATTGCCTATGACGGGTCGGCGCATCTGTGTGTCATTGCCCAGCGTCACCAGTTGCAGACAGTAGAAGTCAGAGCCTATGCGCTCGGCATTGAGATAGGTGGCATAATTGTGCTCGAAATGACAGCCTGGCCCTATCTGCGGGCACCAGATGTTAAGTGTGGGCTCTGGTGGTAGCAGCCATTTGATGAACACCGAGCGGTATTCGCCCATACGATAGTAAAACAGGTTGCGAAACACGCGCTGGCGTGTGCACACCTTGATGAAGGCTCCAAGACCTCGTCCGTCGCTAGAATATTTCTCCAAGTCGGCATCAATCTGCCGGCGATGTAGCAGATAGAGTGCTATGTGCGGCATCATGCGCAGCGTAGAGGCAGTTAGAATGACTGCTTGTGCAAAAGGATTCATAGGCAGAAATGCTTTTTGGCGATGGCCTGTTGATAAATCTCTGTATAGTGCAGGGCCACACTGGCTTGTGCATAGTTCTGCATCACTTTTCGCACGGCATGATGGTGCAGCGCTTCGCCGTCGGCCTCGCAGAGTATCCAGCCAATGCCGTTTGCCAGGTCGTCGCTGTCGCGGAGTGCCGCCACATAGCCGTTTTTCTGATGGTCAATCATCTCGGGTATGCCGCCCACGCGGAACCCCACGCAGGGCACGCCGCAAGCCAGTGCTTCCATGATGGTATTGGGAAGATTGTCTTCAAGCGACGGCGTAACAAATACATCGGCGGCATTATAGATGTTGACAATGGCTTGCTCGTTGCTCACATAACCCAATGCGTGGGCAGGCATTGCCAATTTTCCGGCCACCTCGTCGGCATGTCCGCCCAGAATGGCCACCGTAGTGTTGTCTTTCAAAGTGGGGTAGAGCGTGGCGAGTTTTGCGATGGCTTCGATAAAATAGCCGATACCTTTGCGCTCGTCGGTCACGCGCTGCGACACGAACAGTATGATGCGCCCTTCGGTGGGCATGCCTGCCTTCTGTCGTGCCTCGGTCTTGTTCTGTGGCCTGTAGATGCGGGTGTCAATGGCGTTGGGTATGCTGCTAATGCTTTGTGTGCTGAGCAAGGCACTCTTCTTTGCTTCGCCCTCAAGCCAGCGACTGCATGTAACAAACGACAGGTTGTCAGCATGTTGCAGCAAGTTTTTCTTGCGCTGCCATATCTTTGCTGCCAAGTTGTGGGCCGAACTGTCCGGCAGTAGCGGACATTTGTCGCATTTGCTGCGATAGTGCTTGCAGTTGCGGGCGTAGTGACAGATGGCTGTGGCAGGCCACATGTCGTGCATGGTCCATACCACGGGCTTGCCTGATTTCAGTATTTTCCTGATACCATTCAGCGACAGCATTCCTTGATTGATCCAGTGCAGGTGAATGATGTCGGCTTCCAGAAACTCGCGTGTCTTTGTGATGTCAAAGCCACTATTGGCGATATCTATCTCAAACAGATGCTCGCGCTTGAAGCGCAGATGGCAGAAAATAACCAGTCGCTCCCACAGGAAATGCCACTTGCGACGCCATTTTCCATTGAGGGCGGTTACGCAGATACTGTCGGTGGCTTTGTCTCTGACCAGCATACGGGCCTTCACTCCATGGTTGTTCAGCGCATCCATCAGACGGCCTGCAGCCACGGCAGCCCCGCCTGTGCGCTCACTCGTGTTTACAATCAATACTTTCATTGCATCGGCAAAGGTACGAAAATTCCGATGAAGCGAGCGCAAAAAGAATATATTATTTTTGTTGGGTGTGAGAATTTTATTCAAATTTTCGATGAAGCGAACGTAATAGAATATATGATTTTGTTTGGCATGAGAGGTTTCGCATATCCCGAATTCACGTGAAATGAAGTTTTGTTTTCGTTGTTTGCGCACACACTGCTTGATTTAAGTCAAGAACAAGGGGGTTTTCTACACTTAATCCAATATTTTTGATTTACGTTTTAAAAATATTGCCTACCTTTGCATCGTCAAAAAGATTAAGAGATTGTTTTAGGTTAGTAGTAATATTTATAGTTTTAGGTTTTTAGTTATTGGTAAAAAAGAAAGTTTTCAACTGTAGGATAACAGGAGGTTGTTGTGAAACACCCTTTTAAACTTTCAAATTTTTAGTCCTGTTGGACTGAAAATTTCTTTTAGAGAAAAAGGATTTTTAGTTAAACATAGGCTTGTTCCGCTATAGTTCGAGAGAATTGTAGCGGACTTTTTTTCGCCTGCCCTCTGGATTCTTGCGTCCCAGCCGTTTGCCAATAGATTAGAAGTTGCCACCGCGGCGTCCGCCGAAGCCACCACCACCGAAGCCGCCACGACCGCCACCGCGTCCACCGAAGCGGCTGCCATCACCGC
>CAMHDT010000062.1 GCA_946183985.1 uncultured Prevotella sp.
ACGCGCCGCAAGGGCGACCTCACCTCGATGGAAAGTCAGGGCGACCGCACCAACATCGAGTTCGACATCCCCTCGCGTGGCATCATCGGCCTGCGCACCAATGTGCTCACAGCCTCACAGGGCGAGGCCATCATGGCCCACCGCTTCAAGGAGTACCAGCCCTACAAGGGTGAGATAGAGCGCCGCGTCAACGGTTCGATGATTGCCCTTGAGACGGGCAATGCCTTTGCCTATGCCATCGATAAACTGCAGGATCGTGGCAAGTTCTTCATCGACCCGGGCGAGGATGTCTACATGGGACAGGTCGTCGGCGAGCATGTGCACGACAACGACCTCGTCATCAACGTGTGCAAGGCCAAGCAACTCACCAATGTGCGAGCTTCGGGCACCGACGACAAGGCCCGCATCATCCCCAAGGTCATCATGTCGCTCGAGGAATGCCTCGAGTATATCAAGGAAGACGAGTTGGTAGAGGTCACGCCCAAGTCCATGCGCATCCGCAAGATCATCCTCGACCACGACCAGCGCAAGAAGGCCGCCCGCCAATAATACTATCCCTTCAGGCTTTCCACGAAGGTACGGGTGGTCTGGAACGAGTTCTCGGCCACCGTGTTCCAGAAGTCGTGATACTGCGAGGCGTTGGTGTCGCGCAGCGGTATGTCGCTGATCACTCGGAACGAGATGAACGGCACCCTGTTGATATAGCATGTCTGTGCAATGGCGCACGACTCCATGTCCACGGCCTTCGCCTCGGGGAAGTGACCTATAATCTCGCGCATCTTCTCTTTCGAGTCCACAAACCAGTCGCCCGTGACAATGAGCCCCTGATGAAGGCCGATGCCCGATGTCTGAAGGCTGAGCGCCTTGCTTAGCAGTTCGGGGTCGGCCTTAAACCTGGCTGGTAGGCCCTGCACCTGTCCGTAGACAGTGGTGTCGTCGATGGCCTTGCCGCAATACACATCGTGGTAGCACAGTTCGCTGCTCACCACGATGTCCTGCACGTCGATGTCGTCGCCATTGCCGCCGGCGCATCCGCTGCTGATGATGCAGTCGGGCTTGAAATCGTTAATCATGCGTTGTGCCCCCAGGGCCGCATTCACCTTGCCAATGCCACATTTCTGCACCAGCACCTCGCTATTCTTAAACACCTCCTGAAGTTGCTTCAGTTCCTTGTCCATGGCCACGATGATTCCTATCTTCATATCTTTCGCTTTTTTTATTTGGTTGCAAAGATATGAAATAAAAAGGAGAAATCCAAATTCTCGTACGCTATTTATCCCTCTTTCTTATATCTGGCTTATCCCCGCATGCGCTTCCTTGGCATCGAAGCAAGAAACCGCCAAGGCCAGCGAGAGGAGCCTCCGAAGGGGTTGTGCACATAAATAATTTGATGTTGAAGGGAACATAAATCATCATAAATGACACATAAATATGAATGATGCCGAATAGGAACAAAAATCTTCAAAAATCCAACAAAAAATGGTCATCAGACAGATTATTTTTGAAAGATTTTTGAGGATTTTTGTTAGTTTAATGAGGATTAATAGACATTTGGACATATTAATATTTAATATTCTGTAATGAAACGGTGTTTTATTTGGCAGTGAAGTTGAAAAATGCTAATTTTGCATCGCAATAAAAATATTAAAGACGATAATGATGATAAAGAGAAAGTATTTGTGGATGCTGGCAGCCGTCATCGTGCTGTGTGGCCTGATAGTCGTTGGGGTAGGCTATTCCAACAGCGAAGAGAAACCGGTGGCGAGCCCTGCTGAGGATTCTAGCGGGTTTGTGACACTGACCGATGCCGTGCCCGATGCAATCCTTGAGATACGCTATTATGGCACATATAACTTCGTGGGGAAGCGCATTGACGGCTATCTGGAACCAACGGCGCTGCTGACAAGACAGGCCGCCGACAGCCTGCGGGCCGTGAGCGACGACATGATGATGCAGGGCTACCGCCTGAAGATTTATGATGCCTATCGCCCGCAGATGGGAGTAGACCACTTTGTGCGCTGGGCGGCCGATGTGAGCGACACGCTGATGAAGACCTATTTCTATCCCGATCTGGACAAGAGCGTGCTCTTTGACCAGGAGTATATCATGGCCAAGAGCGGGCATACGCGGGGCTCCACCGTCGACCTGACGCTCTTCGACATGACCACCGAGAAGGAACTCGACATGGGCGGCACCTTTGACTGGTTCGGGCCCGAGAGCCATCCCGACTTCTGCGGCAATCCTGAGACGGGCGAATATACGGGTGACCGCTCGGCGACGAAGGAGACGCTTGGCTCGTCCAAGAACAGCAAGAGTGCTGCGGGCCGCAGCATTACTGCCGAGCAGTTTGCCCACCGCATGATTCTACGCCAGGCCATGCTGCGCCACGGCTTCAAGCCCCTTGACAGCGAGTGGTGGCACTTCACCCTGAAGGACGAGCCTTTCCCCGACACGTATTTCAATTTCCAAGTAAAACAACTCAACGCTAATGAGTAGCAATAAAACCCCGAAAAAAGTCATGAATTTCCTGAAACGTATACTGCCCGACACGCTGGCAGTGATATTCTTCGCCATACTGGCGTTTGCCTATTTCTTCCCAGCCGATGTGGAGGATCGCATTCTCTATCAGCACGACACATCGGCTGGCGTGGGCGCCGGCCAGGAGGCTTCCGTCTATGCCCAGGATCATCCGGGCAAACGCACACGGTGGACCAACGCCCTGTTCTCGGGCATGCCCACCTATCAGATAGCACCGGCCTACGACAGTGCCAATGCCGTGTCGGTCATCGAGAAAGCCTATCACTTGTGGTGGCTGCCCGACAATGTGTGGTTCGTCTTTGCCTATCTGCTGGGATTCTATATCTTGCTCAGGGCGTTCGACTTCCGGCAGTATCTGGCTGCACTGGGGGCCGTCATGTGGGCCTTCAGCACCTATTTCCTTATTATCATTGCCGCCGGACACCTGTGGAAGGTCATGGCACTGGCCTATCTGCCGCCCATGATTGGCGGCATCGTGCTGGCCTACCGAGGCAAGTATCTGTGGGGACTGGTGGTCACCGCCCTCTTTGCCACGCTCGAGGTGCATGCCAACCACTTCCAGATGACTTATTACTACCTGCTCATCATCCTCTGCATGGTGGCGGCCTTTGCCATCGATGCCATCAGGCAGAAGCGCTTCGCCCTGCTGGCCAAAGCCACGGGCGTGTGTATCGCAGGCGGACTGCTGGGCATTGCGGCCAACATGCCTAACCTCTACCATACCAAGCAGTATGAGAAGGAGAGCATGCGCGGCGGCAGCGAGGTGGTGATAAATCAGGCCAATGATGTGCGCAGCGCCAGCGGACTGGACCGCTCGTATATCACCGCCTATAGTTACGGCATTGGTGAGACATGGTCGCTGCTGGTGCCCAACGTGAAGGGCGGCTCGTCGAGTATTCCCCTGAAGGGTAACGAAACGGCGGCCGCCGTGCTGAAGGACCGCATCATTGACTTCGGCGGCGGACAGCGCATGTCGTGTCTCGATGTGATCAAGACCCTTGATGCCCAGTATGGCATGGGCGACCAGCAGTCGGTGATTGGCCAATACTGGGAAGAGAGCATGATGCCGGGCGGCAACGGCACCAGTGGCCCCGTCTATGTGGGTGCCTTTGTGCTCACGCTCTTCGTGCTTTGCCTTTTCGTGTGCCGCAAGAACCCGCTCACGTGGGCCTTGCTTGCTGCCACCGTGCTGTCAATCCTGCTGTCGTGGGGCAAGAACTTCATGTGGTTCACCGACCTGTTCATCGACTATGTGCCCATGTATGCCAAGTTCCGCACCGTGGAGTCGATCCTCGTCATTGCCGAGTTCACCATACCCCTCATGGCGATGATGGCGCTGAAGAAGGTGATTGAAGAGCCACAGATATTGGCAGGAAAGGGCATGAGGATGCTGGGCGCGGCCTTCGCACTCACGGGCGGCATGGCCCTGCTGTTCGGCCTGGCACCCACGCTATTCTTCGACTTTACCACCAGCGGCGAGCAGGAGGCCTTTGCGCAGATGCTGGGGCAGCAGGGCGGCAATACCATGATTGAGGCCCTGGGCGATGCACGCGTGGCCGTGTTCCGCATGGACTGCTGGCGCTCGCTGCTCTATATTGTGCTGGGCACGGCCCTGATCCTGCTCTACAGGGCTGGCAAACTGAAGGCGCTGCCCACCGTGATGCTCATCACCGCCGTGTGTCTAGTTGACCTCTGGCTTGTCAACAAGCGCTACCTGAACGACGATATGTTTGTGAAGGCATCCGTCAGGAAGACGGCTCACGCCATGACTAAGGCCAATGAAGACATCCTGCAGGACCAGACGCTCGACTACCGTGTGCTGAACCTCTATTCCAACACCTTCAACGAAAACGAGACCTCGTATTATCATAAGAGCATTGGCGGCTATCACGCTGCCAAACTGGGACGCTATCAGGACATGATAGAGAAGTATATAGCACAGGAGCAGGCGCAGGCGGACTACGTGATCAAGAACTATACCGACAGTCTGCAGCAGGTGCCGGGCGACAGCCTCTGGCCTGTGCTCAACATGCTCAACGCCAAATACTTCATTGCCACGCCAGAGAAGGCCGTGGTCAATCCCTATGCGCAGGGCAACGCATGGTTTGTGGATGAGGTGGAATATGTGGACAGTGCACAGCACGAACTCGACCGCCTGGCCATGATCAACCTGCGCTGCGAGGCCGTGGCCGACAGGCAGTTTGAACCCGTGCTGGGACAGGCTGCGGGCAAGGACAGCACCGCCATGGTGACCCTCACCGCCTATGAGCCCAACAAACTGACCTATAGCGTGGAGAGCAGCAAGGGCGGCATCGTGGTGTTCTCGGAGATATACTACCCAGGGTGGACGGCCACCGTCGACGGACAGGAGGTGCCGCTGGGCCGTGCTAACTATGTGCTGCGTGCCCTGCGCGTGGAGCCCGGCAGTCACGAGGTGGTGCTTGGCTTCTTCCCGCAGTCGGTCAAGACGACGGAATCTATCGCATACGGTGCCTTGGCCGTCATCGGACTGGTCGTCGTTCTGCTCATCGTGCTCAGCCTCCTCGGCCTCTGGCGCAAGAAGAAGGCGTAACTGTTTAAAGAAAGCGCAAGAAAGGAACGGAACAAAGACGGAGACACAAAGTCAACGTATCATAAAAATAGGGTTTCCCCTAACGGTTTTTCGGGGAAACCCTATTGCTGTTTCTGCAATAATGCGTATCTTTGCAGTGTGAACAAAAACAATCCATGTTATGAAGAAAAGTCTTGTTATATTATTGGGAACGGCGCTCCTGGTGAGCAGTTGCAGCAATTATACGGCCAGCGGCGCATATACGGGCGGCCAGTTCGGCTATGTGATAGGTTCGGCCATCGGCGGCATTGCTGGCGGATGGCGCGGCCATGATGTGGGGGCACTCATAGGCACTGTGGGCGGTGCCGTGGCTGGCGCAGCCGTGGGTGCGGCCGTTGAGCAGAAACAGGAGGAGAAGTTTGAGCGTCGGCAGCAGGAGCGCTATGAGCGGCAGAACGACCGTCGCGCCATGGGCCGTTATGACCAAAGCGGCTACGACCCTTATGGTCGCGGCGACGACCGCATCATGATTGACGGCAGCAACTCGCCGCTGGAGATCCGCAATGCCGTCATCGTAGAGTCGCAGCGCGACGGTGTGCTGACACGTGGCGAGGAGTGCACGGTGATGTTCGAGATTATGAACACCTCCGACAAAACCGTCCTCGACGTGCGCCCGCTGGTGGAGGATGTGACGGGCAACAAGCACGTCAAGGTGTCGCCCAACCTGTGCGTGGAGAGCATCGCACCCCATCAGGGCGTGCGCTATTCTGCCACCATCGTGGCCGACAAGAAACTAAAGAATGGAGAGATTGAAGTGATGGTGGGGGTGGCACAAGGCGACAGACTGGTGGAGACACAGACACGCCACTTCGTGGTGCCTACTGCCCGAGACCCTCAATGATGGGCCATTCCAGCGTGTGCTCTTCCATTTCCTGTACGGTGGGAATGTGAAATTGCTGATGGTCGGTCAGCGTGAGCACAATCATGTTCACAGGCTCCACCTCGACACGGGCCAGGCCTTGCGCAAGGATGCCCAGTTTTTTGGCAGCGCCCCACGACAGGTCAATGATACGGCCGCGCACATAGGGGCCACGGTCGTTCACGCGAACAGTCACCACACGCCCTGTGTTCAAGTCTGTCACTTTCAGATAGGTGCCAAAAGGGTAGGTGGGATGGGCACAGGTGAGGCTGTCGTGGTGCAGGTGCTCGCCACTGGCCGTCGTCATGCCCGTCCATCGCTTGCTGTAGTATGAGGCGATGCCCTTTTGCGACTGAGCATGAAGTGTGAAAAGTGAAGAATCCACTACCGCACACCAAAGCAGAAAGCATATCACGAAAACGCGCTTCCATACAATGGCGGTAGCAAATTTTTCACTTTTCACTCTTCCCTTTTCCCTTATTTATACTATTCCTTGCGCCAGCATGGCCTTGGCCACCTTCATGAAACCTGCCACGTTGGCACCTTTCACGTAGTTGACATAGCCATTGGGCTCCTTGCCGTATTTCACACACTGCTCGTGGATGCCCGACATGATGTGGTGCAGTTTCTGGTCCACCTCATCGCCAGTCCAGGCAATACGCATGGAGTTCTGTGTCATCTCCAGTCCGCTGGTAGCCACGCCGCCAGCGTTGACTGCCTTACCAGGTGCAAAGAGTTGTCTGGCGGCAATGAACTTGTTCACAGCCTCGGCCGTGCAGCCCATGTTGCTCACCTCGGCCACGCACAGCGGCTTCTGAGCAAGAATCTTGTCGGCATCGTCGCCGTTGAGTTCGTTCTGCGTGGCGCAAGGCAGATAGATGTCGGCTTTCTGTTCCCAAGGTTTCTTGCCAGCAAAGAACTGGGCACCGTCGAACTCGTCGGCATAAGGTGCGCAGACATCGTTGCCGCTGGAGCGCAACTCAAGCAGGTAGTCAATCTTCTCTGCATCCAGGCCGGCAGGGTCGTAGATATAGCCGTCGGGGCCGCTGATGGTGATGACCTTGGCCCCCAGTTCGGTAGCCTTCTTGGCGGCACCCCATGCCACGTTGCCGAAGCCGGAAAGGGCCACGGTCTTGCCCTTGATGTCGAGGCTGTGGGTGGTAAGCATGTGGTTGACGAAGTAGAGGGCACCATAGCCTGTGGCCTCTGGACGCAGGATGCTGCCGCCCCACTCAATGCCCTTGCCCGTGAGGGTGGCACCATGGAACTGGCTGGTGAGTTTCTTGTACATGCCAAAGAGATAGCCTATCTCGCGGCCGCCCACGCCGATGTCGCCAGCAGGCACGTCCATGTCGGGGCCAATGACCTTATACAGTTCGCACATGAAGGCCTGGCAGAAGCGCATGATCTCAGCATCGCTCTTGCCACGCGGGGCAAAGTCGCTGCCGCCCTTGCCGCCGCCCATGGGCAGGGTGGTGAGGGCGTTCTTGAAGGTCTGCTCGAAGCCCAGGAACTTCAGGATGGAAAGGTTGACCGACGGGTGGAAACGCAAGCCGCCCTTGTAGGGGCCGATGGCGCTGTTGAACTGCACACGATAGCCGATGTTCACCTGCACCTCGCCCTTGTCGTCGACCCAGGGCACGCGGAACGTGGTGATGCGCTCGGGTTCTACGATGCGCTCCACAATCTTTGCCTTTTCAAATTCAGGATGCTGATTGTAGACATCCTTAATGGATTCGAGCACCTCGCGCACGGCCTGCAGGTACTCCAACTCGCCCGGATGCTTGCGTTCCAGGGCTTGCATGATTTTCTCAACTTCCATAGTGTTATGTTTTAAAGTTAATCAAAAAGTTTATCTATAGTTATTTTATCTATAGTTATTAGTACAGTGCAAAATTAGGAAAAAAAACAATTACTTCCAAACAAAAACACAGAAAAAGCAAAAAGCACGCTTTTTATTTTGGTTTTTCTCTCTTGAAATAGTACCTTTGCACAGAAAATAAAAGCAGAGACCTATGGTAGATGTTCCCCAGGAGTTTAATACGCTCTATATGAAAGATGTGTCGTTCGCCAACCTGATGATGCGGCGCATCTTCAATGTGCTGATAGTGGCCAACCCTTATGATGCCTTCATGCTGGAAGACGACGGGCGCGTGGACGAGAAGATTTTCGATGAGTATACCGAACTGGGGATGCGCTATCCGCCTACCTTCAAGCAGGTGTCTACGGCCGAGGAGGCACGCCAGGTGCTCGACAATACCAATATCGACTTGGTCATCTGTATGCCTGGTACGGCCGACAATGACGCGTTCTCTGTGGCACGCGAGGTGAAGGGCATCAAACCGTCGGTGCCCTGCGTGGTGCTCACGCCGTTCTCGCATGGCATCACCAAGCGTATGCAGAACGAGGACATGTCAATCTTCGACTATGTGTTCTGCTGGCTGGGCAATACCAATCTCATCCTCTCTATCATCAAGTTGATTGAGGACAGGATGAACATCGAGCACGACATGCAGGAGGCTGGCGTGCAGATGATTCTGCTGGTGGAGGATAACATCCGTTTCTACTCGTCTGTGCTGCCAAACCTCTACAACTATATCCTGGCACAGAGCAAACGCTTCTCGACCGAGGCTCTGAACCCTCATGCGGCGGCACAGCGCAAGCGTGGACGCCCCAAGGTGGTGCTGGCCACCAACTACGAGGAGGCCATGCAGATCTATGAGAAGTATGGCGAGAACACGCTGGGCGTGATTAGCGATACCCGCTTTCCTATGAAGACGCCACAGGGACGCCTGAGCCATGTGGAGGAAGGCGACCCGGAGGCTGGTCTGAAACTGCTGCGCGAGATAAGGCGGCGCGATGAGTATGTGCCGCTGATACTGGAGAGCAGCGAGGTGCATAACCGCGAAAAGGCGTGGTCTGAGGGCTTCGACTTCCTCGACAAGAATTCGAAGAAGTTCAACGTTGACTTGCGCAACATGATTGAGGAGCATCTGGGCTTCGGCGATTTCGTCTTCCGCGACCCCGTGACAAAGGAGGAAGTGGCCCGTGTGTCGTCGCTGAAGGAGTTGCAGGACAATATCTTCAAGATTCCTCACGACTCGCTCATGCACCACATACGCCGCAACCACATGAGCCGCTGGCTCTGTGCGCGTGCCATCTTCCCTGTCAGCCAGTTTCTGAAGCATGTCACGTGGCATAAACTGCAGGATGTGGACATGCACCGTCAGATTATCTTCGATGCCATTGTGCAGTATCGCCGCATGAAGAACATTGGCGTGGTGGCCGTGTTCGACCGCCTTAAGTTCGACCGCTATGCCCACTTCGCACGTATCGGCGAGGGCTCGCTGGGCGGCAAGGGCCGTGGCCTGGCTTTCCTCGACAATATCATCAAGCGCCATCCTGAACTCAATCAGTTTGGAAACGCCACCGTGCAGATACCAAAGACGGTGGTGCTCTGTACCGACTTCTTCGACGAGTTCATGGATCAGAACAACCTGTGGAGCATTGCCTTGAGCGACGCCCCCGACGAGGTCATCTTGCAGCACTTCCTCAAGGCACAGTTGCCCGATGCCCTTATCGCAGACTTCTTTACCTTCTTCGAAGCCATCAAGACGCCCATCGCAGTGCGCTCCAGTTCGCTTCTGGAAGATTCCCACTATCAGCCTTTTGCTGGCATCTACAGTACCTATATGATTCCGTGGCTCGATGATAAGTACGAGATGCTGCGCATGCTGGCCTGTGCCATCAAGAGTGTCTATGCCTCGGTCTACTATCGCGACTCGAAGGCTTATATGACAGCCACGCAGAACGTGATTGACCAGGAGAAGATGGCCGTCATCCTGCAGGAGGTGGTGGGGCATCGCTATGGCGACCTCTACTATCCCACCTTCTCGGGTGTATTGCGGTCGCTCAACTATTATCCCATTGGCGACGAGACGGCCGAGGAGGGTATCGCCTCGCTGGCACTGGGACTGGGAAAATATATCGTAGACGGCGGACAGACACTGCGCGTCTCGCCCTATCATCCGCATCAGGTGCTGCAGACCAGCGAGATGGAGACGGCACTGCGCGACACGCAGACACGCTTCTATGCCCTGGATATGAGCCATGTGGGCGACGACTTCAAGGTCGATGACGGCTTCAACATCAAGAACCTGCGTGTGAAGCAGGCCGATGCCGACGGTTCGCTGAACTATATCGCCTCTACCTACGACCCTGTGGACCAGATTATCCGCGACGGCATCTACGAGGGCGGGCGCAAGATCATTTCCTTCTGCGGTGTGCTCCAGCAGGGCGTCTTCCCTTTGCCGGAGATTCTGCAACTCAGCCAGAAGTATGGTTCCGGGGAGATGCGCCGTCCTGTGGAGATTGAGTTTGCCTGCAACCTGAACAGTGGCGAGGGACAAGAGGTGAGGGGTGAGTTCTATCTGTTGCAGATGCGGCCTATTGTCGACTCGAAGCAGGTGCTCGACGAAGACCTGCAGAAGATTCCCGACGAGCAGTGCCTGCTGCGTTCCTACAACTCACTGGGCCATGGCATATCCGAGGATGTGGTCGATGTGGTTTATGTAAAGATGGACGAGAACTTCACTGCCTCGAACAATCCCGCCATAGCCTGCGAGATAGAACGCATTAACCATCAGTTCCTTGATGAGGACAAGAACTATATCCTCATAGGACCGGGCCGATGGGGTTCCAGCGACTACTGGCTGGGCATACCGGTGAAGTGGCCGCATATCTCGGCAGCGCGTGTCATTGTAGAGGCTGGTCTGAAGAACTATCATGTAGACCCCTCGCAGGGCACCCATTTCTTCCAGAACCTTACTTCGTTTGGCGTGGGTTATTTCACCATCAACACCTATGTGGGCGATGGCGTGCTGCAAAAAGAAATCCTCGACGCCATGCCTGCCGTCCAGGAAACCCAGTATGTGCGCCATGTGCGCTTCGAGCGTCCTCTCAAGGTGATGATGGACGGCAAGAAGCAGACGGGTGTGGTGCTATTGCCTTCAGACGAAGAGTAAGCGTTTACTGCCCGCCGAGGCGTGAGAAATACTCAATGATGTCTTCCCACGTCTTAAACGTGTCGGAACCGAACTCCAGGAGGGTGGCCATGGTGTCGCCCTCCTTTTTTCTGCTGATGAGATAGTCGCCGTAGAGCAGGTCGCGGCGCGGCATATAGATGGTATGTCGCCAGGCCGGTACGCTGATATGCTCCTCCAGCCATTGCTTCCGACCCTTGTTTGCCGGCCCCTCATCCTCACATACAAAGAACACCTGATAGTTCTCAATCAGCAGGCGCACGGCCTTCTGGCTGTTGCTGGCCGGCTTGTCATAGGCATCCGTGAGTGTCTCAACACCTATATATATAATAGGACGCTGGCGCTGCGACTGCTGGTCGTCAATCCATCGGATCACGGGCACCACGGCGTGCATGAACGAATGGTCGTCCATGCGGTGACCGCCATGGAAGTGCGTGGCCAGCGGATAGTGCTCGCTGAACATGCCGAAGGTGTCTACCACGTCGTCGTTGTCGCCGAAAAGACCATATACACGGCTGCGCTCCTCGTCGTCGATGCCTTGGAACCGCTGTTCTGACACCTGACGGTATTCCTTCACCAAGGCTTTGTCTACATAGAACTGCTGCACGCCATCCTTCCTGGGGTTCTGAAAGGTCTGCGTGCCTGTCATGCCGTGCTGCTGCATGGTGTCGGCAATGCATAGCGCCGGGTTGATGCAGATGCGGTCGAAGCCACGCAGTTGCTCCGTATACATGCCGCCCATCGAGGTGCCCAGGATGAGGCTAGGCTGTTCTTTGGCGCAGAGGTCGCTGAGCAGCGCCTGTGCCTCGGCGGGGTGTATGGGCAGGTCGGGTGCCACGATGCGGGCGTTGGGCAATACGGTGCGCAGTCGGCTCACGGTGCCGCTCTGTCCGCTGCTGCCGAAGCCGTGCACATACATCACTGTCTTCCCGTTCATCAGGTCGGGAAACCGTTTTACATAGGGGTTCTCCATGTCTCTTTTCGTTGTTTCGTCGGCTAAGTTACGAATTTTTTATCATATTCTCTCTTCTTTTTGCAACTTTTTGCCTGTAGGGTGCGTCAAAAGGATAAAAACAAACAAAACATGAAAAGAACAATGAAAACAAACAGACTGTTTCTGAGTATGCTGGCCGTTGGGCTGCTGCTCACATCGTGTGTGAATGTAAACTTGGAAAAGGTGGCTGCCAGCGATACGAGGGTGGAGAAGGAATACAAAATGGATGCCTTCACAAAACTCCACGTGTCGACAGTGGCACATGTGAAGTATGTGCAGAGCACCGAAGGCGACTATCGTGTGGTGATGTCGTGCCCCGACAACTATGTGGATCTCTTTGAGTTCAAGGTGGATGGCGATATGCTGAATGTGAAATTCACAAAGACTGCAACGAATATCGAGTCGGGCAAGGTAGACATCCTGGTATATTCGCCCACGATGAGCGAGATAACGAATGCCGGGGTGTGCACCGTGGTCGTCGACAGTCTGAAGGGAAGCACCCTGAAGGTGGAGAATGCGGGCGTAGGCGCCTTGAAGTTAAAGGGACTGGATGTGGAGCGCATGGCAGTGCGCTGCTCTGGTGCCGGCGGCATCGACCTCGACGGCACGGCACCAGTGCTTAGTCTGGAGTGTAGCGGCGTGGGCAGTATCAATGCCGCCAACCTGAAGGCGCGCCGTGTGAAAGGCTCAGTGAGTGGCGTGGGTGGTATAGAGTGCTATGCTTCCGACTCGCTGAAAGCCAGCGTCAGTGGTGTCGGCTCGCTGAAATATGCCGGTAATCCGCAGGTCAAGAACCTGCATCGCACTGGAGTCGGGCAGATAGCAGAGATGTGAAAAGGTTACAGAATTGATTGATATATGTCAATAATATGTCGATTTTACACGAAAAGACGCCATAAAGTTTGTAAATGAAAGCAAACCTGCTTATCTTTGCAACGTGTTTTTCATAGTATTAGATTTAAGGTTAACAAAGGTTGGGTCACGGCGGTGACCCTTTTTTTGTGCCAGAATGTCAAGAAAAACAGACATTTCCTTTGTTTGTTTCCCGACTTTTTCGTAACTTTGCGGTCTACGAGTGCGAAGTTACAGACATGAAACACGTTTAATGTTTAGTATTCTATGAAAAAGACAATGCTGTTGCTGCTTACGGCGGCGTTCTGTATACAAGGCATGGCTCAGGAACTGACAAACCCCATCATTCCAGGCTTCCATCCCGACCCCAGCATCTGCAGGGTCGACAGCGACTACTATCTGGTCACCTCCTCGTTCCAGTATTTCCCTGGCGTACCCATTTTCCATTCCCGCAACCTCACCGACTGGCAGCAGGTGGGCAATGTGCTCAACCGGCAGTCGCAACTGCCCCTGGCCGAAGCCACGGCATGGCAGGGCATCTATGCGCCCACCATCCGCTATTATCGGGGTACCTATTATATGATTACCACCAATGTGGGCAGTGGCGACCGCCAGGTGCCCGGCCGTCTGTCGAGCGACAACTTCATGGTCACGGCCCAGCATCCGGAAGGACCTTGGAGCGACCCCGTATGGCTCAGTCAGGGCGGCATCGACCCCTCGCTCTATTTCGAGCGTGGCAAGTGCTATATGGTGAGCAATCCCGACAATACCATCACCCTTTGCGAAATCGATCCTGCCACAGGCCGCCAACTCAATCCCAGCCAAGCCATCTGGAAAGGTACGGGCGGTCGCTATCCGGAGGCCCCCCATATCTATAAAAAAGGCGCCTACTATTATCTGCTCATCTCCGAGGGCGGCACCGAACTGGCCCACAGCATCACCATAGCGCGCAGCCGCAATATCTATGGCCCCTATGAGGCCAATCCCCAGAATCCCATTCTCACCCATTGCTCGCGTGCCGGACAGAACAGCATCATTCAGGGCACGGGCCATGGCGACCTGGTGAAGGATGTGAACGGTCAGTGGTGGCTTGTTTTTCTGGCCTATCGTAATTACAACGGCGCCTATCATCATCTGGGCCGCGAGACCTTCATCGCACCAGTGAAATGGGGCAGCGACGGATGGCCCGTGGTCAACAACCGTCAGCCCATCGCCTTGAATCCGCCGGCACCCAAAGCCCGCCGCACAGAGTTCGACAGTCCGTTAGGTCCGGAATGGGTCTATCTGCAGAACCCAGACTCCACGGCCTATTGGCTGCACGACGGGCAGTTGCGCCTCTATGGCTCCATTCACGAACTCATGACCAACCGTCAGCCCACCTTTGCGGGCATCCGGCAAGAGGCCGCCGCCTTTACCATGGACACGAAGATTGCGTCGTATGATTTCAACGACGGCGACGAGGCCGGCCTCAGCGTCTATCAGATGCACAACGGCAACATACAGTGCTGTCTGAACAACTACCACGGCATGTATCGCATCAAGTTGCGCCTCAACCTGAAGAATGTGAGGGCCCTGCTGGTGGACCGTGTCATCAACCCCGACACCGAAGGCATCTGGCTGCGCGTGGGCAGCGACGGCAAGCAATACACCTTCTCCTATTCCACCGATGGCAAGAAGTATCATCGCCTTGAGGCCATCGACTGTTCGCTCATGTCTACTGAGACCGTAGGCGGCTTTACCGGCGTGGTGCTGGGCCTCTATGCCTATATGGGCAGCACGAAATATCAGATGGGGCGCTCGTATGCCGACTTTGAGTATCTGAACTACGAAGAGAAATAAACACCTTTAGAAACAGTATCAACTAAAACCGAAATGATTATGAAGAAGTATTTAGCAGAAGCCGTGGGCACCATGGTCAATCCCGCCCGCAGTCTGGCGCCGGCTGTGTTCCAGCAGGGCACCGCGCTCACCCATCTGTGGATCTTCATCGTAGGTCCCTTTGTAGGAGCCG
>CAMHDT010000063.1 GCA_946183985.1 uncultured Prevotella sp.
ACACTGCGCATCACCTATGTGGGCATGGAGCCCATCGAGGTAAGCGCCCGTCCCAGCATGCGCATCCTGCTCACCAGCGACCAGACCGCCCTCGACGAGGTGATCGTGGTGGCTTACGGTACGCAGAAGAAATCATCGTTTACCGGCTCTGCTTCGGTGTTGAGCAGCGATGAAATTGGCAAGGTGCAGGTGACCAATGCCGTAGACGCTCTGAAGGGTAAGGCTGCTGGCGTGCAGATCTATTCGGCTTCCGGCCAGCCCGGCACAACCCCCACTATCCGCATCCGCGGTATTAACTCGCTAAATGCCGGCAACGGTCCTCTGATTGTGGTGGACGGCTCGCCATATGATGGTTCGCTGAACGACATCAACCCCGTTGACGTGGAGTCTATGACAGTGCTGAAGGATGCTGCCTCTACTGCTCTTTACGGTGCACGTGGCGGCAACGGTGTGGTGATGATTACCACAAAGAGCGCCAAGAAGGGCAAGGATGCCACCATCACCCTCGATGCCAAGTGGGGCGTCAACCAGCGCGCCATCCCTGACTATGAGATGATAGATCATCCCGCAGCCTACTACGAGATGTGGTACAAGGGCTTGTATAACTACGGTGTCAACACCTATGGCATGAACAACGCCGAGGCATGGGCATGGGCCAACCAAAACCTGACCAAAAGCAATGCCTATGGTCTGTCCTACAATGTATATAACGTACCCGAGGGTCAAACCCTTATTGGACAGAACGGCAAGTTGAACCCAAATGCCACACTGGGCAATGTGATTACCTTCAACGGTAATGAGTATATGCTGTTGCCGGACAACTGGATTGACGCCACCTATAAGGATGCCCTGCGTCAGGAATACACGTTGAGCGCATCAGGTGCTAACGAACGTGGCACCTACTACGCTTCAGTGAACTATCTGGACAACGACGGTATCACCCCGCAGTCGTCTTACCAGCGCATGACAGCACGTCTGAATGCCGACTATCAACTGAAATCATGGCTCAAGATGGGCATGAACATGACCTATGGCCACTATGACCGTGACATGGTTGACGGCGATGGCGACGGCGGTTCGTCGGGCAACATGTTTGCCATGAATACGATTGCACCTATCTATCCTCTTTATATCCGCGACGGACAGGGCAATATCATCTTCGACCAGGCTTCAGGCATCAACCTCTATGACTATGGCGATAGCAAGATCATCGGCATTTCGCGCCCCTATCTGGGCTCGGGCAACCAGTTGTCGTCGGCTCAACTTGACCGTAATCACACTCAGGGCAACACTTTCAACGGCACAGGCACATTAACGCTGATGCTGCCAAAGGGCTTCACCCTGACCTCAATAAACAACTACTATCTCCGCGAGAATCGCATAGAGGGCACCACCAACCCGTTCTTCGGACAATATGCTGGCTCTAACGGTATCATCACTATTGAGACAACACGCACCTGGAGTTACAACCACCAGCAGCGCCTGAACTGGCATCACCTCTTTGGCAAACACGACATCGAGGCTATGGCAGCCCATGAATACTATCGCTACTATACCAATGATCTTTGGGGCCGTCGCGACAACATGTTCTCACCCACCTACTACGACCTGTCGGGTGCCGTGCACGTGCAGAATACCAACTCAAGTTCTTCCGACTACAACACTGAGTCGTGGCTGGCTCGTGCCATGTACAACTATGACGACCGTTATTTTGCACAGGCCAGCATCGTGCACCAGGCATCGTCAATGTTCGACCCTGACCATCGCTGGGGCAACTTCTGGTCGGCATCACTGGGCTGGAACATCCACAACGAGGAGTGGTTCAACGTGAAATGGGTAGATGCCCTGAAGTTCAAGGCCTCTTATGGTGAGAATGGTAATGACAACATTGCCGTATACCGCTACATCACCTACTATAACATCGTCAACTCCAACGATGCCGTGTCTCTGACACCTGCAGCCTATGGCAACAAGAAACTGTCGTGGGAAAAGAATGCCAAACTCAACATCGGCCTTGACTTCTCACTGTTCAATAGCCGTCTGGAAGGTGGTATCGAGTTCTATGCCAACCGCACTAACGACATGATACAGTCCATGCCTCTGCCTTACACCTTCGGCTATACCAGTTATCTGGACAATATCGGCAACATGGAGAATCGTGGCGTTGAGGTTACCTTGCGCGGCGATGTTATCCGCACCAAGGACCTTACATGGACGCTCTATGCCAATGCCACCACCAACCACAACGAGGTGACCAAACTGGCTGAGCCCGCCAAGCAGATGTATATAGGCGGCGGCTATATGGGCAACTATGCCGGAAATTACCTGAAAGCCGAGGGCAAGTCGGCCTACACTTTCTACATGCCTAAGTTTGCCGGACTAAATGATGAAGGCAAGTCGCTGTGGTACAAGGAAGTATGGGCACAGGATGCCAATGGCGAGTATCTGAAGAATGCTGACGGCACCTATGTTATTGAGGATGTTATCACTACCGACGAGTACAGCCAGGCCACTCAGATGGCATGCAAGGATGCACTGCCCGATGTCTATGGCGGTTTCGGAACTGCAGTCAACTACCGCGGCTTCGACCTGAGCGTCGACTTCACCTATCAATTGGGAGGCTATGTCTATGACGGCACCTATGCCTCGTTGATGGGCAACAACAACGGACAGGCCATCCACGTGGACATGCTCAAAGCATGGACGCCGCAGAACACTGGCAGCAGCATTCCCCGCTGGCAGTACAACGACGACCGAATGAACGCACAGTCAGACCGCTTCCTGACCAGTGCATCTTACCTCTCACTGCAGAACATCACACTGGGCTACACCCTGCCCGCCAAACTGACACAGAAGATTGGCATCAACAAGGTACGTGTCTACGGCGTGGCCGACAATATCTGGCTATGGTCGAAGCGTCAGGGCATGGATCCGCGCATGGATATCACAGGCGCCGTCAGCAGTGCCTACTATAGTAGCGTGCGCACGATCTCAGGCGGTCTCTCTGTCACGTTCTAATTCAAAGTGGTTAACATAATAAGCAATTAAATCATCACAAGAAATATGAAAAAACTCAATAAGTTTATGTTTGGACTCGGCATTGCCGCCTTGGCTCTTGGCTCACTCAGCGGCTGTGTTGAGGAGACAGAGCCCGCCGACGGCACTGCCACCGAAAAGCAGGTAGGCGAGTCAAGCGCAGCCACCAAGGCTCTGGTCATGGCTATGCCTGCCTATTGCCATACACGCACATGGTCCGACCGTCACAACAACTTCGGCTATGGTGCCATGATGCACATCCGCGACCTGCAGACGGGCGATGCCGTGATGGAATTCTGCGGTTCCGGCTATGACGTATGGTTCTATCAGTGGACACGTAACAAGTATATGGGTCAGGATTACTTCTATGCCCAATATCAGTGGATTTACCACTGGCGCTTCATGCAGGCCGTGAACAATGTCATCTCGGCTATCAACCCAAGCAACTGCACCGACGAGCAGAAGGGATGGCTGGGCTCTGCCTATGCCTACCGTGCATTGCTCTACCTCGACCTGGCACGCATGTATGAGTTCCTGCCCAACGACAAGACAACCAGCGTGAATGAGGACGGAAACGATGTGGCCGGGCTTACCGTGCCCATTGTGAAGGCTGGCATGAGCGAGAGCGAAGCACGCAACAATCCCCGCGTAAGTCATGCCGATATGATGGCATTTATCGAAGAAGACCTGAATCTTGCTGAGCAGTACACTCCATTCCTGGAGAGCACTGAAGGCCAGATTCTGCCCGACCTGTCGTGCGTCTATGGCCTGAAAGCACGTCTTTACATGTGGGACGGCCAGTATGACAAGGCCAAGGAGTATGCCCGCAAGGCCATTGACGCTGCTGCTGTAGACCCAATGACCAAAGACGAGTGTCTGAACACTACCACCGGCTTTAATACTGCAAGCGCGTGGATGTGGGCCGCCCAGCAGACATCAACCACCAGCACCGTGACCAGCGGCATCATCAACTGGACATCATGGGTGTGCAATGAGACCGACTTTGGCTATGCTGCTCCTGGTGGCGACTGTTTCTTCAAGATTGACAAGAATTTTTACGACCGCATCGGCGGCAGCGACTTCCGCAAACTCATGTTCAAGGCACCCGCTGGTTCACCTCTGGAGAGTCAAGTGGTATTCCTTACCAGCAGCACGCATAACTATAAGGACGAACTGCCCGAACTGGCTTCGCTCAAATTCCGTCCTGGCAAGGGAAAGGACGATTCTTATATTGAAGGCGCTGCTACTGCCTATCCATTGATGCGCGTTGAGGAGATGTACTTCATCGAGGCCGAGGCTGCTGCACACCTCAATGCTGCTGAAGGCAAGACACTGGTGGAGAACTTCATGACAACCTACCGTGATCCCAACTACACCTGCGATGCCACCGGCACCGATGATGTAGTAGAGGAAATCGTGTTCCAAAAGCGAGTAGAATTGTGGGGTGAAGGCCAGTCGTTCTTTGACATCAAGCGTCTGAACTACTCTGTTACCCGTGGCTACATTGGCACAAACGTGACCGATGAACTGGCCCGCCTGAACACCAACGGCCGTCCAGCCTGGATGAACTGGGTCATTTCGCTGCGCGAGTATGAGAGCAATGAGGCTCTTGTAGGCATGAACAACCCCGATCCATCGGACAAGTATACACCATGGGTTGCTCCGGCACAATAACATCTAACTAAGTAAAAAACATTTGAATATTATGAAAAAATTGTTCAAATATACAATGGCTGTGGTGCTGGGAGCCTTTGCACTCGCATCATGCACCAACGAGTATGAATATGATGCTCCGTCGCTCACCGACCAAGGCGGCAATGCAACAATCTCTACCGAGAAGACTGCATTTGTATTCGTTCCAGGAGAAGATCAGGAATATGTAGTAACAATTGCCCGTGTTGACACGACTCAGGCAGAGACAATCTCCTTGACATGTGACAACGAGAAGTTTACCGTACCTGCCACCGTTGAATTCGCAGCAGAAGAGAAGACAAAGGATGTCACCATTACATCAAATGTAGAAGCAGGTGGCAGCGAAGTGGCCAATATCTCCATTGCAGAAGGCAATGCCTTTCTCTATGGCAGTAATACTGTGACATTTACGGTCAATGTATACCGCTCATTCCCCGGCATGATTCAGTCGGCTTTCTATGGCGGTTCTTGGCAAATGGTTGTCTATGAACTGGAAATGGGTAAGTATATGATTCCCAATGCTTTTGCCGATGGCTATGATTTCTACTTCGACATTGACTATACCACCAACAAGGTAACTATTGCCAACCAGTTCATTGACTATTACGATGCAACTTACGGCCGCATTAGAATCAAAGTAAGCGAGGCCACATACGACCCCGAGTCACACTTGATTACTGCTACTGCCAAGTTTGACCTGCCTGACAGCGGATATTCGTTCAATGGTACACAAACAGTCTATATCCTGTTTGGGGTGAACCCACAGGAATAACCAGGTACCCGTATAACAATTAACATGGCATCCAGCCAAGTCTGCACAATGATGCTCACTTGGCTGGATGTTTTTATGAGAATGCGTTGAATATGAAGAAAACTACACTATTATTCATATTGATCATGACCAGTGCTCTCTGTGGACAAGCCCGTCAGAGGACAATACATGAGATGCAATCATTGGCTGCTCAACATATTGGAAATACGGCCGCAACACGTGGCAGCATTGTCAGTACTCCACCATTGGGCATCGTCTATGCCAACGATGAATTGACGGTGATAGGCAGTTGCGATGCTGGCTATGCCATTGTGGTGAACGATGACAACAAAGGCACTGTTGTTGGTTACTCAACAAGTCCGTTCAATGTTGCCAACACTGCGCTCTTGTGGTATTTGCAGGCAGCAGAAGAGGCACTGGAGCAAATTGGCGACAGACATCATGAAACAGTGGTTCCAACCGCTCCATTCAAGACATCGGTGGCACCATTGCTCACCACTGCATGGAACCAAAGCGAGCCCTATAATAACCTGTGTCCAAATGACAGCAAGGGAAAACATTATCCTTCAGGATGTGTGGCCACGGCCTTAGCGCAAATTTTGTACTATCATCAGTATCCCACAACAGGAAAAGGACAAAAGCAATATTCCTTCCAGCCGTCTGACGGCGTTGGCCAGTTGCTGAGTGCAAACTTCGGTGAAACCACCTATCAGTGGTCAATGATGAAAGATGTCTATGCGTCTGGGAATTATAGCGACGAAGAGGCAACGGCTGTGGCTACGCTTATGTTGCACTGTGGTGTGGCAGTAGAGATGCAATACACTCCTACCGGCAGTGGAGCATACTCAAAAGAAGCACGTGTTGGCATGATTACATATTTTGGCTACCATCCTAACATGGGTATTGCATACCGTGCTTATTACTCGCAAAAAGAATGGATGAACATGCTTTACAGTGAGATAAACCTCAACCGCCCTGTGTATTATGCTGGATCTGATGCCAGCCGTGGTGGCCATGCGTTTGTTATTGACGGCTATGCCCAGGACGGCATGGTACACGTTAATTGGGGATGGGGACCAACTGGTGGCGACGGTTATTACGATATTGCATTGCTCAACCCATCGGGCTATCAGTTCAGTGTGAGCCAGAGCATGCTTACCGGTTTTGACTTGCCTGATGCTGATATAGCCTACGAATCACACATCGTTTGTGAAACAGACATGTCTGCCTCATTATTTGCATCCATGTTGACCGTGGACACTGGCACAAAGATGTGGAATCTGAACGGTTTCAATTGGACTGGCGAAATAGGAGTTATACTGAAAAGCGATGCTTCTACATATGTACTCGCCAGTAAAACGGCATCAAAAGTGGCAGAGCGTTATAATGTATTGTCGAATATTGACGGAACGCTGAGCGCAATGTACAAATTGCCTGCAGATATAACAGACGGCGAATATCGGCTATTCATCGCGTCGAAAGACGAACGTGATACTGACTGGCGACTAGTGCGTCGCCCCGAGGGTGTTGTCAGCAGTTATCTCGTAACCGTTGACAACGGAAAAATAACAACTCTTGTACCAGACACCAACGATACATGGCCACGCATTTCCACTGCCATTGTTCACACTAATATCCATACGGTTAATCATGGTATGTCACGCCTCTACGACCTGCAGGGCCGCGAACTATCTGTTCCTGCACAAAAAGGTATCTATATTATGAACGGAAAGAAGGTGGTGAAATAACCATCGCTGAACATCATTGAAGAAGGTGCTGCGTCTTGTTCTGACACAGCACCTTCTTTCTTCTTCAAGGATGTCGCCAATCATTTATATCGGACTAACGTTAAATCATGCAAAATAAACGAAGCAGGCTTTCTTTATTCAAACTATAATTATTATATTTGTAATAAAATTATGGTAACCATGAAGGAAATCGAAATTAACAATCCGTTTGTGGTCGGCAAATACCTCTCCGACAAATACTTCTGCGACCGAGTTGTACTATTGACATGGTAACCGAGGCTCGACACAATGTTATCATGTCGCAAGAAAACACATATAAAGATATCCTATCAAGGATTTCGCCAAAACAGAAGGTTGTCATGCAAGCCATTGCCAAGGAGGGCATCGCAAAGAACATAACAGCAGCAAAGTTTATAAAGAAGTATAATCTTACTTCAGCCAGTTCCGTGCAATCGGCAATCAAACTGTTGTTGAAGAACGACTTAATCACCCAGTCAGACAACAACTATCGTATTCAGGATTTCTTCTTGTCGGAATGGATGGCTACAGTGTTCTAAACATGAGTGTGATTTTCACTTCACCTGAATGACCAGATAGCGGCTGGTGCTCCAGAACTGCTGCGGGTTGCGTATATAGAGCACATACTGACGGTTGGCATCACGCTCAAGCAAGTAACTGCCAGCAGGATGATTGGTAAGCAACTTGGCGTCACGCGACATGAGTTTAATCTCCTTGTCCACACGGATGTCAATCTTGGTGAAATAATCCTTGTTGAAGTTTGACTGCAGCACCTCGCCGCTCTTCAAGATGTTCTGTTCCTTCAGTTCATTCTTCGTGCCAAACACAAACCAGGCGGTGTTCAGTTCCTGATCCTGATTGCTGATGGTCTCCTCCTGCTGGGCATTCTCATCCTTCAGAAGCGTGACATCCTCGTTGAGCGAGGTCACCTGCTCGTCAAGTTCAGCAATATGAATATCCTTGGCTTCCAGTTCCTGACGCAAAACAGCCAGTTCGCTGGTTTTCTTCTCCAACTGTGCAGTCAGGTTCTCAATGGTCTTGCGCAGTTGTTCGCTGGCCACACTGCCCTGACGCACCTGCAGGCGCAGTTTGTTGATGAGTTCCTTGTTACGGCTCATCGTTTCCTGAATGAACTGCATGTTCTCCTGAATGCGGGCAGTAGCATTGGCCCCCTCGCCGCGACGCTCTACGGTGACGCGTTCCTGCGCCTCGTTGATGGCCCTGAAGCCCTCTTCAATGCTGTTAAAGGTCTCCAGCATGTCGTTGATCTCATTATCTTTCTGTGCATTAACACGCTGCAACGAGTCAATACGCTGGTTCAGGTCGGCCGTTTCCTGCGTACCGACACTATCTTTACACGACACCATTGCCAACAGGCAAATGGCCAAGCACAAATACTTTTTCATATCTCTTCTTATTTTATCACTTTTCACTATTAATGAGCGAGGCGCCTCCCACTACGATGACAATCTCGCCCTTCGGGGGCTTCTCTGTAAAATGGGCCATAACCTCGGCCAGCGTACCGCGCACGCTCTCCTCGTGAACCTTGGAAATTTCACGGCACACGCTGACAGGACGCTCCGGACCAAAAACCTCGGCAAACTGCTGGAGGGTCTTGACCAGACGATAGGGCGACTCATAGAAAATCATGGTACGGGATTCTTCGCGCAAGGACTCTATCCTTGTCTGGCGGCCTTTCTTCTGTGGAAGGAATCCCTCGAACACGAAACGGTCGCACGGCAGCCCGCTGCTCACCAGCGCAGGGACAAAGGCGGTGGCTCCGGGCAAGGTCTGCACCTCTATGCCGGCACGAACTGCCTCACGGACAAGGAAGAAACCCGGGTCGCTGATGCCGGGCGTGCCAGCATCGCTGATAAGGGCTATGGTCTGGCCGGCCAGCAGACGCTGCACAACGGCCGCACTGGTGCCATGCTCATTGAACTTGTGGTGCGACATGAGATGGTTCTGAATGTCGAAATGCTTCAGCAGGATGCCCGATGTGCGGGTGTCCTCAGCCAGCACCAAGTCGGCCTCCTTCAAAATGCGGACGGCCCTCAGCGTCATGTCCTCCATGTTGCCCACAGGCGTGGGTACGATATATAATATGCCCATATCGGCTACAAAGGTAAACAAAAAAGGTCATTTTTTCATTTTTCATTTTAATTTTTCACTTTTCACTATTCACTTTTCACTTTTTTTCATATCTTTGCACCATGATTACATATCCTGCAACGGGCGAGGCACACCGCCCGGGACGCATAGAAGTAGTGTGCGGCTCGATGTTTTCGGGCAAGACGGAAGAGTTGATTCGCCGCATGAGGCGTGCACAGTTTGCCAAGCAGCGGGTTGAGATATTCAAGCCCGCCATCGATGTGCGCTATAGCGAGGAGGATGTGGTGAGCCACGACCAGAAGCACATACAGTCGACCCCCATCGACTCGTCGGCCAGCATCCTGCTGCTGTCGAGCGACATTGATGTGGTGGGCATAGACGAGGCGCAGTTCTTTGACGAAGGCATCGTTGATGTGTGCAACCAACTGGCTAACAGAGGCGTGCGTGTCATCGTGGCTGGCCTCGACATGGACTTCAAAGGCGTGCCCTTCGGTCCCATGCCTGCCCTGTGTGCCATTGCCGACGAGGTGACAAAGGTACACGCCATCTGTGTGCGCTGCGGCTCACTGGCCTATGTCAGCCATCGCAAGGTGCTTTCCGACAAGCGCGTACTGCTGGGCGAGACACAAGAGTATGAACCACTCTGCCGTGACTGCTATCAGAAAGCCATCAAAGAGAAAGCAGAATAAGACATGTACAGTAAGCCAATCACCTTCGACAAATTCGTGCGATGGCTCGGCTATGCCATCGTAGCATTGGGTGTGGTGTGCCTTATCAACTATCTGGGCGGCGTGCTCCTGCCCTTTGCCGTGGCATGGCTGCTGGCCTACCTGCTCTATCCCCTGGTCAAGTTCGTGCAATACAAACTGCATGTCCCCGGACGCGTGCTCAGCATCATCGTCACCCTCATCATCGTGTCAGCAGGACTTGGGCTTATCGGCTGGCTCACCATCCCGCCCATGGTGGAACAGTTTCAGCGTCTGGGCGAACTCCTGAAGACCTATATACACAATGCCGCCCACATCGACAACATTCCCGATGCCGTGAGCCAGTGGACCAGCGAGCACCGCGACGACCTGGAGCAGTTTGTGCGCAGCGACAAGTTCAGCGAGGGATTGCAGACGGTGCTGCCGCAGATGTTCAGCATGGTGGGGCACACTGCCGACATCATCATCAGCATTGTCGCATCGCTCATCACCCTGCTCTACATGTTCTTCATCCTGCTCGACTATGAATACCTCACCGAGAACTGGATTAAGATCTTCCCCAAGAAGAGCCGCCCCTTCTGGAGCGAACTGGCAAGGGATGCCGAGCGGGAACTGAACAACTATATCCGCGGACAGGGCATGGTGGCCTTCACCATGGGTGTCCTCTTCTGCATCGGCTTCACCATTATCGACTTCCCCATGGCCATCGGCCTCGGCATACTCATCGGCATTCTCGACCTCGTACCCTACCTGCACACCTTCGCGCTCATACCAACGGCACTGCTCGCGCTGCTCAAGGCGGCCGACACTGGGCAGAACTTCTGGATCGTCTTTGCCATGGCTGTGGCAGTATTCGCCGTCGTACAGGTCATCATCGACCTCGTCGTCACCCCTTACATCATGGGCAAGACCATGCGTCTCAACCCCGCCATCCTATTGCTCTCGCTGTCGGTATGGGGCGCACTGCTTGGCTTCATTGGCCTTATCATCGCACTGCCTCTTACCACCCTCCTCATGGCTTATTACCAACGCTACATCACCCGCGAAGATGAGGAAATAGCCGCTGAAAATAAAAAATCAGAAGAATAATTTGGCCAATTCAAGAATAATGCGTACCTTTGCACCCGATTTCCACGAAATCAAGCAAAAGGTTGATCCGCTAGCTCAGTCGGTAGAGCACAACACTTTTAATGTTGGGGTCTTGGGTTCGAGCCCCAAGCGGATCACGAAAAAGAGGTCATCGCTGACCTCTTTTTTATTTCCGCTTGATGTTCTCACCCTCAGATGTATTTGGCAATGGTTTCCAGACACTTGGCACTGCTGATAGGCTTGGCAAGGAAATCGTCGCAACCGGCATCGAGCGCCAACTGGCGGTCGCTGTCGAAGGCATTGGCCGTGAGGGCGATGACCGGCAACTGAGGATGCCGCTCCTTGATGATACGGGTGGCCTCCAGCCCGTCCATCATGGGCATCTTAACATCCATGAGCACAAGGTCGATATTTCCGCCATCAGCCAAGTCTACGGCCTCCTGACCATTCGCCGCCCGCACGAACTCATAGTCGCGCTTTAAAATATAAGTCATCAAGATATAGTTACTGTCATTATCTTCTGCCACCAATATCCTTTTCATCTTATATACCTATTAATAAATAAAAATCGTCACACGTTGTTAAACTGTTACAAAAGTAATGTTTTTCCATGACATTTGTTTGTTTTATTGCAAACTTTTAACTAATTTTGCACGTAAGAAACTATCACACAACCGAAACAACTTTACTAAGGCAATGAAATTAAGACTTTTTCTTGTGACTGCTGCCATGGCGGCTGCGTGTGCCGTTCAGGCTCAGCACGTGATGAACGTGAATACGAAAAAAACGGGTGCCCCGGTACCTGAGACCATGTACGGTCTGTTTTTCGAGGACATTAACTTTGCTGCCGACGGCGGACTCTATGGCGAACTGGTGAAGAACCGCTCATTCGAGTTTCCACAGTCGTATATGGGCTGGCGCGTGTTTGGCAACGTGCAGTTGAAGGACGACGGCCCCTTTGAGCGCTGTCCGCACTATGTGGTGCTGAGCGACCCCGGTCACAGCGAGCGCCGCACCGGTCTGCAGAACGAGGGCTATTTCGGCATTGGCGTTGAGAAAGACAAGGAATATCGTTTCTCCGTGTGGGCCAAGGCACCACAAGGCAGTTCGCAGATCCGCGTTCAACTGATCAACGAGCACGCCATGTACGAGCGCCAGAACTTCTCTGAGGTAAAACTCGACGTCAGCGGCAACGAGTGGAAGCGCTACGAGGTGACCATCAAGGCCACGCGCACAGAGCCGAAAGCCAACCTGCGCATCTTCCTCAGCAGCAAGAACCCCATCTGTCTGGAACATGTCTCGCTGTTCCCTGCCGACACCTATAAAAACCGGCAGAACGGTCTGCGCCGTGACCTGGCCCAGGCACTTGAAGACATGCACCCCGGCGTGTTCCGCTTCCCCGGCGGCTGCATCGTCGAGGGCACCACGCTCGACACCCGCTACCAGTGGAAAAACACCATCGGCCCGGTAGAAAACCGTCCGCTGAACCGCAACCGTTGGGAGGACACCTTCGACCACCGCTACTTTGCCGACTACTACCAGTCGTACGGTCTCGGCTTCTTCGAGTTTTTCCAACTGTGTGAGGATATAGGCGCCGAGCCCCTGCCCGTGCTCAGCGTTGGATTGAGTTGCCAGTTCCAGAACAAGCAGGAGAGTGCCCACGCTGCCATGGACGAACTGCAGCCTTTTATTGACGACTGCCTCGACCTCATCGAGTTTGCCAACGGCCCAGCCGACAGTGAATGGGGCAAGAAACGTGCCGAGATGGGCCATCCAGCACCCTTTAACATGAAGTTCATCGGTGTGGGCAACGAGCAGTGGGACACGCCCTACTTCGACCGTTTGAAGCCCTTTGTCAAAGCCATCCGCGAGAAATATCCCGACATTAAGATTGTGGGCACCAGCGGTCCAGACTCCGAGGGCAAGATGTTTGAAAAGGGCTGGGATGCCATGACCGAACAGAAGGCTGATCTCGTAGACGAGCATTTCTATCGCAACGAACAGTGGTTCCTGGCCACACCGGAAGGAAAGGAGAAATATGGCAACTGCGGTGCCATGCGCTACGACAGTTATCCACGCAAGGGTCCGAAGGTGTTTGCCGGTGAGTATGCCTGTCACGGCAAAGGAAAGAAGTGGAACCACTTCGAGACCTCACTCTATGAAGCCGCATTCATGACCGGTCTGGAGCGCAATGCCGACATTGTGGAGATGGCCACCTATGCACCCCTCTTTGCACATGTCGACGGCTGGCAGTGGCGCCCAGACATGATATGGTACGACAACCTGCGCATGTTCAAGTCGGTGAGTTACTACGTGCAGCAGATGTATGCTACAAACCGCGGCACCAACGTGCTCAGTCTCACCACTTCCGACGCACTGGGCAAAAAGCAAGTGCCCGTGGCCGGACAGGAGGGACAGGATGGTCTGTTCGCATCGGCTGTCTACGACAAGGATACCAACGAGATTGTCGTCAAGGTCGTCAACACATCAAAACAGCAACAGCCCATAGCCCTCAACCTGCAGGGCATGAAGGGCGAGCGCACTGCCAAGACGCTCACGCTGAGCCACAACGGTTCGATGGACGATGAGAACACCCTCGACCAGCCTGAGAAAATAAAACCAGTGGAAGGCACCGTACAATGTGAGGCAGGGGCCAAGCAGACTGTTCTCAACGACCAGGTGCCTGCCATGTCGTTCAGGCTGTACCGGATTGAAAAATGAGAGATGAAAGATAAAAAAAGCATCGGCAGTGTAGCCGATGCTTTTTTCTAATCGATTTAGTTTTCCGTCTTAACAGCGGTGCGCTTCTCCTTGATGCGGGCAGCCTTACCCGTGAGTTTGCGCAGATAGTACAACTTGGCGCGGCGAACCTTACCAATCTTGTTCACTTCGATGCTGTCAATGTTAGGCGACTCCAGGGGGAAGATACGCTCCACACCCACGGTGCCAGACATTTTACGAACAGTGAAACGCTTCTTCTCACCATGGCCGGCAATCTTAATTACCACACCACGATACAACTGGATGCGCTCCTTTGAACCCTCGATAATTTTGTAAGCGACAGTCACAGTGTCACCAGCCTTGAAACTGGGGTGCTGCTTGCCGGTTGCAAATGCTTCTTCAGCAACTTTAATTAAATCCATTGTTAATTTTAATTGTTAAATATTTTTGCTGTATCGTTCCAACGCAACATAACAGGCAACTCTCCTATCTTCCTGCCAGCGATT
>CAMHDT010000064.1 GCA_946183985.1 uncultured Prevotella sp.
AAAACGTGGTTCGAGCCCATTGTCTTCGAGTCCTACGACGAGCAGGAGAAGACAGTGCTGGTGCAGGTTCCGAGTCCGTACGTGTACGAGTACTTGGAGCAATACTACGTTCGTCTGATGGCTTGGGCGCTTACCAATAGTTTCAAGGCGAATGTCAAGTTGACCTATCGCCTTGTGGTTGACAAGGAGAATAGCCAGTATCAAGAGGTGGAGGGCGATCGGCCCGATGATGTGGAGGCACCGAAGCCCACGGCGCGAGGCAATAAGGCACCCACCGTGCTTGACGCTGCCATGCCGCAAGATCTGAATCCACAGTTAGACCCGAAGAAGACTTTTGAGAGTTTCGTTGAGGGTGACTCCAATAAACTGCCTCGCACAGTGGGATTGTCTATTGCCGAGCATCCGGGAAAGTCTACATTCAACCCGTTCTTCGTCTTTGGCCCGTCGGGCTGTGGCAAGACGCATCTGATCAATGCCATTGGCGTGCGTTGCAAGAAGATGTATCCCGCCAAGCGCGTGCTCTATGTGTCGGCCCGCCTGTTCCAGGTGCAGTTCACCGATTCCGTTCGCCAGAACACCACCAACGACTTCATCAACTTCTATCAGACCATCGATGTGCTCATCGTCGATGATATTCAGGAGTGGGTCAACTCGCCTAAGACGCTTGATACCTTCTTCCATATATTTGATCACCTGTTCCGTATGGGCAAGCAGATTATTCTGGCCAGCGACCGTCCGCCGGTAGACCTGGCAGGTGTGAAAGACAGGTTGCTGACGCGCTTCTCCTGCGGACTGATAGCAGAACTGGAGAAACCCAATGTGCAGTTGTGCATTGATATCCTTAACTCGAAATGCCGTCGCGACGGCCTGAAGATTCCTGCCGAGGTGATTATGTTTATTGCACAGACGGCCAATGGTTCGGTGCGTGATCTGGAAGGCGTGCTCAATTCACTCATGGCTTATAGCATTGTCTATAACTCGGGCATTGATATGCATTTGGCAGAGCGTGTCATCAAGCGGGCCGTGAAGGTCGACAATCATCCGCTTACCATCGACGATATTCTGGAGAAGGTGTGCCGCCATTATGGCGTGTCGCAGCAGAGTGTGTTCAGCAAGAGCCGCAAGCGCGAACTCGTTCAGGTGCGTCAGGTGTCAATGTATCTGGCTCAGAAATACACCAAGATGCCGGCCTCGCGCATTGGCAAACTCATCGGTGGGCGTGACCATAGCACGGTGTTGCACAGTTGCTCGGCCATCGAGCGGCGGTTGAAGGTGGACAAGGCCTTCGTGGAAGAGATGAATAGTATAGAACACTCGTTCAAACTTAAAAATTAGGATAAAAAAAGAAGACGACCGGTTAAACATAATCGGTCGTCTTTCGTCAAACATGGGTATATAATAATTAAAAAGCATACAATGAGGAAGTTTTTGCATACGCTCCTGCTGATGTGCATGGCCGTGGGCCATGCCAGTGCCGGCTCAATGGATGATATCCGGCAGGCACTTGAACAGTCATCGCTGACGCAGGTGCAGGAAAAGGTTTATATACATACTGACAATCAGTGCTATTTCGTGGGTGACACACTCTGGTATAAGGCTTATGTCGTGAGGGCTGATAATCTGCAGCCCACCGACATGAGTCGTATTTTGTATGTGGAACTGCTATCGCCCGACGGACTGCTGGTGGAGCGCCAGAACATCATTGTGAGCCAGCAGGGATACACCTGCGGACAGTTTGTGCTGAAAGACTCGCTCTATAGTGGCTACTATGAGTTGAGGGCCTATACACGGTGGATGCTGAACTTCAACGTGCGTCATCACCGCTACCGTAAGGATGAGACTTGGTGGTTCTATAACAAGCAGATGGCGGCCGACTATTTTCGTATCTGGGATGGCCTCTATTCGCGGGTGCTGCCAGTCTACAGCAAGCCCGATGAGCCAGGCGACTATGATGCCCGCCGCATGTATCAGCGTCCCAAGACACGTGTGCCCCAACAGAAAAAGGATAATCTTATTGTAAAATTCTATCCGGAAGGCGGACATCTGGTGCAGGGCGTGGAGAACCGCGTGGCTTTCGATGTGGTCGATCAGCATGCCGAGGCTGTCAGCATCAAGGGTACCGTCAGTGCTGACGGGATGGCACCTATGGACATCAAGACCGAGTATATGGGGCGCGGCTCCTTCGTGGTGACACCCACCGACAAGCGCCTGAAAGCCCGATTCACCTTTCGCGGCAAGGATTATACCGTCAGTCTGCCGAAGGCTGAGGAGCAGGGCATTGCCCTTCATCTGGATGGTGACCAACTCATCCTTCATGCCGTGGGCTTGCCCCAGGACAAGGACTATGCCCTTTCCATCCTCTGCCGCGGTTCGTTGAAGCACTTTTCATCCCTTCCGTCACTTCCCGCTTCCCACCTCTCGCTTCCCCTTGACTCGCTCCCCACTGGCGTCAACGACCTGACTGTCTTCGACAGCGACGGCCGCATCTGGGCCGACCGCCTGTTCTTTGTCAATCATCACGACATGGAGGGGGCTGTGGTGACGGCAGGCATGAAGGAAACCGATACTTACGAGCCCTATCAGCAAGTGGAGGTGCCGGTGCAACTGCCTGTCAGCGAGCCTACGGTGTTCTCGCTGGCTATCCACGACACCAATACCGATGAGCCTACCTATGACGACGGCAATATCATGACCGACCTGTTGCTCTCCAGCGAACTGAAGGGATTCATTGCTCGTCCGGCCCATTACTTTGAAAAAGATGATGAGACGCACCGCCGCCATCTCGACCTGCTGATGATGGTGCAGGGATGGCGTAAATATAAATGGGAGGAACTGAGCGATACCACACGCCAAATGCGCTATCAGCCAGAGACGACGATGACGGTGGAGGGCGCTGTCTACAGAACACTGGGCATCACCGAGGTGGACCCCAATGAGGTGACCAGTTGGCAGGACGGAATAGGCATGCTTGGCCGGAAGAATACTGCCGATGAAGAGACTGCCGACCCGTTTGCAGACGAGGGCGACAGCGATGGCGGCTTTATCTCTACCGATGATGTGGCAGAGACCACCGACACGTGGAGTTCAGTCGGCGATATAGAGTATGGCTCCATCAGCGATGCCAACAACGACCTGGGCGTGAACCATGGCAACTTGCGCCATGAAGTGCTGGTCGAAGCAGAGATTTCCGTTGGCGGACAGTTTGCCGGCTCTGTGCAGAAGACCACCAATGGCCGTTTCCTTTTCCAGATTCCCCCGTTCTATGGCGACGGCTATCTGAACATGAAGGCCTATAAGGAGAACGATTCCATCAAGAAGAACATGGCTTCACGCAAGGATGCGAAGATTATGGACGAGGATGCCTTCCCCGATTTCTATGTGAAGCGCGACCTCTTCTATCCCATGTATACGCACGACTATACTTTCTACGAGAAGCACCAGCCCGACTATGACATGGACATGCTGATTGACTCTGTGTCCGACCTGTCGATGGAGAACGATGTGCACCAGTTGCAGGACATCCATGTCAAAGGCCATCGTCGCGGTCGTCGGGCCGTTGACTGGAAGAAACCGGCCTATGTGGTCGATGCCTATGAACTGTATAATGACATGACCGACCGCGGCCTGTCGTTCGGAAAACTTGACATGCGCCAGTTTCCCGTTCAGGTGTGTAAATATCTCTATGGCAACATGAACCGCTACAGCATGTTTAATGTAGACGGGCGCATTGATGGCTTTACCTATTACCGCAACTATTCGCCGGTGTCGGCAGGGGCGAGTGAGGCTGAGCAGGCCGGCGTCTACCGCGCCAACCGCACCTCACAGTCCATCTATCGCAACCTGAAACTGAAGCGTCTGCAGGATATCCGTATCTTCAGCGACTATGAGCCGCGTACGGAAGACTCGACGATGGTGGAGAGTTATATCTCGGCCGATGTGACTGTGGAGTTGGCTACCATCCCCGACGATGGTGTGCAGGTCACCTTCCGTGACCGTCACATGGTGCTCCACGGCTTCAATGCCCCCGAGGATTTCTATCAGCCTGACTACAGCAACACGTTGGTTGGCAGTTTCCCCGCCGACTACCGCCGCACCCTCTATTGGAATCCGAATGCGAAATGCGATGAAACCGGCCATTTTACGGCATCTTTCTATAACAACGGCAAGGAGACCCGCATAAAAATGACCGCCGCCGGGGTTACCAGCGACGGTCGGCTACTTTACTATTAAAGCATTTTTTTAGTTCTTCAATATTTTCACCACCTTTCCACCGCGGCGGATAATGTAAACCTGTCCGCGCTTCATGTCAGAGATGCGGCGGCCTTGCAGGTCATAGATGCTTTCTTCCTGTATGAGGTCCTCGCTCTGCACTGTCTCAATGCCTGTGGGCTCGCATACATGGATGAACAGGGTGTCCATGACTGTTTCACTGTTCAGTCCAGTCAACTTGATGACGAAGGTGTAGTCGCCAAGCATTGTTGGCTTGCCTTCTAACCGGAAGGTCTTGGTCGTAGAATTAACCGAAGGCCGCTTGAAACCAGCAGGCAGTTTGAACAGACTTTTGTATACTGTGCCTTCAGGATCTGTAGAACTGCTGTAGGCACCGGTCTGAGCATAGCGCATCTTACTTTCCAGAATAACCGAGTCCCCTAATTCTACAGTGACCTCATGAATGTTTTTGTCCATAAACTGTGGTGCCATTGCATCGGGCAGGTAGTAGCCCAGGTGTGGCGGCTGGTTGTAGGCGGTGTTCTGCCAGCAGATGCCCATGCGGTAAGTGTGGTCGTGCATTAGCGTGGGTACACGGTAGTTGGTGGGCGTGTTGGTGCTATAGATGGCAATCTGGTTGCTGCCGTTGTGCAGGATGACCTCCTCGCGCCAGTCGCCCAGGATGTCGGCCTGTAGGTTAGGTGTACTCTTCGTGCTGTTGCAGGTCGACGCCGGTCCGCCTTGGTTGTACAGGTCTTTGCCATTGATGTAGACGCGGCTGGTACCGCTGCCGTTCCATTTGTCTATCTTGTTGCCGTCGAGCAGTTCATCCTGCAGGTCGCCGTCCCAGTAGATGCGGAAGTTCAGCGAGGTTTGGCCGGTAGATACCTGTTCTCCTGTAATGGCACTGCGCTGTTCACGGGCAGAGGCAGAACTGACGTAGAACCCGTGGAAGGCTGCATCCAACTGGGCTGCCATGCCACGACCATTGTCTACGCCAGACGGTCCGCCTTTGGCGAGAATCTCTCCTGTGCAGGCATCGTGTATGTCCCAGGCATAAGTGCCCTTCTCCTCATGTACCTGAAACACCTCCAACCCCTTGCGCTCAGGATTCAAGTCGCTTACATGGATGGCATCGCCATGGCCGAAGCCAGTAGCGTAGAGTAGGGTGCCGTCGTTGTTCAGGGCAGCCGACCCCCAGATCACCTCGTCGCAGCCATCACCGTCAACATCGGCAATGCTCATGTTGTGGTTTCCATTCTGAAACATTGTGCCACTGCCACTGCCACTGGTGGGTTGGCAGTTGCTGAACGAACGTGTCGTGCCATTGCCGTCAGCGTCGTATGTCGTCACAGAGTAGGCCGTTCCCGACATGTGCTTGCTAAACCATTTCGGTTTAAGTTGTGTGCCGTCGAAGGCCACGGCCCAGATGAAGGCATAGGAGTAATAGCCACGGCAGAAGATGCCGCACGGGTTGTTGTCGGGGCCGTCAATATATGCCACGCCAGCCAGATAGCGGTCGCCGCGGTTGTATCCGTGGGTGTCGGTTTTGCCGATAGCCCAGTTAAACGTGCCTTGAGCCTCGCTCAGGGCGGAGGTGGCATTGCGGTTGGGGTTGTAGGCGATGGTGTGGATAGCCTCGCCCGTCAATCCTCTGAAGACGGTCAGGTACTCCTGTCCGCCATCCATTCGCCCGCTGCTGCTCAGCCACACCTTGCTGTTGTCGGCTGCTTTGATCTTGTCGTTGGTGGCAGCCTGATTAACATAGTTGCCTTTGCCGTCTATCGATCCTGGAGCCGTCTTGCACATCATCTCTGCTTTGCCGTCGCCGTCGAAGTCGTAGACCATGAACTGTGTGTAGTGTGCTCCTGCTCGGATGTTGCGTCCCAGGTCAATGCGCCACAGTCTGGTGCCGTCCATCTTGTAGCAGTCGATGATGACATTGCCCGTAAAGCCGTTTTGTGAGTTGTCTTTCGAGTTCGACGGATCCCATTTCACAAACAGTTCATATTGTCCGTCGCCGTCAACATCGCCTATCGAACAGTCGTTGGGTGAATAGGTGTAATCGCCGCTTTCAGTAGAGCCTCCGTCAGGCTGGTCCAGCGTCAGGATCTTGTAGGTGGCTCCCCATGCCGTGATGGCCTCGGTGGTGTCCACGGCCTCGCCGTTCACTTTTGTAATCACCTGATAGGTGGCTGTTGCCGAACCGCCACCATCTGTATAGTTGGTTTTATAGAGGTTTGAGGCAATCTTATTGCCATTGCGCAGCAAGTCGAAGGTGGTGTTTTCTTCATCGTCGGTGCCCAGAAAGCGCCAACTTACGAAGTTGCCGCTGCCGCTGCTGGCCGTCAGTGCCACCACGCCTCGGTTCAGTTGCTCCATCTGGTTCACTGGCGTGGTCTGTGCTTGGGCTGAGGCCATGCCCATTGCCATGGTGGCGAGCAGAATAGTTAGTTTCTTCATTTTACGATGACTTTCTTGATAATTGTTCCGTTGGTTGTATGCTCTCTGATGATATTGATGCCAGGCTTCAACTGCTCCTGACGGCGTCCCTGCAAATCATAGATTTCCCTGCCCGTTGTGCCTTCAGCCTTCTGCACAGTCTCAATGCCCGTCAGTTTGCCACTTATATAGTCAGGCAGATAATAGCCCAGGTGTGGCGGCTGGTTGTAGGCGGTGTTCTGCCAGGCAACTCCCATGCGGTAGACATGGTCGTGCATCAGCGTAGGTACGGCATACGTGGTGTTGGTCCAGGTGGTGAAGAGCATCACCTCGGCCGAGTCTTTCTTGTTCCACATGATAAGTTCCTCGCGCCAGTCGCCCAGAATGTCAGCCTGCAGGCAGGGCGTGGCCTTGGTATAGTTGGCTGTTTGTGCGTTGTTGTATGTGCTGGAATAGAAACTGATGACATTCGAGAAACTCGAGCCGCCCCATTTCTGTATGACAGGCTCGGCATGAGCCGTCTGTGTCCAGTTGGCGTCGATGCCGTCGTCTTTACTATACTGATAATTGCCGTCGAGCAACTGGTCTTGATAGGAACCGTCCCAGTAGATGCGGAAGTTAACGGAGCAAGACTTGCTGATGGCCTGTAAGCCAGTGGCACTGGAGTAGGGCTGTCGCACATCGCCCGACCAGAACTCATAGCCGTTCTTGCCCGTCAGGTCGGCAGCCATGCCGCGGCCATTATCTATGCCGGCATTGCCTCCATGATAGATAATCTCTCCCGTGGCGGCGTCATGCAAGTCCCATGAGCCATGCTTGGCAGTGAGTTTCTCTTCATGCACATCAAACACTTGCAGACCTGGGCGGTCGGGAATCATCTTGCCCACATGCATGGCATCGCCATGACCGTAGCCCGTGGCATAGAGTAGGGTGCCGTCGTTGTTCAGGGCACCGGCGCCCCAAAGAATCTCGTCGCAGCCATCGCCGTCGACATCAGCCACCGACAGGTTGTGGTTGCCGTTGCCATAGAGTGTGTTGCTGCCCACGATGCCTTCTCCTGTCCGGTCGGTCTCTGCCACGCCGCCAGTGTTGGCAGGTGCCGTCTTAATAGGAATGCGTTTCAGTACATCGCCATCCACGGTAACCGTCAGTCCTGCCTGGACGTCATTCCATTTTGAGGCATAGACCAGCCATTGTGTCCTGCTGGGCGAACAGTGCAGCCATTCCGTGTGCAGACGGGTGCCGTCGAAACTCACGGCCCATACATAGGCCTGGGTATAGTAGCCTCGGCAGAAGATGCCGCAAGGCTTTTCGTTGGCACCATTCACATAGGCCACGGCACCGAGGAAGCGTTCTGAGCGTCCGCCGTAGTTGTCGCCCCAGAACCCGCTGGGAAAAGTGCTTACCTTGCCCAGTTCGCTGCCACCCTCTGTTGTTGACGACCCCGTGGGCGTTGTCTTACCAGTGCCGGCGCGTCCAGGCAGATACCATGTGGTGTGTATGGCTTGTCCTGTCAGTCCGTCAAACACCGTCAGATATTCCGGTCCTTGCAGGATCTGGCCGCTCGAGTTGCGATAGTCCTTCGTGTTGTCATGTCCTTTAATGGTGGCATCGGTAGCCGCTTGGTTCACGTAGTTGCCATGTCCGTCTTTGGTTCCGGTAGCCGTCTTGCACATCATCTCGGCCTTGCCGTCGCCGTCGAAATCGTAGACCATGAACTGAGTATAGTGGGCACCGTCGCGGATGTTCTTGCCCAGGTCAATACGCCAGAGCATGGTGCAGTTCTCTTCTTTTGACGGATCAATCTTGTAGCAGTCAATATAGGTGTTGCCCGTATAGCCCAGGTTGTAGGAGTTGTCCTGTGCATGGGTCGATTCCCACTTGAGGAAGAGTTCGTATTTGCCGTCGCCGTCCACATCGCCCACTGACATATCGTTGGGATAGTAGGCATAAGGCAGATTGGTGCCGGCCGACCTGTTTTTGTCATCGCCCCATGTGGCATGGATGCCGCCTTCTGGGCGGTTCAGTTTCAAGGTGAGAAATTTATTGGCCCAAGGTGTTACGGCTTCCGATGTCTCAACCGTCTCGCCGTTCACTTTGGTCACTACCTGATACTGGGCAGTAGCAGAGCCGCTTTTGTCTTTATAGTTCGTTACTTTCAGGTCTGAGGCAATCACCTCTCCGTTGCGCAGCACATCGAAGGTGGTAATGTCTTTGTTGTCGGTACCCAGCAGGCGCCAACTGATGAACTGTGTGTTCAAGCCGGCTGACAAGGCTGGCAACGCCACCAGTCCGCGGTCCAGCGTCTCCATCTGGCTGACAGGTGTTACCTGTGCATTGACACTGCTGACTGCAAGTACTAACACGGCGCAAGCCAATTGTCTCAAGTTCTTCATATCAATGTAATTTATTAGTTTCTAAATAGTTTGGCTTAGAGACTGCAAAGTTACATCTTTTTTTTAAAAATGAAAATAAAAAGAACTGTATATCTTGCTTTTTTACTTCGTAAAGTGCATTTTTTGTTGAAAAAGGCAACAAAAAGTGTTTGTTTTCATTTTTTCTTAGTAATTTTGCCGCATCAATTTGAACTAATAACTAAATACAAATACGAAATGAAAAGACTTTTTCTGTTAGCAGTAATGACGGTTCTGGCATTTGGTGTCCAGGCACAGCGATTCACTGACAAACTGAACCGTGGTCTGGTGGCTGTCCCCCAAGGTGATAAGACCGGACAGGACGGTACCTATGGCATGTCGGGAACAGGCATGTTCGTCTGTTGGCGCATACTGCCTGCCGAATACTACGACACAAAGTACAACCTCTACCGAGGCACAACCTTGATTGCCGAGAACCTGGCGGTCTCCAACTATCAGGACAACGAAGGCACGGCAACTTCTGTCTATAAGGTGGTGCCCGTCGTCAGGGGCGTGGAGCGCACCGACCAGGCCGCTACCTGCACTCCTTGGGAACACCAGTTCTGGGCCATTCCTGTCCAACCGGTGGTGAACCGTGCAGGTAATGTTGTTAGTGGCTATTCGCTCAACGACTGTTCGGTGGCCGATGTCGATGGCGACGGTCAGATGGAATTCGTTGTGAAGCGTCGTAATGACTCTGGCAATCTGCTTAATGCTGATAACACGACCGACTTCAACCGTCATGAATGCTATAAGATGGACGGCACGCTGCTCTGGTCAATAGATATGGGCCCCAACCTGATGGCAGGACCTGACGAGCAGTTCGACCTGATTCTTTATGACTGGGATCAGGACGGCAAGGCCGAAGCCTTGATGCGCGGTGCCGACAATATGATTATCCATACGGCTACGAAGGGAGATATCCAGATAGGTAACATGAACTATTATGCACCACGCGATGAATATACCAAGGCTGGTGCCGAATACCTATTATATATGGATGGCGCTACCGGCGTTCCTTATGCATGGGACGGCAATGCCAACTGGACACCACAGGCCTATCCGCTGCCACGCTTTGAGAGTGGCGAGAGCGACTATGCTGCCGTCTGGGGTTCCAACGACACAGGCCACCGTGCCACGAAGCATTACTTTGGTGCGCCTTATCTGGATGGCCGCAATCCCAGCATCTTCCTGGGTCGTGGCTGCTATACACGCCATAAGTTCTGCGCCCTTGACGTGAACAAGGAAACCCACGAACTCACCCAGCGCTGGCGCTGGAACTGCTACGACGGCAAGTCGCCATGGTTTGGCAACGGCTTCCATAACTACGCCATTGCCGATGTCGACATGGACGGCCGCGATGAGATTGTGTTTGGCTCGATGATCATTGACGATACCGGCTACGGCCTCTCTACCACTGGCTTCGGTCATGGCGATGCCCAGCATTGCGGTGATCTGGACCCCTATCGTTGGGGACTGGAACAGTTCGTCTGTCTGGAGGGTTCCACGGTGCCAGGTATCGCTTATACCGACGCTACTTCCTCCACCCTGCGCTATACCACTGGCGGCGGCTCTGACAACGGCCGTTGTCTGGCGGGCAATTTTTATAACAGTTATCCAGGTGCCGTGGGTATGGATGGTGGCACACGCATCAGCCTGGTGGCCGACAAGGTAATCGATCCCTTGACGGCAGGTTGGAACGACGACCTGCTTAATGCGCGTGTCTACTGGGATGGCGACCTGCTCGACGAGTTCATGGACTCACCGGGTGTGGAGCGTGCTCCTACTGTCTACAAGGCTCCTGGCCAGGCTGAGGTGGGCACTGGCCGCACCTACACCAACAATCGTTGCTGGATGGGGCAGGGCAACCTGAACAACTCATCGAAGAATAATGCCTGCTTCCTTGGCGATATTATCGGCGACTGGCGCGAGGAGATTGTGACGCGCACTGCCGACAAACTTATTATCCAGATATCAAGTTATCCCTCGCCATGGGGAATCACCACCCTGTGGGCTGACCATGAGTATCGCAACGCCATGACATGGCAGTCGGTGGGCTATAACCAGCCGCCTCACACCAGTTTCTTTCTTGGCGAACTGGAGAATATCACCAACTGTCCGCCAGCCATCACCCTGGAGGGACGTACCGAGGTGCAGAATGGCGGCACCATTGCCACCACCGACGACCAGTTGCTCGTCTCTGGCTATGAGAATAAGACCATCAGCGTGCAGGATGGTGCCTCGCCCACTGTGCTCTTCGTCAATGCACCGGCATGGGTCAAGGGCAGCGGCTCACAGCAGGCCACGGCCTCTACGCCGAAACAGCCTGAACGCACTGTGGAAACCTTTACCACTACCCTCACAGGCGGTGCTTTCAGCGGTGCCACCCGATTGGTGAAGCAGGGCGAGGGCGTCCTCGTGCTGCCCAATGTGGTAGAGAAACATACCGGAAATACTGATATCTGGAATGGCACCTTGCAGTTCGACGGCACCTTCGAGTCATCGACCCTATGGCTCAACCGCCATACCACGCTCATTAGCAATGGCGGACAGTTCCTTGGCGGCTTGAAGGCCGACTACAACGCCACCATCTATCCGGGTGGCAAGAATCAGGTGGGCAATATAACTGCCACTACGCTGACCCTTGGCTTTGGTTCGCGTCTTGTCTTTGACTGTAGTGCTACAGGCTTTGACCAGGTGAATGCCAGCACCATTGTTGTTGAGAACAAGACCTGGCAGTATGGTCCCAAGTATAAGGCTCCTGTCATCGAGTTCGTGGGCTTGGATCAACTGGCTTCGGATGAGTATGTCCTGGGACAGGTGGGGGCCGTTACGGGCCGTCTGGCTGAGATTGTTATCGAGGGGATGCCTACCAATCGCCGTGCCACGCTGAAACATGAGAATGGCCAGTTGAAGGTGGTGGTTGAGGATATGCGTGCTCCGGCCACGGTGCAGTGGAACGGCACAATTATGAATGCCACTTGGCAGCAGGGCGTCTCGGAGAATTTCCTGCTCGATGAGGCCACGGTTTTCTCTACCGACGGCGACGATGTGCTGTTCAGCGACGATGCGAAATGGAAGACCGTTACAGTCAAAGGTGCGGTAAGCCCCCGAAGCATCACCTTCGACAATACCAAGACCTACACCATCAATGGCGACAGCATTGTGGGCGGTGCCTCCATCATCAAGAACGGCACGGGCCTTGTTAAGATCAATAATACCAACAATACCGGCACGACCACCATCAATGGCGGTGCCATTCAGGTAACCCTGCTGGCAAACAATTCCGGACAGACCTATGGTGCCCTGGGCAATGCCAGTCAGCCCATCTATATTAATAATGGTGGCGAACTGCAGGTCAACGGTACCATTATTACCGATCAGGTGCTCAACCTTCAAGACTCGATCACCATCAACGTGCTGGACGGCAAGAGCATCATTGTGAATAAGAGCATCAAGGGCAGCGGTGCCACTCTCTATAAGACGGGTACAGGCTCGCTTGAGATGGGAACGACGAATAACCGCTTCGGCACGCTCGTTATCAAGGCTGGCACGGTAAGGTCGAACTATAGCAGTGGCTTTGTCGACATGCTGCCTGCAACGGTTCAGTTCATGGGCGGTACGCTGTGGGGTGCCAATAAAGAAGACGACAATGGTGTGACCAACACCGCCAACTTCGTGGTTCCGGAGGGAAAGACGGGCAAGTTCTATGGTTCGTTCCGCGGTTCCTATACGGGCAAACTCACCGGTGCCGGCACCTTCTATGCCTATACCGGCGGCATACGCTGCTATTGGGATGGCGACTGGAGCACCTTCACCGGCACGGTCTATGCCGGCAAGGAGAACCGTCAGAACAAGAAGACCTACGACCCCGTCTGGGCCTATCGTAACACCAAGGGCCTGCCCAATGCCACGCTGAATGTCCTTTCTGAGGTCACCGTGAGCAATGAGGGCCTAAATATTCCTATAGGCAAGGTGGCTGGTGCAGGCACACTCACAGGCACCGGCTCCTGGATTCTGGGCACCAGCAATGCCGACTTCAGCATACCTACGGCCATGGCCATTACCTCGAAGGTCACCAAGCGTGGCACGGGCAAGATGACCATTCCGAGTGTGGGGCTTATCACGGGTGTCCTCAATGTCGAGGAAGGCACCGTGGCCTTCTATAGTGCGGCCATGTCTTCACAGTTCTTTGGCGCCAACAAGGTCACGGTGAAGGGGTCGGGCCGTCTGGTGGGGCAGGGCCTGCTCTATCTGGTTGATGTGCAGAGCGGCGCGGAACTCATGCCTTGTGCCTCTACTGCCAACGAGACCACGCCTGGCACCATTAAAGCCTTTGGGTTGCTCAATGCCTATAGCGGCTCTACTATTCATTTCCTCAAGGGGGCCACGGCCAACTCTACCCTTGAGTGTCAGCAGAACATCACCGTCAATGGCACGGTGAAGGTGACGTTGCTGGATGACTATACGCCGGCCGTGGGCGATGCCATTACGCTGTGGACGGCAGGTGGCACCTTCAGCGGTACGCCCACGTTCGATCTGCCGGCCCTGCCCGCCGGTCTCTACTGGGATACACGCGAGGTGGCTCAGTCCACGGGCGTGCTTCGCATTACCGACGACGCCACCGTGGGCATCCGTGGCATGCAGCGTGCCGATGCCGCTGACCGCATCTACGACCTGCGCGGGCGCCTTGTCAAGACGGGCACCACCGACGGTCTGCCTGCCGGCCTCTACATCCGTAACGGCAAGGTCATCGTGGTGCGCTAACGGTTACTTGTAATTAGACGACAACTTAGACAACCAGGACAACAATCAATTCCCTATCAAGCACAGGAAAGACAAAAGTTGTCATGGTTGTTTAGGTTGTCGTTAATGATAACATCAATGGGTGCTCTTGTCGTAAAAAATCAAAAATTATAGAAGAATTAGCAATTTATTGGTTTGGGTTAGGTGAAATTACACTAATTTTGCACCGAAAACTGAAATAGAATCTATTTTATATACTTTATTTTATTAATAACTAAATTACAACAATTATGAAGAAAAGACTACTTTTTGTAGCGGTTGCCATGTTTGCAGCAGCCTCTTCCTTTGCTCAGGCAATGGGTGAGTATGTGTATACGGCAACGCAGAGAGTCCAAATTGTCGGCGAGAATGCTGTCACGAACGGCAGTTTTGAGTCGGCTAACACTGAGGGCTGGACCAACGCTGCCGGTGAGGCTGTCGATGGCGCCGTCTGGTCGGTGGAA
>CAMHDT010000065.1 GCA_946183985.1 uncultured Prevotella sp.
CCGACGAGATGCTGGTGCAGGTGGCCTATGCCATCGGCGTGGCCAAGCCCATGAACATCTACGTGAACACCTATGGCCGCTCACGTGTACAGATGAGTGATAGCGAGATTGCCAAGAAGATTGAGAAACTCTTCGACCTGCGCCCGAAAGCCATCGAGCGCGCCCTGAAACTGCGCCAGCCCATGTATCTCGAGACGGCTGCCTACGGACACATGGGCCGCAAGTCAGAGGTGGTGAAGAAGACATTTACCAGCCACTACCACGAAACGAAGACCATCGATGTGGAACTCTTCACCTGGGAGAAACTGGATCGTGTAGACGACATCAAGCGCGAGTTTGGCATCTAACAGCACTTTCACACAACAGGAAATATTCGACCTGCGCACCATGCAGGCCACCCATTTTCTTGACCACGACTCCACATGGAACCAAGCCACAACCGCTGTGGCCACGGACAATTCCATAGGAGTCGTGGGCGATTCCATACCCTATAGCATCGGAGCCGACAGCACCTTGACCACCATCATCATGGCATGCACCATCTTCACATTTATCTTCGTGGCCAAGTCACAGCGATTCTTCAGCAGGCAGTTCAGACACATCTTCTTCATGACACACAACCACGAGTCGAACACAGAAACATCGACCGAACTAAGGCTGCAACTGCTCATGACCGCCATTACATGTCTGCTCATGGCCATCATCTCATACGACATTGCAAAAGAGTTCATCGCACCCAGGTTCATCATTGTCAACGACTACCTGCTCATTGCAATCATGCTGGCCATGTTTATGACCTACTATGTCGCGAAATGGACCATCGCCGCCATCGTCAACATCACCTTCTTCGGTGGTAAGAAAAATTTACAATACTGGAAGGCGCAACTCTTCATCGCCACCTGTCAGGGAGTCCTCATCCTGCCCATCGCCTTGCTCCTCACTTATTTCAATTTTACTGTAGAAAAAGTATTCATTTGCTTATGTTTTGTGCTCTTTTTGAACAAAATCATAACATTTTACAGTGATTGGAGCATCTTTTTTAAACAAAATAGAAATTATTTACAAACTTTTTTGTACTTTTGTGCCCTCGAAATCACACCCTTGCTCGCTTTTGCTGGCATTTGGCTGATGACAATAGATTTTTTGAAAATAAATTTTTAGGACATAGAGATGATAAAAAAGATTCTGGTTTCACAACCTAAACCTTCAAGCGAGAAGTCGCCATACTATGACATTGCCGAGCGTTTTGGCGTGGAACTTGTCTTCCGCCCATTCATTAAGGTCGAAGGTATTTCGGCACGGGAATTCCGCACACAAAAGATAAACATTCTCGACTATACTGCCGTTGTGTTTACCTCGCGCCATGCCATTGACCATTTCTTTACTCTGGCTAAGGAACTGCGCGTCATCATACCCGAAGACATGAAATACTTCTGTGTCACCGAGACCATCGCACTCTATATCCAGAAATATGTGCAATACCGCAAACGCAAGGTGTTCTTCGGAAACACAGGGCGCGTTGACGACCTGCTGCCCACCATGGTGAAGCACAAGACCGAAAAATACTTGGTGCCCATGAGCGATGTGCACAACGACTCTATCACCCGCCTGCTCGACTCCAAGAAACTGCAGCATCAGGAGTGCGTCATGTATAAGACCGTGAGCAACGACTTCACCGAAGAGGAAATCAAGTCGTTCGACTACGACATGCTCATCTTCTTCAGCCCTTCGGGCATTGAGTCGCTCACCAAGAACTTCCCCGACTTCAATCAGGAGAAGATTGCCATTGGCACCTTCGGACCTGCCACGGCAAAGGCTGTGACCGATGCCGGCCTGCGTCTTGACCTGGAAGCACCTACCGACAAGTACCCCTCCATGACAAGCGCACTGCAGCACTATCTTTTAATGCAGGATGAAAACTGATCCGCTTTCATTCAGGAAAGCCGAGCGAATAGTCAGCCAGAAACAAATAGACGAACTCTTCGGCAGTCATCGCAGCCAGTCAATGGCTGCGTTCCCGTTAAGAGCCGTCTATATCATAAAGGAACGACAGGAAGGGCAACAGCCCGTACAAATACTCATCAGCGTACCAAAGAAACGGCTACACCATGCCGTAGACCGCAACAGGACGAAGCGGCAGATACGCGAAGCCTACCGCCACCATAAGCAACTGCTCGCCGACACCATTGGCAGCCAGCAGGCCGTAGACATCGCCTTCATCTGGCTCACCGATCAACTGCAGCCATCGCCACAGATTGACAACTGCGTGAAAAACCTACTGCAACGCATCGCACGTAAACTATGAGAACCGTCTGGAAATGGATTGTCCTGGTGCTGAAGTGGCTACTGCTCACACCTATCATCTTCTATCAGCGGTGCATCAGTCCCTTCACGCCACCCGCCTGCCGCTTCACGCCCACCTGCTCGCAATACGCCAAGGAGGCCATCATCAAGCACGGGCCCATTAAAGGACTGGGGCTGGCCATCTGGCGAATACTTAGATGCAACCCCTGGGGCGGCTCCGGCTACGACCCCGTGCCGTAGAAACGAAAAGCCAATATCGACATATCATCATAACGAGAGATTAAAACGAAACAGAATATAATATGAAAAAGAATTTTGTAGAAGAACTCCGCTGGCGCGGAATGCTGGCACAGATCATGCCAGGCACGGAAGAACTCCTGCAGAAGGAGATGGTTACAGCCTATCTGGGCACCGACCCCACGGCCGACTCACTGCACATCGGACATCTCTGCGGCATCATGATGCTGCGCCACCTGCAGCGCTGCGGCCATAAGCCCATCATCCTCGTGGGCGGTGCCACTGGCATGATTGGCGACCCCTCTGGCAAATCGCAGGAGCGCAACCTGCTGAACGATGAGACCCTGCGCCACAACCAGGAGTGCATCAAGGCCCAGGTAGCCAAGTTCCTCGACTTTGAAAGCAAGGAAGAGAACGCTGCCGAGATGGTGAACAACTACGACTGGATGAAGGACTTCACGTTCCTCGACTTCGCTCGCGAGGTGGGCAAGCACATCACCGTGAACTATATGATGGCCAAGGAGAGCGTGCAGCAGCGACTGAACGGCACGGCACGCGACGGCCTGTCGTTCACCGAGTTCACCTACCAACTGCTGCAGGGCTACGACTTCCTCTACCTCTACCAGCACAAGGGCGTGAAACTGCAGTTGGGCGGCAACGACCAGTGGGGCAACATGACCACCGGCACCGAACTGATCCGCCGCACACTGGGCAACGATGTGGAGACCTTCGCCCTCACCTGCCCGCTCATCACCAAGAGCGACGGCAAGAAGTTCGGCAAGACCGAGAGCGGCAACATCTGGCTCGACCCCAAGCGCACCACACCCTACCGCTTCTATCAGTTCTGGCTCAACGTGAGCGACGACGATGCTGAGCGCTACATCAAGATTTTCACCTCTTTGGACAAGGAGACCATCGATGCCCTCATCGAGGAGCACAAGCAGGACCCCGGCCGCCGCGTGCTGCAGAAGCGCCTGGCCCAGGAGGTCACCGTGTTGGTACACTCGCAGGCCGACCTCGACATGGCCATCGAGGCTTCAAACATTCTCTTCGGTAAGTCGACCAAGGAGGCCCTCGAGAAACTCGACGAGCAGACCTTCCTCGATGTGTTCGACGGTGTAGAGAAATATGAGATTTCCAAAGACCTCCTCGGCCAGCCCGCCATTGAACTCTTCACCACCGCAGCCCCTGTGTTCCCCTCGAAGGGTGAGATGCGCAAGATGGTGCAGGGCGGCGGTGTCTCACTCAACAAAGAGAAACTCACCGACCAGAACCGTGCCATCACCGCCGACGACCTCATCGACGGCAAATATCTGCTGGCTCAAAAGGGCAAGAAGAACTACTACCTCATCACGGTAAAATAAGAAAAGGCAGGAAAAATTTGGCCGATTGCCAAATATTTCCTACCTTTGCAGCCGCAAAACTGCGATTGGACGATGGTGTAATGGTAACACTACAGGTTTTGGTTCTGTCATTCCCGGTTCGAATCCGAGTCGTCCAACCATCATGAAGAAAGGACTTGCCCCGTGGCAAGTCCTTTTCTTGTTTTCCGCCCGACAGTTTTTTTGTTATTTTTAAGTATTCTTTTTTTGCAATCCGTATAATTTAATGTAACTTTGCGCTCTGTGAACGCGAAGTAACTCCGTCTCGGCATAAAAAACAAATTAATTTATTTTGTTCTGCGCTCGACTTTTCGTAACTTTGCAGGCAGACAAATCAAAGAAAAAGAATGAAAACTAACTACGAAATCAGATACGCGGCTCATCCCGACGATGCACGCCACTACGACACAGCCCGTCTGCGCCGTGACTTCCTCGTTGAGCACCTGTTTGTGGCCAACGAGGTGAATATGGTCTACTCCATGTACGACCGCATGGTGGTGGGCGGAGCCATGCCTGCCGGTGAGCCGCTGTGGCTCGAGGCCATCGACCCGCTGAAGGCATCGTGCTTCACGCTGCGCCGCGAGGTGGGCGTATACAATGTCGGGGGTGCCGGCATGGTGACCGTGGCTGACAACTGCTACGAACTGGACTATAAGGAGGCACTCTATATCGGTGCCGGCGACCACGAGGTGATGTTCCAGAGCAAGGATGCCGCCCACCCGGCCAAGTTCTACTTCAACTCGGCCACTGCCCACACCGAGTATCCGTGCCGCAAGGTGACGAAAAGTGATGCCATCGTGGCCCACATGGGCTCACTGGAGATGTCGAACGAACGTAACATCAACAAGATGCTGGTGAACCAGGTGCTGCCCACCTGTCAGTTGCAGATGGGCATGACCGAACTGGCACCTGGCTCGGTATGGAACACCATGCCGGCACACACCCATAGCCGCCGCATGGAGGCCTACTTCTACTTCGAACTGCCCGACGACCAGGCCGTGTGTCATTTCATGGGTGAGCCTCAGGAGACACGCCACCTGTGGATGCACAACGAGCAGGCCGTCTTGTCGCCCGAATGGAGCATCCACAGTGCTGCCGCCACCCACAACTATACATTCATCTGGGGCATGGGGGGCGAGAATCTGGACTATGGCGACCAGGACTTCTTTGAGGTCGTAGATCTCAAATAATTATAAGTTGTACAAGTCATTGCTTCGTGATTGTGAGGAACTTATCAAATTGGGAACGTCTATCACCCTTGCGATGCTTCGAAAAATAAAGGCAGAAAAGAATAACTCAGATAATTGTAATTTATAACTTAAAATTAAAATTTTGAATTAAATGAAAAATCTGTTTTCATTAGAGGGTAAGAACGCATGGATTACCGGCGCATCTTACGGCATTGGCTTCAACATTGCGAAGGCATTCGTTGCAGCAGGCGCAAAGACCATTATCTTCAACGACCGCAACGAGGAGACACTGCAGCGCGGACTGCAGAACTACAAGGAGGCCGGCATCGAAAACGTGAAGGGCTACATCTGCGATGTGACCGACGAGAAGGCTGTGGCCGAACTGGTAGAGAAGATACATCAGGAGGTGGGTCAGATCGACATCCTGGTAAACAATGCTGGCATCATCAAGCGCATACCCATGCACGAGATGAAGCGCGAGGAGTTCCAGCAGGTCATCGACATCGACCTCGTGGGACCGTTCATCTGCTCCAGCGCCGTCATTCCCGAGATGATGGAGCGCCGCGAGGGCAAGATCATCAACATCTGCTCAATGATGTCAGAACTGGGCCGCGAGACCGTCTCTGCCTACGCTGCTGCCAAGGGTGGCCTGAAGATGCTCACCCGCAACATCTGCTCGGAGTATGGCGAGTACAACATCCAGTGCAACGGCATCGGCCCGGGCTATATTGCCACACCGCAGACCGCACCCCTCCGCGAGCGTCAGCCCGACGGCAGCCGCCATCCCTTCGACGCATTCATCTGCGCCAAGACACCCGCAGGACGCTGGCTCGACCCATCGGAACTGGGCGGTCCCGCCGTGTTCCTCGCATCGCACGCCTCTGATGCCGTCAACGGCCACGTGCTCTATGTGGACGGCGGTATCCTGGCTTATATCGGCAAGCAGCCTAAGTAAGCGCAACAAACGAACAACAGCAAAACGAAAGGCGGCCTCCCTGCACAGGGAAGCCGCCTTAACCTTTTTTGAAGAAAAGATTAGTTCAGAGCGTCAGCCAACTCGGCACCAGCCTTGAACTTAGCCACCTTCTTAGCAGCAATCTTAATCTTAGCCTTTGTAGCAGGGTTGATACCCTCGCGAGCGGGACGCTCGTTAACGGCGAATGTGCCGAAACCAACGAGAGCAACCTTATCACCGGCGATAAGAGCATTCTTAATTGCTGCAACTGTAGCGTCCAAAGCCTTCTTTGCGTCTACCTTCGAGAGACCTGCACCCTGTGCAATCTTCTCAACCAATTCAGTCTTGTTCATAACTTAAATAATTAGGTTTTTAATGTAAAAAATACGGAGTTGTTTAGAAATTTGACGCAAATATAAGCGAAAGTATTCAGAAAACAAACAAAAAACGCGAAAAAATGAGTTTTTTTTTGAAAAAAAGCGGTTTCGAGCCCATTTTTATGCCTGAAACCAGATATTTTTAGTAATTTTGCGTCCAAAATACAAACATTAGGTTATCAATCATAAAACAGCAAATATACAAAATGTTTCGCAACATTCCCATTGTTACAAAGAGCCTGCTCATCATCAATATAGTAGTGTTTTTGGCCTCGCTGCTCTTCGGTCCGGTCATGGAGAAATACGGTGCTCTGCACTTCTTCCTGGCCAGCGACTGGAACCCGCTTCAGTTTATCACCTACCAGTTCATGCACGGTGGGTTCACCCATCTTTTCTTTAATATGTTTGCCCTGTGGATGTTCGGCTGTGTGATAGAGAACGTGTGGGGGCCTAAGAAATTCCTGCTCTATTATCTGCTATGCGGCATCTTCGCCGGTTTCTGTCAGGAAATAGCACAGTATATTTCATTCTACACCTACGTGTTGACCGTGCGACCAGACACAGGTCTGTTCGATATCCTGACCTTGGGAGGGGACGAGAATCTGAACGGCATGCTCACCATTGGCGCCTCTGGAGCCGTCTATGCCGTGCTGCTGGCCTTCGGCATGACCTTTCCCAACGAGCGCATCTTCATCTTCCCCCTGCCCGTGCCCATCAAGGCCAAATGGTTCGTGCTGATCTATGCAGCCATCGAACTGTTCTCGGCAGTGTCCAACGCACGCGGAGGCCTCGGCGACGGTGTGGCCCACGTAGCACACCTGGGCGGTATGTTGTCGGGCTTCCTGCTCATCCTCTATTGGCGCAAGCACCCGGGCAAAGGCTTCACCACCATCAACGGCAGCCAGATGTTTGGCCGGTGGACGGGAAAGAAGCCTGGCAACCACGGACAGTCCAGCCGTTTCGGGAAACCAGATTATTCCGGACATTCCGGATACTCCGGGCAAACAGGCTATGCCGCCACACGCCCCGACGACATGGAATACAATGCCCGCCAGAAAGCCCGTCAGGAAGAGATCGACAAAATTCTCGACAAGATTCGCAAGAGCGGCTACGACAGCCTGACCAAGGAAGAGAAGCAGCGCCTCTTCGAAGCCAGCCATGAGTCGCGCTAATCCCTCTGCCACATGTTCGACAGTATCAAGAACTTCTTCGTCAACATGCTGACGGGTGCCGGTGCCTTTACGGCGGCGGCACTTATCGGCGTAGGATTCAGCGACCACCTGCATCCTGACGACTATCCTATGATGGCCTGCCTGGGACTGGCGTTTCCCTTCTTCCTCGTGGCCAACCTCATCATGTTTGCACTGATGATTATCGTCAGATGGAAACGCTGCTGGGTGCCACTGCTCGGCTTTGTTTTCGCGTACGTGCCCATACGTACCTATATTCCATTGCACCCCTCATCGGCAGTACCCGACAGTTGTCTGACCATCGTATCGTATAATGTGGCAGGCTATGGCGGCAACTACCGCTATGAGAAAGGCGTAGACACCGTGGTGAACTACCTGCGCCGCATCAATGCCGACATTGTTTGCCTGCAGGAAGACCACGGCGGGAAAAGCGAAAGTCCGGTAGACAGTCTCAAGAAACTCTATCCCTACAACGACACCGTGCATGTAGAGGACCCGCAAAACGCCCTCATCAACGCTGTGGGCATACACACCCGACTGCCCATCCTGCGCAAGCAGCGCATTGACTACGGCTCATTGGCCAACGGCACGGCCGTGTTCTATCTGCAGATGGACAACGGCGACACCCTCATCGTCATCAACAACCATCTGGAAAGCACACACCTGTCGACCACCGACCGCGAGCGCTACAAACAGGCACTCAGGGGCGACATGGAACAAGACGAGGCCAAGGAAGAAGCGCTGGTACTGCTCGAGAAAATGAGCGAAGCCATGGTGAAGCGTGCCGCACAGGCCGACTCGCTCCACCGCTTCATTGCCGAACATGCCGGCAAACCCATCATCGTCTGCGGCGACTTCAACGACACGCCCATCTCCTATGTGCGCCACACCGTGGCACAGGGTCTCACCGACTGCTTCGTGGAATCGGGCTGCGGACTGGGCCTGTCGTTCAACCAAAACGGTTTCAACTTCCGCATCGACCACATCATGTGCTCCGACCATTTCATCCCCCACAACTGCAAGGTCGACAGCCGCATGAACGCCAGCGACCACTACCCCATCATGTGCTGGCTACAGCCAAGAAACACGACAATCAAACCATAAGTTTATGAACAAAAAGAATCCTTTCATCGCACTTGGCACCATCGTGACGACCATGTTGTGTCTCACACTCTTCACAGGGTGCAACAACAAATTCAGTCCCTTTGAAATGGAAAAGGAAGGCGACATGGAATTTATCGTAGAGGTGGCCGCCTCCGACCTGCTCTACCAGTTGTCTGGCCAAAAGACCGACACCACCTTCCTGGCTGTACTGACCCAAGCCGAGCATGGATACGCAGAGAGTCGCGCCAACTTCATCGATGTCTTTGCACACCATTGGAAAGAGGCAACAGGGCAGCCACTGGCCACCATCTTCGCCACACAGCAAATGAGAGAGTCCGTCACACCGCAAAGCACTGACGCACAGGTGGTCGAAGCCCTGAAAACAGCATTGGACGAAGCCTATGCCACCACCGATGCCGTGCTGCGCGTGCGCCTCGACAATGCCGATATGGAACGCTGCAATATTGAGCCACTGCCCGACCGTCACGCCTTCCTCATCAGGGTGAGAGGCGTGAAAGATGTAGAAGCCTTCCGTCGGATGATTGCCGCACAAGGAAAACTGGAGTTCTGGGAAACCTACGACCTCGACGAACTCTGGCCCAGCATAGTGCAGGTTGATGCCGCCTGTGCCCAAACGATGGCCATGGAAAGCCAGGCTTTATTAGAATTAGAAGCAGCAAGCAACACGGGCGACGCCCTGGATGCCGCCATCGCAGAGATGGAACGTGAACGGCAGACCGCAGAACAGCAACAGTATGCCGAGCATCCGCTGCTGGCACGCCTTCATATCTTATCAACTGGCAGCAGGCTGGCCATTGTGGGATATGCAGCCCCGGCGGATATGACAACGGTTGAGAAAATATTCCACTCTGAAGAGGCACGGCGCATCCTGCCGCCCGACCTGAAACTGATGTGGAGCAGTGCGCCCACAACAATGGGTGACGACCAGGAATACTACGATCTTTATGCCATCAAGACCTCTGGCTCCAATGGCGAGGCACCGCTCAACGGCAGTTGCATCGTGGATGCCGATGCTTCTGATGGAGGATTTGGTCCCGTCGTTAACTTAAAGATGAATATCGAGGGCGGTCGCACCTGGGCCTCGCTGACCAGATTCAACATAGGGCGCGCCATTGCCATGACGCTCGACGGCCGCGTGCTCAGCGCACCGCGTGTCAATTGCGAAATCACTGGCGGCGCGTCACAAATCTCCGGCAACTTCACCATGGAAGAATGCGAAGACATGGCCAACATCTTCACAGCAGGCCAACTGCCGGCAGCACTCCGCATCATCAGCGAAGAGCACTATCAGGCACCGCTCACTAACCGTTAAAACTGTATATAACGCTTACTAAAAGGCGCCAATAGAGGGGAAAAAGGCCGTCAGAATCCAAAAAAGCGTAAAAAACACGCCAAATTTTTCCTCATATGTAAAAAAATCACTATATTTGCAGGCTCATTTGCGCATATATATAATAAATAACATAAAAAACAAAATGCAAAACAAAGGAATTGTAAAGTTTATTGCACTAGCACTCGTCCTAGTCTGCTGCTTCTATCTTTCCTTCTCATTCGTGACGCGCTATCACGAAAACAAGGCAAAAGCCATTGCCGCCGCACAGGGAGAAGAAGCCGGTGAAGACTATCTGGATTCGGTTTCGACCAAGAACATCTGGTTCTGGGCCTACAACCTGAAAGAGTGCCGCGAAATGGAGATTGGCCTGGGTCTTGACCTGAAAGGCGGTATGAACGTTATCCTGGAAGTGTCGGTACCCGACATCGTCGACAAACTCTCGAACTACAAGTCGCAGAGCGACGAAGGCTTCAAGAAAGCATTCGAACTGGCCAAGAAAGAAGAGAACGGCGAAGGTAAAGACTTCATCGACCTGTTTGTCAAGCACTGGAAGGAAGAGAACCCCAACCGTCCGCTCTGCGCCGTGTTTGCCACCATGGACCTGAAGGACAAGGTGAACAACAAGAGCACCGACGACGAGGTCGTTGCAGCCCTGCGCGAGAAAGTGAAGGCCGCCATTGCCAATGCCGAGACCGTGGTTCGCACCCGTGTCGACAATCTGGGCGTGGCACAGCCTAACATCCAGACACTGGAAGGCCAGTCGCGCATCATGATTGAGATGCCCGGTGCCAAGAACAAGGAGCGCATCCTGAAGTTGCTCTCCAGCAGCGCTATCCTGGAGTTCTGGGAGACCTACAACACCGAAGAGGCACAGCCTTACATCATCCAACTCAACAACGAGTACAAGGCCGCCATGCAGCAGCCCGCCGAGACCGCAGAAACAGCCGAGGCTACCGAGCCTGAGGTTGCAGAGGCCGAAGCCCAGGATGTGGCAGAGGCCCAGGATGCAGCAGAGGCCGACAATGAAAAGAACGCCCTCGACATGGCTGCCGAACAGGCACAGACTGCTCCCGCCGAGAACACTGCGCTGCAGGCCGACGTGCTGATGGCAGGTCTCTATCCCGCTCGCAACCAGAAGGGTGAACCCATGCTTGCCATCGTTGGCGAATACAACGCCAAGGACATGGGCAAGATTGACTCTATCATCACCTCTGATGTGGCCAAGCGCGTGCTGCCCGCCGACATGAAACTGCTGTGGGGTGCCAAGCCCGAGAAGCGCGAGGGTGTGAAGGGCGACTTCTACCAACTCTACGCCATCAAGGTCACCGACCCCAAGGGCAATGCACCGCTCACTGGCGATGTTATCACCAATGCCAAGGACGACTTCAGTTCCGGTCTGGCCGGCAACGAGCCTGTCGTCTCTATGCAGATGAACACCGAGGGCGCCCGCATTTGGGCCAGCCTGACCAAGAACAACAAGGGCCGCGCCATTGCCATCGTGCTCGATGATGTGGTTTACAGTGCTCCCCGCGTGAACGACGAGATTAGCGGCGGTAGTTCGCAGATCTCCGGCAACTTCACTCCTGCCGAGACCAAGGACCTGGCCAACACGCTCAGTTCGGGTAAGATTCCCGTGCCCACACGCATCGCCTCCTATCAGGTGGTTGGTCCGTCGCTGGGTGCACAGTCCATCCAGCAAGGTATCGTCTCGTTCATCGTGGCCTTCCTGCTGCTGATGATTGTCATGGTGGTGCTCTACAACTGGATTCCCGGTATGCTGGCCAACCTGGCACTGCTGTTCAACCTCTTCTTCACCCTCGGCATCCTCACCTCGTTCCAGGCTGCACTGACCATGCCTGGTATTGCAGGTATCGTGCTGACGCTGGGTACCGCCGTCGACGCCAACGTGCTGATCTACGAGCGCACCAAGGAAGAGTTGCGCCACGGACTGAACATCAAGGAGGCCCTGAACAAAGGTTATGCCAATGCCTTCTCGGCCATCTTCGACTCTAACTTGACTTCGTTGATCACGGGTATCATCCTGTTCGTCATCGGTACAGGTCCTATCCGCGGCTTCGCCACCACGCTTATCATCGGTATCTGCGTATCGTTCTTCACCGCCGTGTTCATGACCCGTCTGGTCTATGACCACCAGATGAAGCACGACCACTGGCAGCACCTCACCTTCAGCACACCGCTGTCGAAGAACCTGCTGCAGAACACGCACTTCAACTTCATGGGCAAGTTCAAGTATTCGTATGCCATCTGGGCTGCTGCCGCTGTGGTCTTCATTGCCAGTTTCGTCATCAACAAACTGAGCATGAGCATCGACTTCACGGGTGGTCGCAACTATGTGGTGGTACTCGACAAGCAGGTGCCCGTTGAGGAGGTTCGCGAGGTGATGAAGGGCACATTTGCCCTCAACGACTCGCTCAGCAACAAGACCGGCGAGACCGCCAGCACCACAGTCATCGCACTGGGTGCAGCCAGCGACCGCCGCGTGCGTATCTCTACCAACTGGGATGTCGATGTGAACAGCGCCGTTGTCGACAGCATCGTTGAAGACAGCCTCTATCGCATCCTGAGCAGAGCACAACTCATTACCAAGGCACAGACAGCCGACGAGTTCCGCACACCTCCCGCAGAGGAAGACGACAACTCGGTGGGCACCATTATCAGCAGCACAAAAGTGGGTCCGTCGGTGGCCGACACCATCAAGACCAGCGCCATCTGGAGCGTCTTGCTGGCACTTATCGCCATCTTCCTCTACATCTTGCTGCGCTTCCGCAACGTGGCCTTCTCTATCGGCTCTATCGTTGCCCTGACACTTGACGCCCTCGTGGTCGTCGGCTTCTACTCGCTACTCTACAAGATCGTTCCCATGTCGCTCGAGATAGACCAGACCTTCATCGGTGCTATCCTCACCGTGATTGGTTACTCTATCAACGACAAGGTGGTGGTGTTCGACCGTATCCGTGAGAACATCGGCCTCTATGGCAAGCGCGACCGCAAGACCATCTTCAACGACTCGCTGAACCAGACGCTGGCCCGTACCATCAACACCTCGGTGACGACGCTGATCGTGCTGCTCACCATCTTCTTCCTTGGCGGCGACAGCATCCGCTCGTTCGCATTTGCCATGATTCTTGGTGTTGTGTTCGGTACCCTGTCGTCAATCTTCATTGCCGCTCCCACCGCTTATCTCACCATGAGCAAGAAGGACCGCAAGGAAGTGGAGACCGCCGACACCAAGCCCGCTGCCAAATAAGCAGCCAAGGCTTACAGCATAAAAAATATGTACGCACACATGTGCGTACATATTTTTTTATTCAACAGGTTTGTACCCCGACCCAGAATCGAACTGGGAACTAAGTCTTAGGAGGACCTTGTTATATCCATTTAACTATCAGGGCAGCATTTGCGGGCACAAAGTTACAAAAAAACGAGTGAAATGCAAAAGAAAAGCACGTTTTTCTTTTCATTTCTTGCAGGAGCAAGCGTCTCCTTCGTCGCCGAGCGCCGAGTGCCAAGTAAGTTCGGCGAAGCCAAAGTTACAAAAAAAAAGAGAAAAGGGGCAACCTTTTATCGTTTTTTTTGTAATTTTGCAGCCTGTATCAACAAACAAAGAGAAAAGAACATGGAATCAAGACTCGTTATCTACAATACCCTGACGCGACAGAAAGAGCGTTTCGAGCCGCTCCACGCACCCAACGTGGGCATGTATGTGTGCGGCCCCACCGTCTATGGCGACCCCCATCTGGGCCATGCCCGTCCGGCCATCACCTTCGACCTCGTGTTCCGCTATCTGAAGCACCTGGGCTATAAGGTGCGCTATGTGCGCAACATTACCGATGTGGGCCACCTGGAGCACGATGCCGACGAGGGCGAGGACAAGATAGCAAAGAAGGCACGCCTGGAGCAACTGGAGCCCATGGAGATAGCGCAGTACTACACCAACCGCTACCACC
>CAMHDT010000066.1 GCA_946183985.1 uncultured Prevotella sp.
CATAAATCTTCATAAATATAACATAAATGTTATGAAGGAGGAACATAAATCTTCAAAAATCTAACAAAAATGGCTATCGAATGACTTATTTTTGAAGATTTTTGAAGATTTTTGTTTTTGACGCACTCTTATTTCGTGATGGAAGCAGCCGTGCTATGGTTGTCGGAGATCGCTGGGCTTGCGCCCGGTCTTGATTTTGAACTTGGCCGAGAAATAGTCGGGCGAGTCGAAGTTCAACTGGTAGGCAATCTCCTTGATGCTCATATTGGTGGTGGTGAGCAGTTCCTTGGCGCGCTGCAGGCGCAGGTCTTGCTGGTAGGTGGCGGGCGAGAGGCCGGTGTGCTCCTTGAACAGTTTGCGGAAGTTGGAGTAACTCACGCCCATCTCTTCGGCCACCTGCTGGATGGTGAGCGATGACTCGAGCGACTCGCGGATGCGGAGCCGTGCACGGTTGATCATCTCCACATGGGTCTCGTTGCGCGTCTTCAGTTCTATGTTGCGCTCCAGCGAGTACATCATGCCGATGAGGTGGTTGACAATGCCGGCAAGCAACTGCTGGGTGTAGGCCCCTTCTTCCTGTGCCGCCTCATAGGCTTGTTTGTAGAGGCGCACAATGTCGGCCGAATAGCCTATGTGGTAGATGGGCTTGGTGGGCGACAGGAAGTTGGCCCTGACGCGGTCGTCCATGTTGTGGCCCTTGAATCCAATCCAGTATTTCTTCCATCCGCGTGGCCCTGTGGGATGGTAGGAGTGCCATTCGCCGGGGAAGAGCAGGAAGAAGTCGCCCTCGCGCAGTGCTGCCTTTGGCACGGAACGGCTATGGAAGATGCCCTCGCCTTCGGTGATGTAGAGCAGTTGGTATTCGGTCAGCACTCGTCCTTTTTCCAATTCAAAGTAGTAGCCGTCGGCATGGCCTCGCGTGGGGTAGGGGTCGTTGGGACCTATCTCCTCATAGCCAATGGTGGTGACGGTGAGTCCCCATAGGGTATCGCGTTCGCTGGCGAGCATGTATTTACTGGTTTGCATAGTTTTATGGTTTTGTTATTGATGATTTATCGGGATTGACATGGTTGGGGTGGCTGTCGGGAAGAGCACAGGGTATCCATATCCAGAAGGTGGAACCTTTGCCTTCACCGTCGCTATGAACACCGATGCATCCGCCGCAACGCTCTGCAATGGTCTTGCAGATGCTGAGGCCGAGGCCGGTGCCTTGCACAAAGTCGTTGAGTTTGACGAAGCGCTCGAAGACACTGTCCTGCTTGTCTTTCGGGATGCCGGCCCCCGTGTCTTCACAATAGATATATAGTCCTGGCTGGCTGTCGGCTGCATCATGTGGTGTGCCGCCGGAGTGCTGCAGGGGCGCGGGTGCCGTTTTATAGCCCACCTTGATGTGTCCTTGCTTGGTGTATTTGACGGCGTTGGTCACGAAGTTGGTGACGACCTGCTGTATGCGTCCCTTGTCTAACTGAATATGCAGATGTTCGTAGGGGTTGTCCTTGAGGAAGGTGACACCCGCCTCCTGCACGCGTTGCTCCAGCGTCTGGCAGATGTCGTTGAAGACTTTCGGGAAATCAACATCGGCAGGCGTGATGTTCAGCGACTGTCCTATGTTCGATACTTCCAGGATGTCGTTGATGAGGCGTAGCAGCATGTCGCAGTTGTTGCGGATGATGCGTATGAACTCTTTTTTCTCATTGTCATCGTCAATCGTGGGCAGAAGGTCGGAGAACCCCACAATGGCATTGAGCGGCGTGCGGATCTCATGTGTCATGTTGGCGAGGAAGGCAGCCTTGAGCCTTCCGGAGTCTTCGGCACGGGCCGTCTCTATGCGCAACTTCTCCTGTGCCTGCATCAGGTCGGTAATATTGCGCGAGACGCCAAAGAACTCTGTGAGTTGTCCGTCCTTGTCGAAAAGAGGAATGCCGGAGACCGAATACCATGTCGGCTGGCTGTCGAATAGGGTACGGTCGAATGGCAGTATGGTGTTGTAAGGCTTTGCCTGCTCGATGGCGCGCAGCATCTCGGCCGTGGCCTGCTGTCGTGCTTCGGCATTGATGGTCTGCAGATATTCCTCAATGGTTTCGCAGAATTCCGTTTGTCCGGGCGAGCGTGTGATGTTGACCATATTCTCTGCGATGTGATAACTCCATAGATACATCTGGCATTCATCCAACAGGTAACTCAGTTGCTTCTCATGGCGTTCGATGGCCTTGTTGGCAGCGTGGAGTTGCTGGTCTTGCTTGCGCTGCTCAAGATGCATGTTGCGTTCTGCGGTCACATCGCGTGAAGTGACGATGTAGTAGGCGAATATGCCGTCGTCGTTCATTGCCGGATAGATGCGGAATTCTATGTATTTGTCTATTCCTAATTGCGGTTCTTTCAGATGTTGGCAGACATGCAGCGTCTCTCGTGAACCGGGCAGATAGACATCCTTGAGAGTTGGGAAACTGAAGAGCGTGCTTTTGCGGAAATACCCTTCGTCGCCGCGTTGCATCTGGCAGAGTTCATACATCTTGTTGTTGAGGTCAATCAGATGTCCGTCGGCACTGTAGAACGACATGGCCACAAGATTGGTGTCGAACATCTTCTTATACTTGCTGGCGATGGTCTTGATACGGCGGCTTTCCAATACCTCGTCGGTGGTGTCCTTTGTGGTGTAAAGTATATAGAGCGGCTTGCCGTTTTCCATTTCAGCAATGGCATTGCCGTAGAAGTATCTCCATTCGGGTTGCTCGGGCGTTCCTTGGTTGAAACTTAGGTTCATGCTAAAGTGGCTGATGGCTCCAGTGGCCAGTTGGGCGTTGAAGTTGTGCAGTTGCTGAGCCTCTTCAGGGGGCATGCGCCTAAGGAACTCCTCAGGCTTCATTGAACCTCCGGGAAGCATGTTGCCATATTTGTTGCGAAGCATATTGCTGCTGAAGTCCCACTCCACCACGAAGTAGTTGCCCATGTTGAGCACCTGGTCCATCATCTGCCCCAGATCGGCAGTCTGCCGCGTGGCATTGCCCACCTTTCGCCTGATGAAGAAGATGAGCAGGAACACGATGACGGCAGTCAAGAGAAGTCCTGCGAGGATATATATAAGCGGATGGTTCATTGTTCGTTTGTTGTTTCGTTTTCTAATTCTTCCTCTGCATCTCCCTACATGTGCAAGGGATGATAATCCAGACAATGGTGCCTTTGCCGCGCTCCGATTTAAGGTGTATCCTGCCACCCATGAGCCTTACCACCTCCTGACAGATAGGAAGGCCAAGGCCGCTGTTGTCGCTGCCGGTGGTGACAAAACGCTCGAAAATCCTGTCAATCAGGTTGTCGGGAATGCCACTGCCTGTGTCCTGGACGGTCATAGTCAGGTTTTCCCCGTTATAGTCGAAACTGGCATGCACCGAACCGGATGTGGTGTTCTGGACGGCATTGCTCACAATTTGTTCAATCACGATGCTCAGGTTGGTTAGGTCGACATCGAGGACAAGGTGCTTGTAGGAACTGTCGACAATGTAGTCCACGCCAGGTTGCTGATGGTGTGCCCATACGTTTTGACAGCGTTCCTCAAAGAAGGTGGCAAAGTCTATGGACATGGTCTTAATCTCAATCATGCCTGCATCGAGGCGCGAAAGGAACAGGATGTTGTTGACCAGATTGAGCAGCGTGCGCGAGTTTTTCTTGATTTCTTCGATAAAGAATTGTTCGTCGTCGACATCATGCTCCATTTCGAAAAGTTCGGCAAAGCCTACGACGGAGGTGAGCGGTGTGCGGATTTCGTAACTCATGTTGCGCAGGAAGGCGTTCTTGACCGTCTCTATCTCCTGGGCTTTTACGGTTTCGCGGGCCAACTGCTCCTCTGTAGCCTTGATGTTGCTAATGTCGCGGCACATGCCGAAATACTCAGTGACATGACCGTTGGCATCTAAGATAGGCACGAACGAGAAGTTCAGACACAGCCTGTTGCCGCCCTTGAGCCGCAGGATGGAACTGACGGCGGCCTTCACTGGCTGCCGTGTGCGGTTGTCCATATTGTTCAGAAGGCGCTGGACGGTCTTTTTCGATTCTTCGGAGGTGAGCGACAGCAGACGGGCCTGTGTCAACTTTTGCTGTATGCGTTCGATTTCGCTGTAGACAAGCAGCGTGTGTGTGTCAGGAGAATAGTTGACCACCCGTATGCCTCCGAATCGCATGACATAGTCAATGTTGCGGATATAGTCCTGCAGTTCGTCCGTCGCCTTCTGCAACTGTGCCACATTCTGTTTTAACAGGGAATAGGAGTTGGCCGTCTCCGTCACATCGCGCCCCGTGCCATATATTCCTAACAGTTGGCCGTGATCGTCGCGGACGGGTACCAACTGGAGTTCGTAATACAGTTTGTCGCGCTTCAGATAGCGGTTGAGCGGCCGAGGATCGTCGGCCGATGTGTAAATCTGCGTCAGATAGGTGTAATCCAGGTTGTCGGCAGTCAGGCCAGGGATGTCTAACACGCTCTGCACTGAGACGTGGGCATTGATAATGCTTTGTATGCCCAACGGAAACGCCTTTGCCGCCTTCTCGTTCATGTCGTCGATGCATCCGTGCTCATCGTAGGATACGGTGTCTACCAGGGCGGAGTTGAAAATGTGCTTGTAGCGCAGCATGGTGTCTTTCTGCATCTGCTGGCTCTTCCTTTCGGCGGTGATGTTGGTGGTTGCTCCAATAATGACCGTCGGTTTCCCTTTCCTGTTGCGCTTCATGACCGACATGTCGAGTGAGAAAACAAACAGTTCCCTGCTGTTGCCTTCCGTCACGTGAACCTCCAGCGTCTCGCGCTCTTTCTTCTCGGAGGCCAATTCTTCAAATGCGCGGCACAGTTGCTCGTAGTCCGCAGGCACCATGTAATACTGCAGGAAATATGGCGACAGCGGCGTCGTCGTCTTGTTGCCTTGGTGGTCTATACTGGTAATGGTCTGTTTGGCAATGTCATAGAGCCAAATGTGTATCTTTGTGGTGTCAAGAATCAATGCAAGCCGTTTGTTGGAGCGTTGGACGCGCTTGGTCATCTTCTTCTCATACAGGAATAAAGAGATAAAGTAGACGATAAAGAAGATGACAAGCAAAAGCAGCGCAGCAAAGGCCAACCACCCCCATGAGGGTATGTCTGGTGCTGCAAAGGCCAACTTGATATATAGCAGTGCAATGACCATGTCTTAGATTATTTTAGTTCTGCAAAAGTATAAAAAAAATGAGAAATGGCAAAATAATCTGTTTTTTTTCATTATAAATGCCTATCTTTGCACGCAGAAACAATAACGATATGAGTCAAATGAAAACAAAAATGAAACAGGCAACCCTCTGCGTTCAGGCTGGATGGGAGCCAAAGAATGGAGAATCACGTGTGCTCCCCATTTATCAGAGCACGACCTTCAAGTATGACAACACCGAGGAAATGGCCGACCTCTTTGACCTGAAGAAGGAAGGTTATTTCTATACCCGTTTGCAGAATCCCACCAACGATGCCGTTGCCCGCAAGATTGCGGCTCTGGAGGGCGGCGTGGGTGCCATGCTCACCAGTAGCGGCCAGGCTGCCAACTTCTATGCCGTGTTTAATATCTGTGAGGCTGGCGACCATTTTGTTACATCAAATGAAATCTATGGCGGCACCTACAATCTTTTTGGTGTGACGCTCAAGAAGTTGGGAATAGAGTGCACCTTTGTTAATCCGGAGGCTTCAGAGGAAGAGATCAGTGCTGCTTTCCGTCCCAATACGAAGGCACTCTTCGGCGAGACCATCTCTAATCCTGGCTGTAAGGTGCTCGATATTGAGAAGTTTGCACGCATAGCCCATCAGCATGGCGTGCCCCTCATTGTCGACAACACCTTCCCCACACCCATCAACTGCCGTCCCTTTGAATGGGGGGCCGACATTGTGACCCACTCTACTACTAAATATATGGATGGTCATGCCACGCAGGTGGGCGGCTGTATCGTCGACAGCGGCAACTTCGACTGGGATGCCCATGCCGAGAAGTTCCCTGGCCTCTGCACGCCCGATGAGTCCTATCACGGGCTGACCTATACCAAGAAATTTGGCAAGATGGCCTATATGACCAAGTTGACAGCACAACTCATGCGCGACCTGGGCAGCATCCCGTCGCCTCACAATGCTTTCCTGCTCAACCTCGGTCTTGAAACACTTCATCTGCGCATGCAGCGTCATTGTGAGAACGCGCAGCGCATTGCCGAGTTCCTGCAGGCTGATGAACGTGTGGCATGGGTGCACTATAGCGGTCTGCCTGGCGATGAGTGTCATGCCTTGGCTCAGAAATATCTGCCCAACGGCTCGTGCGGCGTCATTGCCTTCGGATTGAAAGGCACCCGTGAGACGGCCGTCAAGTTTATGGACTCACTCCAACTTATCTGTATCGTGACCCATGTGGCCGACGCCCGCACCTGTGTGCTTCATCCTGCCAGCCATACCCATCGCCAACTCAGCGACGAGCAGTTGCGCGAGGCCGGTGTTGCTCCCGATCTCATCCGCCTCTCCGTGGGTATTGAAGATGTAGAAGACCTGTTGGCAGATATCCGCCAGGCTCTTGATGCTATTTGACTGACGCATTAGTGGATGGTCAAATATAGACATCAGTGCTCATTAAACTAACAAAAATCTTCAAAAATTCAACAAAAATGGCTATCGAATGGCTTATTTTTGAATAATTTTTGAAGATTTTTGTTTTTTGACACGCTCTCTTCTGAAAAAAATAGCCTAAGTGTTGGCCGTTTCAAATAAATATGCTAAATTTGTCAGCAGAAAGTTAATGTGAGTCATCAATAACTCAAACCTCAAGCCTCAAAAACTTAAAAACTCAAATAGTATGATTGATGTAAAAGAAACCCTACAACAGGCTGAAGAGCGCATGGAAATGGCGGCCATGTTCCTGGAAGAGGAACTCAACCGTATCCGTGCCGGTCGTGCCAACGTTGCCATCCTTGATGGCGTCCGTGTAGAATCCTATGGCAGTCGCGTTCCTCTGAATCAGGTGGCCACGGTCAACTGTCCTGATGCCCGTACCATAGCCATCAAGCCATGGGACAAGAAGCAGATTCGCGATATTGAGAAAGCCATCATGGACAGCGATGTGGGCATCACACCCGAAAACAACGGAGAGATGATCCGCCTGGCCATTCCACAGCCCACGGAGGAGCGCCGTCGCGACCTCGTGAAGCAGTGTAACAAGATTGCCGAGAAAGCCAAGGTCGAGGTGCGCAATGTGCGTGGCGACATCAAGGACAAACTGAAAAAAGCCATTAAGGACGGTCTCTCTGAGGACAACGAGAAGGATGCCGAAACGGAACTCCAGAAGTTGCACGACAAGTATATCAAGAAACTTGATGTGCTCATTGAGGCTAAGAACAAGGAGATAATGACAGTTTAATGGAATAGGTAAAACCTTTTACCTTAACATATGAAAGGACTCGTCGTTAAGAATACAGGCAGTTGGTACACCGTCCGTATGGACGATGGTCAACTGCTTGATTGTAAGGTAAAGGGCAATTTCCGCCTGAAGGGCATACGCACCACCAATCCCGTGGCTGTTGGCGACAGGGTGGAAGTGAAAGGAGATGAGGGACAATGCGGAGAGAGGTTCGGATGGATTGTTGCGATAGAAGACCGCCGAAACTATATCATCCGCAAGAGCATTAATCTTTCCAAGCAGAGTCACATCATTGCCGCTAATGTAGACCAGGCCTTTCTCATTGTCACCGTGGTCAATCCCACCACGTCTACCACTTTCATCGACCGCTTCCTGGCATCGGCAGAAGCCTATCGCGTGCCCGTAGTTCTCATCTTCAATAAGACAGACCTGTTAGACGCTGACGCCCGGCGCTATCAGCAGGCCATGGTCAACCTTTATCAGACCGTGGGCTATGAATGTCGCGAGGTGTCGGCCGAGACCGGCGAGGGCATCGATGAACTGCGCCCCCTGCTTGCAGGCAAGATTACGCTCCTCAGCGGTCATAGCGGTGTGGGCAAGTCAACGCTCATCAACCGTCTGGTGCCAGGTTGTAACCTGCGCACCGCAGAAATCAGCGATGCCCATAACCAAGGCATGCATACCACCACGTTCAGTGAGATGATACCCATTGACCATTCACCATTGACCATTGACCATTCTGCTGCGCAAACGGAGGCGGTAGATAATAAGGGTCAATGTTCAATGGTGAATGGTCAATGTAGTTACCTCATCGACACCCCGGGCATCAAGGGCTTCGGCACGTTCGACATGGAGCCAGAAGAGATAACCGGTTACTTCAAGGAGATTTTCCATTTCTCTAAAGACTGCCGTTTCTCCAACTGCACCCATACCCATGAGCCCGGCTGTGCCGTGCTGCAGGCCGTCAAGGACCATTATATAGCCGAGAGCCGTTACCAGTCGTATCTTTCGATGCTTGATGATAAGGAGGAAGGAAAGTATCGCGAAGCGCAGTAGAAGGTAAAAGGTAATAGTGAAAAGTGAAAAATTTCTTGCCGCGCAATGATGATTGAGATTTCTTCTTTAAATGAGCCTGGAATAGATATCTTTGGTCGGTTGACCGAAGCCCAGTTGCGTCATGTTCTTGACCCGGAGAAAGGCATCTTCATTGCTGAGAGCCCCAAGGTGATTCGTGTGGCGCTCGATGCGGGCTACCAACCGCTCTCTTTGCTGTGCGAGCGTAGACATATCACTGGCGATGCGGCCGACATCATCAGCCGGTGTGGCGATATTCCCGTCTATACAGGCGAACGTGAACTGCTGGCCAGGCTTACTGGCTATACGCTCACCCGTGGCGTGCTCTGTGCCATGCGCCGTCCTCAGCCCAAGGCTTTGCAGGAGGTGCTCAGAGGAGCCCGCCGCGTGGTGGTCATCGACGGTGTGACCGATACGACCAACATCGGTGCCATCTTCCGTTCGGCAGCAGCCCTCGGCATCGATGCCGTGCTGCTCACCCGTAACGCCTGCGACCCCCTCAACCGTCGTGCTGTACGTGTGTCCATGGGCTCGGTGTTTCTGGTGCCTTGGACATGGCTTGACGACTATGAGGACTTAAAGAAATTGGGATTTAAAACTGTAGCGATGGCATTGACGGATAATTCCATCTCGCTGGACGACCCTGTCCTCAAATCGGAGCCCCGTCTGGCTATCGTGATGGGCACCGAGGGTGACGGACTCCCTAAGGAGACCATTGCTTCCACCGACTATGTGGTGCGCATCCCCATGGCGCATGGCGTTGATTCACTCAATGTGGCTGCCGCTGCTGCCGTGGCTTTCTGGGAACTTGGAAAGTGAAGGGCGGAAGTCACCTTCCACCATCAAAGAAATGATTAGAAGTATGAAGAAACAATTTGTTTTTATGGCCGTGATGGCAAGTGCACTACAAGTTAGTGCACAGGTTAAGACAGAAGTGAGGGAATTCAATCTGGCTGGCCCTTATGCTGTGAGCATGCCCTATGGCATGGATACGGTTAATGTGAAGGGCGAGAAGTTTGATGAGAAGAGCCTGCTGGGCAATCTGTCGCTCTCTGCCGAGCCTACGGCGGTGTTCAGCGGACAGGTGCTCCCTTCGCTGAAGGACAGCAAGAGCGTGGGCATCCTTACCTATTATATAAATAATAAGGACTTTGTGAAAGGCACTGTCAGCGTGAAGGGTCCGAAGAACTATCAACTCTTCATCGACGGACAGGAGCATAGCGGCGAAGTGAAACTGGCCCCCGAACACCATACGCTGGCTGTAAAGTATCTGGCAGAGCCCAGCGATACCGACAGCATCCGGGTGACGATGGACATGACGCGTCAGGTGGAGCCCACACTCTCGAAGAAACATCCCTATATGGTGCACGACCTGACCGACGGCAGACGGGTGCGCGGCATCTCGCTTTCTGCCAACGGGAAATATGTAGTCCTGGCCTATCAGACAACGGCCCGTGGCGGAAACAGCCGTTGGGACTATGAACTGCGTGAGGTGAAAAGCCAACGCCTGCTGGCGCGTCCTACATCCAATGTCAGATGGCTCCCGCGTTCTGTTGCCTATCTTGAGGAAGAGTGGCAGGGAGAGAAACGGGTGCTCTTCAAGGTCGACCCCATCACGGGCCAGCGCACACAGTTTGCCTATGACATTCCGCGTGAGTCTTATGTGGTGAGCCCAACGGAGGACTACCTTATCTTTACCGCTGAAGAGGAAGGCCCCAAGGAAGACGAGCAGGTGTATCAGGTGCTGGAGATGGACGACCGGCAGCCCGGCTGGCGCAAACGTAGTTATCTGAAACGCTTCGATATTGCCACTGGCCTGTGTCAGCGCATCACCTTCGGCACCAAGGGCGAGCATCTGCAGGATATCTCACAAGACGGGCGGAAACTGCTCGTCAGCACTTCCTATTCACGGCTCTCGAAACGTCCTACCGAGGTGCAGGATGTCTTTATCATGGATGCCCAGACGCTGAAAGCCGACACGCTGTTGCAGTGTGAGGGATTCCTCGGCGGATGTGCGTTATCGCCCGACGGTACCCAGGTCCTTTTCAGAGGAACGCCCGAGGCCTTCAACCGCATTGGCTGTCAACTGCCGGAAAGCGTGACGCCCAGCATGACGGAGAACGAGTTGTTCCTGTTTGATATTGCTTCGAAGCAGGTGACGCCTCTGACTAAAGATTTTGACCCTTCGGTGGAGCATGTCGACTGGTGTGCTGCCGACGGTCTGATTTATCTCTCGGCCGAAGACCGCGACTATGTGAACCTGTTTGTGCTCAATCCAAGGACGGGGGACATATCCAAACTTCCTGCTGAAGGCGATTATGTCTACCGTTTCGACATGGCTGCTCAGGCCCCCGTGGTGGGTTACCTTTCGTATAAGACCATGGAGCCTGCCAGTGCTTATGTCGCTACCATCAACCCAAAGAAACCAATGTTCCATGGTCAATGGTCAATGTTCAATGGCAAAGAGGCCTTGGGCGACGCTGAGATAGGTACCTGCCAGGATTGGAATTTTACTAATAGCAAGGGCGACACCGTCTACGGACGCCTCTATCTGCCTGCTGACTTCGATGCCACGAAGCAATACCCCATGATTGTCTACTACTATGGCGGGTGCTCGCCCGTAAGCCGCTATTTTGAATCTCCTTATGCCCCGCAATACTGGAACTCGCTGGGCTACATTGCCTATATCCTGCAGCCCAGCGGAGCCACCGGCTTCGGACAGGAGTGGGCCTCGCGCCATGTGAACACCGCGGGTCGCGGTCCTGCCGAGGATATCATCGAAGGTACGAAGAAGATATGCGCCGAGCATTCGTTTATCAACCCAAAGAAGATTGGCTGCATGGGCGCATCGTATGGCGGATTCATGACCCAGTACCTGCAGACGCAGACCGACATCTTTGCCGCCGCCGTGAGCCATGCCGGCATCACCAATCATACCAGTTACTGGGGCGAGGGCTATTGGGGCTACAACTATAGCGAGGTGTCGATGGCCAACAGTTATCCATGGAGCCATCGTGACCTTTACGTTGACCAGAGTCCCCTGTTCAATGCCGACAAGATTCACACCCCATTGCTGCTCCTCCATGGCGATGCCGACACCAACGTGCCTGTCATAGAGAGTCTTCAGATGTTCACTGCCCTGAAACTCCTGGGCCGCGAGGTGGCCTTGGTTGAGGTCAAGGGCGAGAACCACCATATACTCGACTATGCGAAGAAGGAAAAGTGGCTGGCTACGCAGATGGCCTGGTTCCAACGCTGGCTCAAGGACGACCCATCGTGGTGGGATGCCCTCTATCCAAAGAAACACCTGTAAACAGATAGGGAGTGGGAAAAATGTGTCATAAAAATTTGTAGTGTCAAATCTTTTTCCTATCTTTGCGGCAGATATTGTATTACCTTATTAACTTAAAAACTGTAAGTCTATGGAATTTTTCTCAAAAACACTTGGTAAGTTGTTGTCATGGATTGACAACGGCAAGTTCTTTATCCTTCCCATGAAGGGCATCTATTATCTGCTGTCGGTGCTGCCGTTCCTGTGGCTCATCGTATTGCCTTATTTGTATTATCAGACTTTCGACTCGGGCATGCTTACGTATGCCAATGCGTGGACGAAGATCGTGGGCGTGCTGTTCATGATCGTGTTCTACGTGTTTGTCCTGGCCGTATGCATATTCAACTTTTATTTCTGGTTCCATCGCTGCAAGAAGATAGACCATATGGTGAAGGTAGGTGACCAGATCGTGGCTATCCCCCTGTTCTCGCATTTCGTGCAGAGTCTGGGCGAGATGTATGGTCTGAGCGTTGCCGTGGTGACGCCCGTGTTGATCATCATCCTCTATCTGTTTGGCGTCCTCACCGGTGTTGATGCCCTTGGTGCTACTGGCGGTGACAATTATCTCCTGATTATTCTGTTGGGACTGCTTTTTGTCATTATCTATTCGGTGGTCAGCATCATCATTGGTTTCCTCATTGTGCTCATCACTCACTTCATTTCTGAAATTATCAAACTTCCTGCACAGATTGCCAATGATGTGCGCGACCTGGGTGATATTCACCGTGCGGCTACCATGACAAATGAGCAATATTGAATACGAAGTTCTGCTATTATGACAATCATAGATTTAAAACCCGTTAGACGATGTGGGAATTGTAATCATCTGATTCCTGCATCGATGGCCGACTGCCCCTATTGTTCGCAGCGTGCGTTTGTGGACAGACCGGAAGTCGAGCCAGAACCGGAGCCCGAGGCATCGCAGTTCGAGATGCCGTCGTTGAGCCCTAAGGCCAAGAAGGGTATCATCATTGGCATGGTGGTAGCCGCAGTGCTTATCGTCATCGTGCTCATTTGGCAGTTCGTGGCTGGTATGTTGGTGCTCAACAAGTCGATATTGGAGCCCCTTGATGACAAGACCGTCATTTCTGAAATCCAGAAAGATCCCACCTTTGCTGACTTCTACGACAATGTGTGCGCTCTGCGCGAATACATCATATCAGAGGAAGACAGGGCGAAGTATGAGGATATTACCTATAATGATTTCCGCGACTACTACGACACCTACAGCAGCGAACTCTACTGCAACGATGTGAGGCAGAAGGCCGAGGCCGAATATGACGAGACGATGATGGCGCCTATGCAGGTGCGCATCGACTCGGTGAAGCACGTGTGGGAAACTTTCATCGATGAGCATAATATCGAGAAGTACATTACCGTGACCACCCATAACATGTTCTACGGCCATACCTACGAGTATCATCCTGCATGGTATTACATTGTGAATAACCCTGGCGGCGTGGTTGACTGCGAGGCCGATGTGGAGTTCTCGGGCGGATGGGACAGCGTGACCTTGAAGGCCACACTGTCTGAGATGAAAGCGTCGAATAGTGCCGACAACTTGACTTATCTCACGAGCAAGTATGCCTATGACGACAATTACTGGGACAACCACAATGTAACGGTGAACATCAAGTCGATAACCCTGCGTGGAGGGACTGTCATCAAGTCTACCGATATGGAGCAGGTGCCGCAGGCTGTCACGATGTTCATGAGCGAGGATAACGAGTATTCGCGCCAGTATCTCATCAACGAGACCATCGACCCCAACTTCCCCAATAAGCAAGCCTATGCCCTGGAGGCTGTGAAGCAAAACCTAAAGGAGAAGGACGAGCACTGCTACGAACTCATTGAGCGCGTGGATATGGCCGCTGGCTATCCTATTGTGAGACGTGGATTCTAATATGAACATAAAGGAACTGGAGAACAAGCGTATTGCCGTGCTGCTGTCGGGAGGCGTTGACAGTAGTGTGGTGGTATATGAGTTTGCACGCCTGGGACTGCATCCCGACTGTTTCTATATCAAGATAGGGTCTGACGAGAAAGATGAGTGGGACTGCTCCATGGAGGAGGATATGGAGATGGCCACCAGTGTGGCACATAAGTATGGTTGCCGCCTTGAGGTGGTAGACTGCCATCAGGAATACTGGGATCAGGTGACCCGCTATACCATGGAGAAGGTGAAGGCGGGATTGACGCCCAACCCCGATGTGATGTGCAACCGGCTGAT
>CAMHDT010000067.1 GCA_946183985.1 uncultured Prevotella sp.
AGCACCTCGTTTGGCGGAGCCTACTGGCTGTGGATGCTCATTCTCTTCACCTTCGTTCTGCAGGCCGTGAGTTATGAGTTCCAAAACAAACTGGGAAATTTCCTTGGCCCCAAGACCTTCCAATGTTTCCTCGTGCTCAACGGCATTGTAGGACCGCTGCTGCTGGGCGGTGCCGTGGCCACCTTCTTCGAGGGTTCCAACTTCATCGTTGAAAAGGGTAACCTCCTTGACGCCGATTCAATGGTTATCTCACATTGGGCCAACGCCTCACATGGCCTCGACGCCCTGCTCAACCCCTGGGTGCTCGCCTTCGGCATTGCCGTGGTCTTCCTGGCACGCACGCTGGGCATTCTCTACGTGATGAACAATGTGGCCGACGAAAACATCCGTTCGCGCAGTCGTGTACACCTGATGCGTTCTGCCCTGATTTTTGTTGTCCTCTTCGTGGCCTATCTGATTCATCTGGCATTGAAAGACGGCTATGGCTATGATGATAGCGGCAACATCATCTTCCCCGTACCCAACAAGTATCTGAGCAACATGATTGACATGTGGTATCTCACCGTTGTGATGCTCACAGGTGTGGTACTGGTGCTTTTCGGCATCGTGAAAACCATCCTGTCGAAAACCTATGTCAAAGGCATCTGGCCCACCGGCATCGGCACAGTGCTCACAGTGCTGCCCCTGCTGCTCATGTCGGCATGGAACCATACGGCCTACTATCCGTCAACGGTCGATGCCAAATACTCACTGACCATCGAAAACTCGTGCAGCAGTTACTTCACGCTCAACACCATGTTCTGGGTATCGCTGCTCGTACCTTTTGTTCTGGCCTATATTGTCTATGCCTGGAGGAAGATTGACAGTAAGCCCATCGACAAAGAGGAGATCATGGCTGACGACCATGCTTATTAAAAACGTTCTACTGCCGGTAGAACACCGTTCTACTCCGTGTAGAACACCGTTCTACCGGCAGTAGAACGTTTATTTGGTGCCTTTTCATTTTGGGTCTACTGCCGGTAGACCGAGAGTCTACTTGGAGTAGACCGTGGGTCTACCGGCAGTAGACTTTTTCTTTCAATTAATTTGCCGCATTCAGAAAAACTTGCTAACTTTGCACGAAATTTGTGACGCCGCCGTCAACGACGGCATATAAAAAAGCAAAAAACATTAACATCAACATGAAAAGAACTATCCTCTGCATGATTCTTGCGGCCACAGCCATGTGCGGATGGGCTGCAAACGACAGTAAGACACTCAAGGTAAAACTCGACCTTGTGGATTTTGGCGACACCGTTGTGGTCTATCGGTCTGGCCATGACAACCAGACTTTCACAGGACAGAACGGCAAGTTTGAGTTTGAACTGCAGGTCGACAATGTCGGTCAGGGACTTCTATTACAACCCAGACTGATGCGTGGCGACATGGAAAACCCGCGCTACTACAACATCCCCCTTGTGGGCGGCGAGGAGATGCGCGTATGGGATACCGACAAGACCCGCTACGACGTAGACGGCACCGGATTCTATGCCGACTACCACAAAGTGGACCTGTTCAACGAGAATGCCGCAAAGGAGTCTCATGCCAATGCCAAGAAGTATCGCGACATGCGTAATGACAAGACCATCAGCAAGGAAGCACGCGACAAATTCTACACCGAAGTCTACGAACCCAGCCACGACCGCTACCAGCAGGCCCTGACAGACTATATCAAAGCAAACAGCAAGCAAGAGGCTGCCGTTTGGCTGCTCCGAAGCATCAGCGACTTTGAGAAGATGAAGGAAGCCTTCCAGATGTTAGATGTCTCTGTCCGTGAAGGCCGCATGAAGCCCATCTACGACAAACTCGTGAAAGATGAAGAGAAGCGTATCAAGGAAGAGGAAGAGGAGAAAGAGGCTGCAAAGAAGCAAGCCGCCGGTCTGGATGCTCCCACCTTCACCCTCAACGACATTCAGGGCAAGCCCCTCGCCCTTGAATCGCTGCGCGGCAAATATGTCATCCTCGACTTCTGGGGTTCGTGGTGCGGATGGTGCATCAAGGGCTTCCCGATGATGAAGGAATACTATGCCAAGTATCCTGGCAAGTTCGAGATTCTCGGCGTCGACTGCAACGACACAGAAGCCAAGTGGAAGGCAGCCGTCGAGAAGCACCAACTGCCGTGGCTCCATGTCTATTGTCCAAAAGGGGCGACACTCTTAAGCGACTATGGCATCACAGGCTTCCCCACCAAAATTATCATTGGCCCGGACGGCAAGATCGTGAAGACCATCGTGGGCGAAGATCCGGCATTCTATACGCTGCTCGACGAACTTTTCAAATAATCACCCAGCATGATTGTCTGCATAGCAGAGAAGCCCAGCGTGGCCAAGGATATAGCACGCATCATAGGCGCAACAGCCTCGCGCGATGGCTATATGGAAGGCAACGGCTATCAGGTGACGTGGACCTTTGGGCACCTGTGCGAACTGAAGATGCCTGAAGACTACACGCCCATGTGGAAGGCGTGGAGCCTGTCGTCGCTGCCCATGATACCGCCTAAGTTCGGCATCCGCCTGAAGGAGGACGAGGGCATCAAGAAGCAGTTTGCCACCATCGAACGACTGATGCAGCAAGCCGATGCCATTATCAACTGCGGCGACGCCGGTCAGGAAGGTGAACTCATCCAGCGGTGGGTCATGCAGAAAGCACAGGCCAAATGTCCCGTACAGAGACTCTGGATATCATCGATGACCGACGAGGCCATCCGCGAGGGCTTCCAGACTCTGAAAGACCAAAGCGAATACCAGTCACTATACCTGGCAGGACTCTCACGAGCCGTGGGCGACTGGCTTCTCGGCATCAATTGCACGCGCCTCTACACCATCAAGTACGGACAGCAGCGCCAGATACTCTCCATCGGCCGTGTGCAGACACCCACGCTGGCATTGATCGTCAACCGTCAGAAAGAGATTGACAATTTCAAGCCAGAGCCCTACTGGGTGCTGGCCACCGTCTATCGCGACACCACGTTCACTGCCACATCAGGAAAGTTCACATCGAAGGAAGAGGGCGAAAAAGCCTTTGCCACCATCGAAGGCAAGCCGTTCACGGTGACAAAGGTAGAGAAGAAAAACGGCAAGGAGGCACCGCCGTCGCTCTACGACCTTACCTCGCTGCAGGTAGACTGCAACCGCAAGTTCGGCTTCTCGGCCGAGATGACGCTCAACATCATTCAGCAACTGTACGAGCAGAAACTCACCACCTATCCGCGTGTCGACACCACTTTCCTGCCCGACGATGTCTATGGGAAATGCCCACAGACCATGAACGGACTCTTCCAAGTGAAGTTTGCCGGAAAATCTGTCTATGCAGACTTAGTTAAACCGCTGGGTGGCAAGCCGTTACTAAAATCAAAGAAGGTGTTCGACTCTTCGAAAGTGACAGACCACCACGCCATCATTCCCACAGGCGTTGTCCCCCAGAACCTGACCGATATTCAGCGCAAGGTCTACGACCTCATCGCCCGCCGCTTCATCGCCGTGTTCTATCCCGACTGCAAGTTCGCGCAGACCACGGTGCTCGGTGAGGTAAGGTCTGCAGCAACTGAGTCGCAGCCTACGGAACAGGCCGTCGAGTTCAAGGTCACTGGCCGCACCATCCTTGATCCAGGCTGGCGTACCGTCTATGGTACCTCTCCTAACCTCTCCGAAGGAGAGGAACAAGACACCCCTCCCTCGGAGGGGAAGGGGGAGGTCGAGGAGCGCACCCTACCCGACTTCAAAAAAGATGAGAGCGGACCACACACGCCCACCCTCACCGAGAAGATGACCACGCCGCCGAAATACTATACCGAGGCGACGCTGCTACGTGCTATGGAGACGGCCGGCAAACTCGTAGACGACGAGGAACTGCGCCGCGTGATGAAGGAAAACGGCATTGGCCGCCCGTCGACACGTGCCGCCATCATCGAAACACTGTTCAAGCGTCATTATATCCGCAAGGAGCGCAAAAACCTGCTGGCAACACCTACGGGCATCGAACTCATCGACCTCATACACGAGGAACTCCTGAAGAGTGCCGAACTGACGGGTCAATGGGAAAAGAAACTGCGCGACATCGAGGCAAAGAAATACGACCCACAGCAGTTTATCGACGAGTTGAAGCAACAGGTCACGGAAATCGTGCGCGAGGTGATCAGCGACACCACCAATCGTCGCGTCACCGTCACCACCGAAGAAGACCTGAAAGCCAAGAAGAAACGGGCCCCGAAGACGAAGCCATCAGAGAGCACCCCCGCCGCCGATCCCCTGGTAGGCCAGCCCTGCCCCATCTGCGGCCAGGGCACCATCATCAAGGGTAAGACGGCCTACGGTTGTTCCCGCTGGAAGGAAGGCTGCACCTTCCGCCAGCCCTTAAAACAATAAAATCCAAAAGCCTGCGTTATATATGTTGGTATGCGCAAATTTTTCACCATACTCTACATAGGCATCGTCATGCTCCTCATCAACGGATGCGGGGCAGATTCTGCTATGCGCAAGGGTGATAAGTTCTTTGCGTTAGGCGAATACTACGATGCGGCTACACAATACAAGAAAGCCTACTCGCAGACGAAGGCAAAGGACAAGCCGCTCAGAGGACAACGCGCGCTGAAGATGGCCGACTGCTACCGCCGCATCAACTACACGCAAAAGGCCATAGCAGCCTATAACAATGCCGTGCGCTACAAACAGGCCGACAGCACCGTCCTCTTTCATCTGGCACGCCTTCAACTGAAAAACGGACAATACAAGGAGGCAGAGAAAACATTCCTTTCGATAATGGAGGATGCCTCTAACCCATCCCCCCTCTCCTCTCAGTTAATAAAGAACGGATTAGAGAGTGCCCGCATGGCACCGAAGTGGAAGGCCGAAGCCGAATATTCCGGCTATACCGTAAAGAAGCAGGAACTGTTCAACTCGCGCCGCGCCGAATATTCGCCCATGCTGGCCGGCGACGACTACGACCAACTCTATTTCTCAAGCACACGCAACCAGGCCCAGGGCGACGAACTGAGCGGTATTACCGGCACCAAGAATGCCGACATCTTCCGCTCGCAGAAAGACGACAAGGGCAAATGGTCGAAGCCTGAACCCATTGAGAGCGAACTGAACACCGAACAGGATGAAGGTGCCTGCACCTTCTCGCCCGACTTCAAGACCATGTATCTCACGGTGTGCAAAACCGACCCTTCCTACCCCCGCTACGCCCAGATAGCCACATCGCAGCGAAGCGATGCCTCGTGGAGCAAGGCCACACCAATAGAGATTGCAAAGGACACGCTGTCTACATACGCCCACCCGGCCGTCTCGCCCGATGGCATGTGGCTTTACTTCGTCAGCGATATGCCCGGAGGCATGGGCGGCTATGACATCTGGCGCATGCAGATGACGACTCACGGCCTGGTGGGACTGGAGAATCTGGGCGAACCCATCAACACCGCAGGCAACGAGATGTTTCCGACCTTCCGCCCCAATGGCGACCTCTACTTCTCGAGCGACGGCCATCCCGGCTTTGGCGGACTGGACATCTTTGTGGCAAAGCCCCAAGAAAAGGAAGAGGGAATAGTGAATAACTTATACCTTTTAGAGCATCCTGGGGCACCCCTTAACTCGCAGGGCGATGACTTCGGCATGACCTTCGAGGGCCTGCAAAACCGCGGCTACTTCTGCTCAAACCGTGGCGATGCCCGCGGCTGGGACCATATCTTCTCGTTTGAAAAGCACGAAGTGGTGCAGACGGTGAAAGGCTGGGTGTATGAGAAAGACGGCTATGAACTGCCCGAAGCACTGGTCTATATGGTGGGCAACGACGGCACGAACCAGAAACTGAGCGTCAAAGGCGACGGCTCGTTCACGGAGATCATCAAGCCCGGCGTCGACTATGTGTTCCTAGGCACCTGCAAAGGCTATCTGAACCACAAGGAGGAACTGCGCGTGGAGCCCGTGCTGGAGTCGGAAGAGTATGTGCTGCAATTCCCGCTGGCATCCATCACCGCCCCTGTGCTCATCGACAACATCTTCTATGACTTCGACAAGGCCACGCTGCGGCCCGAGTCTACCGAGGCGCTCGACAAACTGATTGCGCTGCTCAACGAGAATCCTAACGTGACCATCGAGTTAAGTGCGCACACCGACTATCGCGGCTCTGCGGCCTACAACGAGCGCCTGTCGCAACGGCGTGCCGAAAGCGTGGTCAACTATCTGATAGAACACGGCATAGCCCAGGACCGTTTGTCGCCTGTGGGCTATGGCAAGACAAAACCCAAGACCATCAAGCGCAAACTCACCGAGACCTATCCCTGGCTGAAGGAAGGCGATGTGCTGACCGAGGAGTTTATCAATGCGCTGGACGACGAAGAGAAGCAGGAAGTGTGCAACCAGTTGAACCGACGCACCGAGTTCACCGTGCTGCGCACCACCTACGGCATGGACTTCAGGCAAGCGTCCGGTCAAGCCGATGAACCAACTCAATAAGTGCCAGACAACTCAGCACGCCCATAGCCATAAAGAACGGCACGGGATGCACATCGGCCGCCACGTAGCGCACCAGGGCATTGATGCCCATGACCAGAGGCTGCCATCCGTTGAACACGAAGAACAGCACCACGGCCACCACAATGCAGAATATCGTCCAATAGCGCGAGAGGCGTAAGGCACCGTCAGGCAGCCGTCGCATCACACGCTCCGTGAATCCGTTGTCATCCACCTGCTGTTTCCTTGCAGGTTCAAAGAATTGTTCCAGTAGTTGATGATCTATTTCAGCCATATCCATTTTGCTTTAAATAAGTAGTCAGTTTCTCTTTTCCACGCCGCAGATGACTCTTCACCGTATTCTCCGGCATTCCCGTCATCGAGGCAATGTCGTCGATGGCATAGCCGTCGATGAGTTGCAGCGTCACGCAGGCCCGCTCCTCCTCTTTCAGGATGGCCAGGGCTGCGTTGACGTCCATCTGAAGGGAAGAGTGAAGAGTGTAAAGTGAAGAATTTGCTTCCGCCCTGGTTTTTTCCGCGGGGAATTCTGTAGCGGTAGCAAATTTTTCACTTTTCACGATCCCCTTTTCCGTCCTTTTATAGTCATAGAACACATTATAGGCAATGCGGAAGAGCCATGTCCTGAACGACGAGATGGCCTTGAACTGTGCTATATGCGTATAGGCCTTCAGGAATGTTTCCTGTGCCAGGTCGTCGCTCAGCGCCTCATTGCCCAGCGTGAGATGAAGCAGGAACCTGCGCACAGGCGACTGGTATTTGCGCACCAGTTGGTCGAAGGCCTTCTGGTTGTGCAATACCGCCACCTGCGTCACGAGAGAGATGTCACTGAGCGACTCCATTGTTTATTCTTCGTTGTCTTTTCTGCCAAACATGCGGTCGTGAAGGTCACGTTCCTGTTGTTTCTGGCGGGCGTTGTGGGCAATGACCATGTTGCCGCAGCCAATGAGCAGTACCAGCACGCCGATGGCCAAGCCCAGTTTGCCAATGACCACCCAGAGCAGGAAGCCCAGTCCGGCACCTAAGAACATCTGCTTGATGCCCTTGTTCCACAGGTCGTCAGTCTTCGGGCAGGGCGTACCCATCACATCGAGCGGAATCTGCTTGCCGTTCTTCAAGGCCATCTCCATCACGCGCATACGTTCTTTCCTGTTTTTATAGATGAAGTACAGAATCAGTCCGATGATGGCCACAGGGGCGAGGATAAAGATAATAAACACCACGCAGATGACCATGAACACGCCAAACATGTCGTTGAAATCAACCCCACTCGCATGCAGGCCATTGAAGAAGGGCGAGAAATCGTCGTCACTCCACTCCTCATTCCATTCATCGTCCCAACCGTCGTCCCAGCCGTCGGCGGCATTGGCAGCATCTGCAGCCGAGAGCGTGTCGGAATAGAGTTCCACTTCGTCAGTAGAGTCGGCCACCGTCACAGTGTCGGTCTGTGGTGCAGCCATCATCGCCGTTGTCAGCGACAGGGTCATGAACAATGTCAGTAATGTTTTCTTCATATTCGTAATCATTTTTGGTTTCTTTTCATCCGTTTGACGCAAGTTCCGCCTAATAAGTTGCAAAGGTGGGATTTTTTTTTTAATTTTGCAAGCGAATATGCAATTACCTGAAGAATTTATCCGTACCACGGAAGCATTGATGGGCCACGACCGCTTCGAGCAATACCTGCATTCGTTCGAGGAGGACGCCCCCGTCAGCATACGCCTCAACCCTGCTAAGATGGAAGATGGAAGATGGAAGATGGACGATGCAGAGCCCGTGCCCTGGTGCCGCCACGCCTACTACCTGAAGCGTCGTCCCAACTTCACCTTCGACCCCCTCTTCCATGCCGGCTGCTACTATGTGCAGGAAGCCGCCTCCATGTTTCTCGACGAGGTGCTAAAGCAAACCCCTCCCGACCTCCCCGAAGGGGAGGAGGGCCTGCGGGCATCGGAATCCGTTAGGTCCTCCTCCCCTTCGGGGAGGTTGGGAGGGGTCCTCGACCTCTGTGCCGCCCCCGGCGGCAAGTCCACCCTACTCCGTTCTGCCCTGCCCGAGGATTGTGTGCTCTATAGCAACGAACCCATGCAGAAGCGTGCCAGCATCCTGTTGGAGAACGTGACGAAGTGGGGCTACAAGAATCACTATGTCACCAATCTCTACCCGAAGGACTACAGGAAGTCGAAGATGAAGTTCGACCTCATTCTCTGCGATGTGCCCTGCTCCGGCGAAGGCATGTTCCGCAAGGACCCTGCCACCATCGGCGAATGGAGCCCGCAGAACGTAGAGAAATGCTGGCAGTTGCAGCGCGAGATTGTCAGCGATGCGTGGGCCTGCCTCAACGACGGCGGCATCCTGATCTATAGCACGTGCACCTTCAATACCAAGGAGAACGAGGAAAACATCCGCTGGATACTCTCCGAGTTCGATGCCGAGGTGCTTCCCATCCAGACCAAGCCCGAGTGGCACATCACCGGCTCTCTGCTCGAAGACTTCAACGAGCCCGTCTACCGCTTCATTCCCGGCATCACCCGCAGCGAAGGCCTCTTCATGTGCGTCTTGCGTAAAGGCGGAAACAGCAAAACAGATACAGGAAGGGGGAAGACAGGAACCTTGAAGACGATGACATCAGACGTCAGTCTGCAGCCATCAGCCGTCAAAGTAGAACTCACCTACGCTCAGGCTATGGCCTATCTGCGGCGCGAGGCTCTGGTGCTGCCTCCCGACACCCCTCGGGGCATCGTGGATGTCTGTTTCATGGGCCATCCCTTAGGTCAGATGAAGAATATCGGCCCCCGTGCCAACAACCTCTACCCCAAGGAGTGGCGCATCAAGACCACCCACGTGCCTCAGGAATACGACCCCGTGTTGTGGTGAATGCACAAAATAATCGTTTTTATTTCATCAGATGGAAGGGAAATTCATCTTTCCTCAACAAAACAATTTATAGGACAAAAATGCACGAAATTTCCAACCTTATTTCTCACATTCTTGCATTCTGCATCTTTCTATCTCCAGATTCAATGTCCGAGCCGTTCTGAAAAAATTATTCAGAATCACTCTCAGAAATATTTCCACTTCCGGAATCTGTGGCACCAACAAGAAATGCTTCTTGATATGCAATGCCACTTCATCAGAATCCGTGATAGTATAGAAGACCGAATGAGAACTGCACCTGTTAATCTCATTAACCACTTGACGAACCCTTGCAAACTCGTCTATGTCGAATTTTGAAAAACTGTGGCACCAGGGCCAAATCAGATTCACGAACTTACAGTCATCATCTGCCTCCATCAGAAATTCTATACCCTGATACTCAAATTGAATCCGCCCCTCCTCTGTAAATTGAGGTTTACTCCCAATATTCTCAATGGTTTTCAAAGCCAATTGTCTTGTACTAATTGCCTCTTCCATATAGTTTACATTTTCTTCTTTGTTCTTGAGTTCTGGCTCTCTGTTATGATTATGGTCGTCGCCATCGTTCCAAAGATAGTGGCGCAAGATATAGTATATCACAACAATTGCCAATAATCCCAATATATGCCAAATCATAATAATCGTTTTTAGGTAGTTACAAAGATATTCATTTTTAACTCAGCAACCAAACCATTTTGCTCCACAAGGCTTGTGAAAATGCATTTTTTATTCCCAGACTACCAAGTCACGAGATAGAGAGATTTTCTTAGCTTCGCCACGCTCACCCGTTACGAAATAATTCTTTGCAAGGTGCTCATCAAACTTATTAATAAATGCAGCACGTATTCGAGCACATTTCTCATTGATGGAATTCAGGAAAGGATTGGTGACATCCTCTATACTTTGCAATGAACGGCTGTTCAATCCAAGAGGACGTAGCTCGTTATAGATATCAATCAACTCCTGTCGATAATCTGGCAGATGCTTAAATATGATTCCTTCCGGATGCTTTAGGAACAGGAAGAAAATGGCCTTTACGAGAGGTTCCATCTTAATCATCATATTGTTATAATCCGGCAAAAGGATCTCATATTTCTTTGTGATGACAAGTCTGCTAAGCTTCTCGTTCTGATGAAGAATGTCTTCCAACACAGCCAAGGGAACGCCACACTTTTGTAATTCTGCTATCTGCTTCTTGAACAGTTGCAATTTATTCCGTGTTTGATCGTCAAAAGACTCAAACATGTTATCCGCATAGTTCTCATCCTGTTTATATCGAGAACAATAGAGTCCTCTATGACCAATGCCTCTATCTTCTCCAGATTGGCGGCGTTTTTCTACTTTCTTGGCATGTACGCTAAATATTTCTGCAATCTGCTCTTTATAAGGGAATACGTCGCACTCCAGCCCACCAAATGGATAATACTCATAAACAGAAATACCATCATCCTTCTTTTCTTTATAGAACATGAAGCCAGGCTTCAAGAAACGGGCATCATCAGGATCCTCCAAATAATCTAACAAGTCAGTTGTCTTAACATCTGGGATGTTGTGTACTCTCAAATTTTTCGGCAAATTCGGGAACTGATATAGAATCTTTTTGCGGACCTTAAGTTTTTTTGACAAACTGGGCAAATAAGTAATTTTCATATAGTCATATTCTGACTTGTTGAATGTCACTTTTTGCAGCCACCATCTCCACATCCGCAAATAGCGATTCATCTTCTTGTGATATTCGTTCTCTATGTAGATTGCTCCAGAAAGAACTTCATCAGGAAGATCCTTGAAATATACGAGACTGGAACTCGTTCTGTATTTTATGTCATTATAGTCAATCATATTTTTTTAACCTAATAATCCGAATGCATACTTTGTGTGCTTTAGAGTCTCATCAAAAATAATGTTCTCCACCTGTGGCCAATTATCATAGATGAAGCTATAGGTGATACAGTTTCTCTCCCAAGGATCATCGCTGGCTTTGATGAATGGGCTAAGCCGCAATGTCCGCAAGTTCCTACACGTAACAAAAGCGTTACTTTTAATGTTCGTGACAAAACTCGGAATGGTAAAATCCTTTTCTTTGGAAAAACAAAGCACTAAGCAGACACTGGTAAGGCGGGGAATGCCGAAATACAGCGTATCGCCCATTGTCCAAAATTTGCTTTCTGGAATTGGATTTTCTGATTTTGACATATCCACTGTATCAGAGTATTCTTCCCAATGTTCTCGGGCATAGGATTTCATGTATTCATCCTCTAACATAGTTATTTGTTTGATGTTCCAGCAATCACGGCACCCACTTCCTCCAAAATCCTTGATATGGGATGATAAATGAATGTGTTCCAAAGAATGGCACCCATTGAACAATCCTGGCTGAATATACCTTACAGACTCTGGCATGATAAACTCTTTTAGAGAACGGCAATCCTCAAAAGCATTTTCTCTGATTACTTCAAGCTGCTCATTAGGCTCTAAGCGCTCTAGTGAGTAACACCTTCGGAAAGCCTCAACTTCAATAGTTTTGATATGCTCTGGCAGTTGCCAGTATTTCAAACTTCTGCAATTACAAAACATTCTTGCAGGTATTTCCGTTATTTGTGAAGACAACACCACATGTTCCAAAGAAGAACAATGCATAAACATTTCTTCCCCAACCATATAAACTGATTCGGGAATAATGATTTCTTTCAGAGAAACACAACCATAAAAGGCTCGCTTACCTATCCGCCTGACGGAAGAAGAAATTCTTACCTGTTGCAATTTCTCACAACCAGCAAAACAACGGTGATAAATGTTCACCACTCCTTCTGGCACATCAAACTTCTCCACATTCTCATCCACATATATCAATATACGACCTTCTGCGCCATAGACAGCAATGCCATCCACCACATAAGCGTCAGGCCAATGTTTTTGATCGTTGAACTGCTTCAACCTACCTTTAGAAATTGGAAGTTCTTCCAAAATCTCTTCATCCTCATTGAGTTGTTGTTTGTTTTCTGTATCCATATTGTCAAAACTACTATTTTCACACCATCCAGCCTTTAGCCTGCTTCTAGGCACCTTCTATCCAGCTTCTTTCTATACTCTTAACATACTCATGAGTAAGCCTGGAAGCAGCTTAGTGTATGGCTACCTCTTGGGTAGAGTATGGTAGTTGTTATTTTAGAAAAAAGCAGAGGATGTAATATTTAGCATCTTAACCTTCCCTTCATCGTTAAAATCCACAACAAAACCCATGGAACCTTCTGGTACTTGTTGATTGGATACAAGAAGTGCATGCTTGTGCATTCCACCTCGTACTATTTCAAATTCCACATGAACGTCATGTGCTTTTAACGTTCGCAATTTAGCTGACAGATAATCAAGATACTCAGTCTTTGATGTCATCTCATGGAACACCCACATTGAGGCATAATGCATATCATCTGCCAAGTAATCCTCAATGATTGAAACATCATAGAGTTGATACGCTTTCGCTAACTTAAGTAGAAAATCTCTTTCCATATAGTCACATTGTTATTAACCAATTATGCTCTCACTCTCATCGTTGTGCTTGTCTTTATTGTTTAATACAGCCTCTTTGCTTGTATTAGCATAACAATATACACAAAAGTGGCGACAGGTGTTATACATACCAATGTCTTTGCTTACCATACATCCGCAAATCTTACGCTGGCCTGTGTCTTTGACTTTCTTAGGCTTTTGTGGGATGGGAGGAATCTCACCAAACATATCCTTCTCTGGCCATTTCAAGGTGTGAAGGTAGTAAACCAATTCCTTATCCTCTGCAAAAATGCGTTTCATTAACTCACCATCAATACAACGATTATGTTCAATGCCATACGCTGCCAAATCGATATCCTCAGCACATGTTGCCATTTCAACATTCCATCCATCCTTATGCCATGCTTCTCGAATCTTCTTTAGGCCTTCAACTATTTCAATTCGTTGTACATAATTGGCCTCAGCGTTTTCGACATCCTCCTTTGTAAAGAGCATTGTTTCTTTGACAAGATTGTTCTGCACTTTACGATATGCCTTAACATCAACAAAACTAAAAACTAACTTGTCTGTATATCCCTTCAGTTTATTACCCACATTCCATATCCTTGTAAGTAACTCTCTCGGTCCTATGTTTGGTGTAATAATGAGAGGGTCAAAACGCCATATTACCTTCTCTTTGCCAACAAGATTTGACAGAGTCTTGAATGTCTCCACGCGTTCTTCAACAGAAGGAACATTCGGTTCAAGTCCCTCTTTCACATAGTCGTTTAATGTCACCTGGAAATAATAATGTATTCCCCGCTTATCAAGTTCTGGCAGATAGGGGATGATGGGTGCTGGATTCTTAGTCCAGAACACAATCACTCTACACCTTTCAAAAGAGATATACATCTTTTGGTTGATGTTGAATGGATTATACCATGTACAATACCCTTTAGCCAAGCGGTTGAAAAACCACTTGGCATAAAAGGCGGGTATATCAGTTGAGCGGCTAACAGATATGATGACAGGTGCAATTGCCTCAACCTTTTCGCCTTTATCCGTATCTATTA
>CAMHDT010000068.1 GCA_946183985.1 uncultured Prevotella sp.
TACGACCATGAGGCAAACGAAGCGCTTACGAAAATAATCAACGAACTATCATAAGCAATGAAGAAGATTTATTTTGGCCCGAAAGGCACCGTAAAATGGCATGAACCCTTCTGGAAACCGTGGGGATGCCTTGGATGTTTAGGACGTCTGCTGTTGTATCTGGTTCTCCTGTTCACACTGATGTTCCTACTTAACATGTTTAAGATGTGCACCTGCTCGTCAGGTGCACTTCAACTGCCTGACGACATTTTGAATCCTACTGGCGAAAATCCATTGCCACATGTTCCTGTTGACACGACCCTGCAGTTCCCGAATAACATTCAAAACCCGGGCAACAATCTCCCGTCACCAGGCGACAACTTCATTCCCCCTTATGATGATGATGATGTGATAACCGACGATGACACCCACCAGCAGATAGTGGGCAACAAACTGAATGTCATACTTGATTCCCGAGCCGATGATTCCACGTTCCGCCAGTGGGCTGACGAGTTTAAGCGTCTCTATCCCGGCGAGCAGTATTCCATCGTGTTCTATGACCCTCTGACCAAACTGCTTCAAATACAAATACCCGAACAAGAACGAGAAGCCATCATGCAAAACCTGCCGAACCAGATCACCGACATATCGTTTAAGGTATTCCCGGAAGGTCTGATGGGCGAAGCAGCACAGCCAAACGATCCCATATTCCAGCATCAGGAAATTGCATGGTATTTTAATCCTATTCAAGCCTATGAGGCATGGCAGATAACAAAGGGCAGTCCCGATATCGTGGTAGCCATCGTCGACAGTTATTTCGACCTGAACCACGATGATCTGAACAGCGACCGCATTGTCCATCCATTCAGCGTACCCAGACATACAGGCAATGTCGCACCAGCACAGGGCGCCGATGAAGTGGCGTTTATGCACGGCTCCATGGTTGCCTCACAGGCATTAGGCAATATGGACAACAACCGCGGTACGGCTGGTATTGCTCCAGGTTGCAAGTTTATGCCCGTCAGCCTGGGTCATCGCTTCACCATGATGACCATTCTCGAAGGCCTGCTCTATGCTATCTATCAAGGAGCCGATGTCATCAACATATCGGCAGGCTGTTCTTTCGACCCGTCCATCAACTCCATGTCTACCGAACAGCAGATAGCCTTCAGTCAGCAAGAATGTCTGATTGAGGCCGATGTATGGAACTACGTAGCCAACCTGGCTAACGAGCGCAATGTAACCATCGTATGGGCTGCCGGCAACGATAATGTATTTGCCGCAATGGACCCCAGCAAGCGTGGCGATGCCACCATCAAAGTTTCGGCCGTTGACAAGAATCTTCGTAAAGCCGACTTTAGCAATTACGGTAATTTCCCCGACAGAAACATTGAGGAATCCACCATATCAGCCCCTGGTGTCGACATCATGGGAGCAATGCCGTATAATACCTATAATATAGGTCCAGGCACCAGTTTTGCTGCACCTATTGTAACAGGAGCGGTAGCCCTGATGAAAAGTCTTGACCCAACGCTCACTACTACCGAGATTGCCAGCATACTGCAAGAGACAGGCAAACCCATACAAGGCGACAACTCTATTGGCAAACTGATACAAATCAAAGATGCACTACTCAAGGTGCAAAGCAGTTTTGCCAATATGAACGACATCATGAACAATCATCAGCAGTTCCTGGGCTTGTGGCAAAGCACAAGACTGTTGAAAAAATACACCAATGGTCAAGAGACAGGTGATCATATTCGCATCTTTTTCAATATTACGGCAGAAAACCAAGGGCAGATCATCTATTACGAGGAATCGTCCACCAAAAAAGACTATGTTGCTCCGCTACGCCTGCTGTGGCAACAGAACAAGATAACCATGAAGCAAGAACAGAATGCCGTCAACGAAACAGCAACAGACACCTATGTTCCTTGCACCTATGTGTGCACGCCTGGTAATCAGCAGCGTCTGCAATGCACCTATACAACAGAAAACAGCGGTAGCACAGAACCTTTCTTCCTAAGAAGGGCTGAGCGAAGAAATAACGAATAAACAATATAACATATTATAATTATAAAAATGGCACAGACAAAAGACAACCATATCTCTATTGCCAACATCTTTGCTGTGATTGGCATTGTACTTCTCCATGTTTGTATCTTCCTGGGGTATTACTACTCTGGCGACAATCTGGGCATCAGCATACTGAAAGCATCAGTATGGGCATTGGCATTCGTCCTGCTTATCTGGCTCATCATCAAGGCAAAGACGGCCGACACCGACCTCACAAAATGGCGCATCATAGAAGGCGTACTTGTGTTTGTATACATTGTTGTGGCCGTATTCTCATGTCCGAAGGTATCTCGCTTCGTCAATATCTACACGGCTGCCGACAGTCTAAAAGTTGCAGCCACAGAAGACATTACACTTATCAACGACTGTATTAATACCTTCAAGCAGAATGAGCGTCATGATCTGACGGTGACCGTTACGGGATTGGAAGTAGCCAAACAGGGCCGGGCCAGCGAAGCCCTTCAGGCATTTGTCGAGGAAAACAACTTCGAACTTACAGATGTCAGTATTTCCAACTTCAACGAAAAATGGGATGACAGGATAGAGAGCATTATCGACTCAACCGAGACCTGCTATGCAGAAACCTGGGCAACAGCATTAGATGAGTGCAACAACCAGATTCAGGGATGGAGCATTCTGAAGATACCCGAGGCCATGAACAGCATGAAAACCCTCAGCACCCAGATTTCCGCAAAACTGACGGAGATTTCCGCAACCCTTCCCTTCCCTGTCATAGAACAAGACGAGTCACTCGTTTCTGACATCATCGAACAGCACGAAGGAAAAGACTATAACATCAGCACCACGTTTACCGAAAAGATTGAGAACATCAGTAGTTTCTCTATCATCGGTATTGTGCTTACCATCGTGTTGCACTTACTGGTGCTCTTCAATTATCTGATTGTTCCACGCACCAAAAAAGTTCGTCCCAAATTCGATGCCAGTTACCGCGATGAAGGAATGACTTTATAATCAACCAAATACAAGAATAAAAAACAATAGTCATGGCACTAACCGATGTACAAAAGCAGCAACTCAATGCCAACTGCAACAAAATACCAGTGGCCAAGTTGTTAGAATATATAGACAAAGGCTTCGTGGTTTTCCCTGATGACCTACCCATGCTCAGCGAAGACCGTAGGAAAGCCATACAAGATGCACTTAACTCGCGTCCCAACCCTCAGGAGCAGGCAGATTGGCGGGCCATCGAGGCTATTTCGAACATCAGCGGACTGGAACTCGATGAACTCACATCACGTCTTGCAACCGTCAGGTCCTATCAGGAAAAATGGGACAACAGCCGTCCTGTGGGCAACCATGTCGACGATGCCAATGCCCTCATCGACCGCATCAAGGGTGAAATCAAGATCAGGATAATTGACATCGAAGAAGCCGACTGGAAGGCTGTGAACCAGGACAGCGTGAATTCGCTGCTGGGCCATAAGGGAAAATATCCGGAAACCTGCCATATTGACGAGATTGACGACCGGGTGTGGGCCCTGCTCCTTAAAGAAAACGACGATAATATTGCCAAAGCCACCGACACCTATCTCAGTGTTTTCCCCCAAGGGCGTCATGCCGACGAGGCTACCAGCAAGAAAGAGGCGTTCACCGAATGGGATACGGTCAAGACCGACGGCGATCTTCTGGCAGTCTACCAGTATATCAGCAAACATCCGTTCAGTCCTTTCATCAATGAAGCCAATGAGCGTTTTGCCGAACTAAAGGGCGAAGAGATAGAAAGCATGAAGGAACTCCAGTCAAACTATCCCATTGAAAACCTTCTCTATTATCTCGACAAGAAAATCTTCAGCGAGGAAGAACTGATCAACTCTGAAGTGGCGACAAACGACTCCATCGGTATTCTCCGCAATATTGAGCACATCAAGAAGAACCTGCCCGATGTCAATGCTGAGATAGCGAAGTGCAAAAAGGAATGCGCCAGCGACCATACCGATATATTTCTTTTCGGCATTCCCTCTACAGGAAAGACTTGCATCCTGATGGGACTTATCGGCTCGCCAGACATTGATGTCAACACCATCAAGGCAGGCGGCCCCTACTCTACCGCATTGGGCGAATACCTGAAAGCAGGACTCACCATCGGCCAGACGCCGAAGGACTTTGTGGCCACCATCGAAGCCACCATCCACGACAACGATCGGAAGCACCTGCTCAATCTGGTGGAAATGTCGGGTGAAGACTTTGCATTCAAGATTGCCGATAATGAAAATGGGAAAATCTCATTTGAAGACATGGCCAACGGAGCCACCCGCCTGCTGTGCAACGACAACAGAAAAGTATTCTTCATTATCGTTGACCCCACGGCACGCATCGTGGCTTTCAACCATCTGGTGGAAAACGAAGAAGGCAGTTTCCTGGTGAGAAAGAATGTCAACCAGCGCGTTATCCTCAAGCGCATGGTGGATCTGTTGGGGCAACCAGAAAACAAACATATTCTAAAGAAGGTTGAAGCCATCAACATCATCGTAACCAAGTCCGACACCTTTGGCAGCAGAGACGAGCGCGACCAGAAGGCTTTGGAACATTTCAAGGAGCAATATCAGAACATTGTGGCACCGCTGACTGCCCTTTGTAAGGAATATAACATCAATTATAGCAAAGACCCCAACCAAAATGGAAAGCCCAAACTCTACACGTTCAGTCTCGGACAGTTCTATGTGGGGGGCATCTATATGTATGAGCCGACTGACGCCAATAAGTTGGTAAAAGTGCTCAAGCACAATACAGAGACCTTCAAGCCTGCCGGCTTTATGGACAAGGTCAGGAAGATATTCAATTAAACAACAAGTAACCGTATGGACAACCCAAGGATTTCTTTGGCCATCTTTGGCAACCAGAACAGCAATAGCGGTTTCCAACCACTATACTGGATCAACAGTCCGGCACAGCAACTGGTCAACCTCGTACCACCAGGTATGGAGGACAATGCCTATTTCTTTGTTGTGCAGGCCAAGGAAACCTTTACCCAATATACGCTCATACAGAATCATGTGAGCAGCGTTGGAGCCAGCCGTACGGGAGTCCTTAAAATGGCAGTCAGCATACCAGCAGGCTATCAGTTGGATAATGACATGAGCCCCATGATGCTGCTGCTCGACATTCGCGAAGCCTTTCTCCGTGAATGCATGACGCAGAAATCTTCGCTGAGCCAGGTGTATAACTTCAATGATGACATGGCCGACGAGCAGATTTTCATCGACATCATCAATCGCTATCCGCTGGTTCATACGGGGCTCATACAGCATCCCATGCAGGGCACGACCGATGCCGTCATGCTCATTGATGCAGAAAAGACGGCCCTCTTCATGAAAGACCCTCAATATGAGGAATTGAAAGACTGTGGGCAACTCATCGTAAGCGAATCAGGCAACACCTCGGCTTACGACAGTGTCATCACAGGCCTTGCTATTCCCAAGCCTGCTCCTGAGTTGTCTCCCGTCTCTCCCCCTCCGTCAGACCAGGACACCCCTTCTGCCAGCAGCGAAGACGAAACAACAGAAGCCAAGACAAAGGAAGCGTCTGCTCATCCCAACGGTCTCAGACAATGGTTCAACAAGTTACTACACAAAACTAACAAAGAAGAAAAATGAAAGCAGTAAAACTCATAGCAATAGCAGTGGCCGTGTTGGCCATCATCGTTGGATTGCTCCTTCTCACAGGCAACAACACAGGAACAGTAGACCCTGGTGTTAAAAACCAGACCATGCTGAACCTTAAGAGCCAGATACTTGCCGAGTGGAACCAGACCGACAACTGGGATGCAGCCCTCCTTGACAAGCACCTTGACAAGATTGAGCAAAACAAGAACGCCTTGAGCAACGGCTATCAAACGCTGATAGACCTTACGGCAGAAGTGGCCTGTCATAGGCTTGACTCCATCACCATGAGCGAGTTTGCCAAGCCCGACTGCAACCATGCCCTTATCAACGCCTATCATCAGAATGTGACCCATCTGGTTGCAAAGGTGCCCAGTTATGAAAACAACGAGCAGATAAAAAAACTGAAGGCAACGATTGCCCTCTACAACAAGGCTCGCAATCTCATTGGCAGAACGTTTGCTTGCAACCCGCAGTTCGATTTCACAACCGACCAGTGGAAGACTTTTGCCAATTACCGCAGCAGCATCCTGCAAGAAAGAAACAACATCAGGCAGAGCACCTATTATCAAAACATACAGAACATCAACGAAATCACGACCGGTCTGTCGAAGGTCGAGAATCGCATCGAAACGGCTAAAGAATCATACAAAACCACCCTTTCCAATCAGATTATGGCGGCCTACAGCCCCAGCGACCCTGCCCTGAAAGACCGTCTGCAAGCCGTCTACGGGCGCTATAAGCAGGAATTGGGCACCAATCAGGCCCTCAAGTCGTTTGTTGAGAACTATTGACACCTTATTATATATAGAATAACAACAATATCAGCATCATATGAAAATCAAAGAAGTTGCACTAAACGAAATTCACTGGTCGCTACCCTGGAATGCCGGTAAGCAAGCCAATGACCGTCTGAGGCAATTATTAGGCGAAAACACAAGTCAGTATTTTGCCCGTTGCAGCGTAGGAGCCGCCTTCTATGCATGGAATGTAGACACCAATGCCCGCTGGACGCCTTTAACCAAAGCCGAGCCGTCCGACAAGATTCTTGTCCGCAAGCGTCTTGAAGAGATCAAGCAGGAAGTGCGCACCAAACTGGGTGCTACTGCCAACATGACAGAAAAGATTCTTCAGGTTCCCAACGAAGAGTATATCTTCTATGCCATCAGCGAGGCCGGACAGGTACAAGTCGTCATCACCGGATGGGGCTTCACCAACTTCAAAAAGCCGCCTATTGACCCTTATAAAGTTGTCAACGTGACAAGTGGCAGTCATCCTGTCACCATTGCCTTCACCATCGACGACGAGAAGGTGCCCAACCGCGATTTCTTCATCGTGGCGCAGAAGAAGAACACCCCGCACACCACCGATGGCGAGGGCAACTATCCGCTGGGCAAGATTGCACCCGACATCGCCCTCGAGTTCATCGACGGCCCCACAGGTCGCCACTTCAACATTCTGACCGACAGGACAACAGCCGAGTACACCTTCGACATCACCGAGCGCATCACCATTCGTGTTGAGGCCTCACACGACAACCTGCCCATCAGCGACGAGGAAGCCACCATCGAGTATCACGGCAAGACCTATCAACTGATGCTGCAGAACGGACAGGCCTCGGCATCGGTGGCCTATTATCCCGATGAGCCCTGCGTGGCCCGTTTCCGCGATGCCATGCAGCAGCAGGCGCTCAACCAGGCTGGCCACACCTTCCATTTCGACTCTATGACGCCGGTGGCACCACCTCCTGCCCCAGAGCCACCTGCTGAAGAGCCCGTTCCCGTCATGCCGCACCTTTTCATACAGGGCGACAAGGGCTATATAGGCAAGGAATACCCCGTTACGGTAGAGTATGAAGGCACCGTGACCAGTTACATCAGCGATGCCGACGGCATTATCGCGTTGCCCCAGATGATGTCGGGTCAGACCATGACCGTCACCGATGGCTACAACCCCGGCAACATCACCACCTATACCCTCGAGAAAGATCAGGAGGAATACATCTTCCATGTGCCCTACGAGCCCGTTGAGGATGCCCGCGACATCAAATTGCAATACATTGACCTGCAGAAACGCCCCATAGCCAAATGCGGCGTCAACTTCAAGCAGAGCGAGAAAGAGCGCATCAACAAACTCGACGAGCGCGGCTTCACCTATCTGGCCAACGAGACATTCCAGCCGGCCGTGCCCCTCACGTCCATCATCTCGCACCCAAGTCGCAAGTTCCCGCCCATCACCTTTACGCTTGATGAAGGTGAGACCGACTACCTCATTCAGGAAGTGAAGGGCGAGCAGGGCTTCGGCGACTACCTGCCCGAGATTCTGGCAGCCCTGGGCGCGTTCGTGGGACTCATCATCGCCTTCCTTGCCGGAGGCTTCATCATCGACAAACTCACCCTATTCCTCCATTCACTTTAGCACATACGACTATGAATTTCAATATCATTGCATTCATCTTCCTGGGGCTTTGGTTCTTCCCCAACATCATTTCATTCGGATTGTTCGGCTACGACAAGCATCAGGCCACATTCAAGGGATGGCGCATTCCAGAGTTTATCCTGCTGCTCGCCGCGTTCTTCAACGGAGCCTTCGGCGCACTCTGCGGCATGGTCTTCTTCAATCACAAGACCAGCAAGCCCCTCTTCCTCTATCTGGTGCCCGTGCTACTTTTCCTGCAACTGATAGTCTCTATCATCTGCAAGTCTTTCCTCTCCATCTTTGAGAACCCGCTTATCTGGTAATCCATTAACAACGAACGCATTATGAAGCCTATACAAAACAAGCCAAAGGGACATTCCACCGCCATGCGAGTGGTGCTCGTATTGGTCTACGTGTTCCTTATCATCCTGCTCATACTCAGTATGCTCATCAACTGCCGCGGATGCAGTCTGCCCGATACTCCCGACCGTCCAGACAATCCTGAACCACCAGCACCCCCTACCCCCACCGACACCGTTCCAAGCAATCCCTACGAACAGGCAGACCAGATTGGCGGCGACGGCGACCTGAAGGTGACGCTTATGTGGAACTTCTATGCCGACATCGACCTCCATGTCTTCGAGCCCAACGGCAACGAGATTTACTACATGGAAAGGAATTCCAGCACAGGCGGCACGCTCGACGTAGACAACATTCCCGGTGGCCCCGGCTCGGCCGAGAACATTTTCTGGAACAACCCGCCTCGCGGACAATACAAGGTCGCACTCGTCTACTATAACGCCAACGACGACTACAGCGAATCACAGCAGCAAGGCCAGTGTATCGTGGTGGTGAAGAAGCGCGGCGAGCGCGGCGAGGAGGCCCGTTCGTTCCGTGTGAACCTGGGTCCCCAGCACAAACGCCAGTATGTCAATATCACCACGGTCGACATTTAAGATCTTAGTTTGACAACAGAGAAATGATTGGCTTAGTGCTCGAAGGCGGCGCCATGCGCGGACTCTTTACTGCAGGCATCATCGATGTCATGATGGAGAACAATCTCTATCCCGATGCCCTCATAGGAGTCTCCGCCGGGGCCGCCTTCGGGTGCAATATGAAGTCGCGCCAGGCAGGCCGTGCCATACGCTACAACAAGCGGTTTGCACGCGATGCCCGCTATAGCGGGTGGCGTTCGCTGCTCACCACTGGCGACTACTTCAATGCCCAGTTTGCCTATCATATCGTGCCCCACCAGTACGACATCTTCGACAACGACGCCTTCAACCGCAACCCCATGAAGTTCATAGCCGTCTGCACCGATGTCACCACAGGGCAACCCGTGTACAAGCAACTCGACCGTGCCGACGAAGAAGCCTACGACTGGATTCGCGCCTCGGCATCCATGCCCCTCGTGTCGCGCATCGTAGAGATAGGCGGCCACAAACTGCTCGACGGCGGCGTCTCCGACAGCATCCCCCTGCAGAAGAGCGAAGAATTGGGCTATCAGCGCAACATCGTCGTGCTCACCCAGCCTCAGGGCTACCAGAAGGCTCACAACGCCCTCATGCCCCTCATGCGCCTCGCCCTGCGGAAATATCCCAAGATGGTGGAGGCCCTCGACCATCGCCACATCATGTACAACCGCCAGTTGGAGTATGTGGCCGAAGCCGAACACCAGGGCCGCTGCTATGTCATACGGCCCGCCGAGAAGATACCCATCGGCCACACCTCGCACAATGCCGCCGACATGCAACGCGTCTACGACATGGGGCGCCAGGCAGGCCTACAGCATCTCGAGGCCATCAGGACATGGATTGAACATTGACCATTGAACATTGAACATTGAACATTGACCCCTAACCCCTACTCATGAGAATAGACATTATTACCGTACTCCCAGAAATGCTGGAAGGTTTCGTGCACGAAAGCATTCTGGCACGCGCAGAAAAGAAAGGACTGGCAGAGATACGCCTGCACAACCTGCGCGACTATACCCTCGACAAGTGGCGCCGCGTTGACGACTATCCCTATGGCGGTTCTGCTGGCATGGTCATGCAATGCGAACCAATAGACCGTTGCATCAGCGCCCTCAAGGCCGAGCGCGACTACGACGAGGTCATCTTCACCTCGCCCGACGGCGAGCGCTTCAACCAGCATATGGCCAACGAACTGTCCATGAAAGGCAACCTCATCATCCTTGCCGGTCACTATAAAGGCATCGACCAGCGCATACGCGACCACCTCATCACCCGCGAGATCAGCATCGGCGACTTCGTGCTCACCGGTGGCGAACTTGTGGCCGCCATGATTGCAGATGCCGTGGTACGCGTCGTGCCTGGCGTCATCGGCGACGAGCAGAGCGCCCTCAGCGACTGTTTCCAGGACGACATCCTTGCCGCACCTATCTACACGCGTCCGGCCGACTACAAGGGCTGGCGTGTGCCCGACATTCTCCTCAGCGGCAATGAGGCCAAGATTCGCGAGTGGGAACTGGAGCAGGCCATGGAGCGCACGCGCCGCCTGCGTCCCGATCTGCTGGATCAATAGCCGATAACATCATAAAGGAATGCCCGCAACCTCTATCGTGTGAGGTTACGGGCATTCCTTATTTTAGTATCTTACAATAATCCTTATTATCCAAAATAGTCAATCTGCATGGCGCGGCGCACCTCGCTCATGGTCTGTGCGCCCACCTCGCGGGCCTGTTCGGTACCCTTGCGCAGGATATTGTAAATTTCAGGAATATCCTTTTCCAACTCAGCACGGCGCTGGCGCATGGGCTCGAGATGCTTGTTGAGCACTTCGTTCAGGAATTTCTTGCACTTCATGTCGCCCAGGCCGCCCCTACGGTAATGGTCCTTAAGGGCATCAAGGTTCTCATATTCGGGCCAGAAGTTGCGGAAGTCATCATCGGTAGAGAACGCATCGAGATAAGTAAACACGGCGTTGCCCTCCACGTGTCCGGGGTCCGACACATTAAGGTGTGTGGGGTCGGTATACATCGAGCGCACCTTCTGCCACACCTCGTCGGCCGAGTCAGAGAGGTAGATGCAGTTGCCCAGGCTCTTCGACATCTTCTCCTTGCCGTCTGTACCCGGCAGGCGCCGTGCGGTCAGGTTCTCAGGGAGCATGATGTTGGGTTCCACGAGCACAGGGGCGTAGATGTTGTTGAAGCGATTAACAAGTTCGCGAGTCACCTCGAGCATCGGCTCCTGGTCTTCGCCGGCAGGCACGGTGGTAGCCTTAAACAAAGTGATGTCGGCAGCCTGGCTCACGGGGTAGCAGAAGAATCCGAGGGGGATGCTCTCTCCGCTGAATCCGCGCATCTTTATTTCAGTTTTCACCGTCGGGTTGCGCTGCACGCGGCTCACGGTAATCAGGTTCATCAGATAGGTGGTGAGTTCAGCCAGTTCGGGTATGCCACTCTGTATGAAGAGCGTGCACTTCTGCGGGTCGAGACCGGCAGCCAGATAGTCAAGCGCCACCTGCGTCACGCTGTTACGTATTTTCTCAGGATTGTCGGCATTGTCGGTAAGGGCCTGTACATCGGCCATAAACACAAACATGCGGTCATAGTCGCCCGCGTTCTGCAGTTCCACACGACGGCGCAACGAGCCCACATAGTGGCCCAGATGCAGTTTGCCAGTAGGACGGTCGCCCGTCAAGATTACTTTTCCCATTGTATCTATCGTTATTATTTCCTTTTCTTGCTTTCCGGGTGCAAAGGTACGAATAATTCATAATTCATAATTCATAATTCATAATTATTTTTGCCGAGCATGAGAAATTTATCCAATAAGTGAGTGAAAAACCAAGAGAATCTTGGATTTTTCCGAGGTGCAGCCTACCTAAGACCGATGTTCAAAAAATCTGCAACGGATACGCCGTCATGGTTCAAGGAAGGCAGTTTTGGACTTCAAGGAAGGCAGTTTTGGACTTCAAGGAAGGCAGTTTTGGACTTCAATGGAGCCTGTTTTGAAACGCAACGGAGGCTCCTTTGCATTTCAAAACAGGCTGCGTTGAACCTCAAGGAAGCCTCCGTTAGACCCAAACGGGGCTTCCTTCAGAAACAACCAAATAAAACAATGACAGAGGCCCTTTTATTAAATAATGAGTAAAAAATGGGCTTGGGCGTGAGTAATCTCGATATTTTTATGTATCTTTGCATTTAAGTACTGGAGGTGCCAGTATGATTTTCGCCCCTAAAACTACCTTATATGGCAACACAACAAGAACGTGCAGAATTACACAAAACAATATGGAAGATAGCCAACGACCTTCGTGGTGCCGTTGACGGATGGGAATTCAAGGCGTATGTCTTGGGGAGCATCTTCTATAGGTTTATCTCTGAGAACATCTGCGACTATATACACCAACTGATGGCGGCTGCTGGTCAGCCCGATTTTGACTACGCCAGCATTAGCGACGAGATGGCTGAGAACATCCGCAAGAAGATGGTAGAGGAAAAAGGCTACTTTATTCTGCCCTCACAACTATTCCAGAACGTGGTGAAGATTGCAGAGAAGGACGAGAACCTGAACGAGCGACTGACCAATATCTTCCGCTCCATTGAGGCCTCTGCTGTGGGCACACCCTCAGAAGACGACCTGCGTGGCTTGTTCAGCGACTTTACCGTAGACAACTCGGCACTGGGCTCCACAGTCATCAAGCGCAACCAACTGTTGGCACGTGTGCTACAGGCTGTTTCTCAGATGGACTTAGGCTCGAAGTATAACGACACCAACAACGATACGTTTGGCGACACCTACGAGTTCCTGATGCAGATGTATGCCTCGCAGGCAGGCAAGAGCGGTGGTGAGTTCTTCACCCCTCAGCAGGTCAGCGAGCTCCTTGCACAATTGGCTTCTTGGAACAATCCTAATATTAATAAGGTGTATGACCCTGCCTGCGGATCAGGCTCGTTGCTCCTGAAGTTTGCCAAGACCGTAGGCAGGCAGAATCCCAACCTGAAGTACTTTGGTCAGGAGGTGAACCCTACGACTTACAACCTTTGTCGCATCAACATGTTCCTGCACAATGTGAACTTTGATAACTTCGACATCCGCTTGGAGGACACCCTGCTGAAACCTCAGCACATGGACGAGGCGCCCTTCGATGCCATTGTCTCTAATCCACCCTACTCGTTGAAGTGGGACGGCAAGGATAATCCTATCCTGATTAACGACGAGCGTTATGCTCCCGCTGGTGTGCTGGCACCTAAGAGTGCTGCCGACTTAGCTTTCACCATGCACATGTTGTGGCACCTGTCAGAGAAAGGCACAGCCGCCATCGTAGAGTTCCCAGGTGTGTTATATCGTGGAGGCGACGAAAAGAAAATCCGTGAGTATCTGATTAAGAATAACTACGTAGATACTGTCATTCAGTTGCCTGCCAACCTCTTCTTTGGTGTGGGTATTGCCACCTGTATCATCGTGCTGAAGAAGAGTGCCAAGACGGATAGCTCGGTACTCTTCATCGATGCCAGCAAACTGTTCCAGAAGGATGGCAACAAGAACGTGCTCCTGCCTGAGCATCAGGAGAAGATTATGGAACTCTTTGTAAACCGCAAGGACGAGCAGTATCTGGCTAAACTCGTAAAAAACGACGATATTCTTGAAAACGATGCCAACCTCAGTGTCTCCAGCTATGTAGAGCAGGAAGATACACGCGAAGTTATCGATATCAAAGAGGTAAATGCGAAACTCGAAACTCTTGTTGCCGAGGGCAATGAGCTGAACAAGAAGATTGAGAATATCATCAAGGAAATAGGAGAGTAACGCTAATATTCCCTCATAAAATTGGCAAGAAAGCATTATTATTCCC